>NZ_DASXJD010000036.1:0-12202 GCF_036497585.1 Actinomycetospora sp. | reverse complement strand
CCGCCGCATGACCGCGCCGCCGGACCTGCGCGAGTTCGACGAGAAGATCTCCGACGTGCGTCGCGAGAAGGAATCGGCGATCGACGCGCAGGACTTCGAGAAGGCCGCGCGCCTGCGCGACGAGGAGAAGCAGCTCCTCGGCCAGAAGTCCGAGCGCGAGAAGCAGTGGAAGTCCGGTGACCTCGACGTCGTCGCCGAGGTGGACGACGAGCTGATCGCCGAGGTGCTGGCCAACTGGACCGGCATCCCCGTCTTCAAGCTCACCGAGGAGGAGACCACCCGTCTGCTCCGCATGGAGGACGAGCTCCACAAGCGGATCATCGGCCAGGAGGACGCCGTCAAGGCGGTCTCGCAGTCGATGCGCCGCACGCGGGCCGGCCTCAAGGACCCGAAGCGGCCGTCGGGGTCGTTCATCTTCGCCGGCCCCTCGGGTGTCGGGAAGACCGAGCTGACCAAGGCGCTCGCCGAGTTCCTGTTCGGTGACGACGACGCGCTCGTCCAGATCGACATGGGCGAGTTCCACGACCGCTACACCGCCTCGCGGCTCTTCGGCGCGCCCCCCGGGTACGTCGGCTACGAGGAGGGCGGTCAGCTCACCGAGAAGGTGCGGCGCAAGCCGTTCTCCGTGGTCCTCTTCGACGAGATCGAGAAGGCCCACTCCGAGGTCTACAACACGCTGCTGCAGGTGCTCGAGGACGGCCGCCTGACCGACGGTCAGGGCCGCATCGTCGACTTCAAGAACACGGTCATCGTGTTCACGTCGAACCTCGGCACGCAGGACATCTCGAAGGCGGTCGGCCTCGGGTTCCAGTCCGGGCAGGACACCGGCTCGAACTACGAGCGGATGAAGAACAAGGTCACGGACGAGCTGAAGAAGCACTTCCGTCCCGAGTTCCTCAACCGCATCGACGACATCATCGTGTTCCACCAGCTGCGTGAGGACGAGATCATGCTGATGGTCGACCTCATGATCGGTCGCACCGAGAAGCAGCTGCAGAACAAGGACATGTCGATCGAGCTCACCGAGAACGCGAAGAAGCTGCTCGCCCAGCGCGGCTTCGACCCGGTGCTCGGCGCCCGTCCGCTGCGTCGCACGATCCAGCGCGAGATCGAGGACCAGCTCTCCGAGAAGATCCTGTTCGGGGAGATCGAGCCCGGGCAGATCGTGCTCGTCGACGTCGAGGGCTGGACCCCCGAGACCGACGAGAAGGGCGTGACGAAGGCGGCTCCCGAGTCGGCGACGTTCACGTTCCGGGGCGAGGCCAAGCCGACCCCGGTGCCTGACACCCCGGAGGTCGCGACGGCGGGCACGTCGGACCAGGCCGACGGCTGATCCGCTCCTGAGCGCTCGGCGCCCCGGTCACCCTCGTGGTGGCCGGGGCGTCGTCGTGTGTGGGGGCCGGCTCGGGTTTCTGAGCGAAGGGCACCTTCGGTCGACTAGATCGGCCGTGGGCGTCCCTCGCCGGAACGCCGAGCGCCGGGTGTGGTTGAGCGAAGGGCACCTTCAGTCGATCTACTCGACCGAAGGTGCCCTTCGCTCGAAACGGCCCCCGACCGGATCTCCGAGCGCGCGCGCGCCCCTCCGCTAGCGTCGAGCACGGACGGCGGAACGGCCGCCGCTGCAGGGGAGAGAGCGCACGTGGCGCAGCGGGACAGGAGCTCGGAGGGCCCCGACGCGGGGACGACACCCGCCGACGCGCCGACGTCCTCCCGACGGCGGCCGTGGTCCCGGCGCGAGTACACGCCCGAGCAGATCGAGGCCGCCAAGCAGCAGTGGCGGGACATCCGGCCGTGGGATCACCCCATGGCCCGCGCCGACAAGATCCTGATCTTCTCGACGCTCGCGATCATCGTCCTGATGCTGCTGACCCTGCCGGTGCGGCCGTTCCTGCTGGCGACGCACCCGGTGGCGCTCAGCGTGGTCACCGGCAGCCTCTCGGCGGCCGGGGCGGCCGCGGCGTTCGCCCGGATCGGCGGTGCCGATCTCTGGCTCGTGATCGCCGCCGGCGTCCTCGGCATGATCAAGTTCGACTGGCTGTTCTGGTGGGCCGGCCGTCGCTGGGGCGCAAAGGGGGTGCGCTTCTTCACCCCACCGGGACGCGCCACGCGGTTCGTCGAACGCGTCCGGTCCTGGCCGCCCTGGACCACCGCGATCCTGGTCGTCGCGGCCGCGCTGCCCGGGGTCCCGTCGGTTCCGCTGTTCCTGCTCGCCGGCCTCGCCGGGATGCCGCTCGTGGCCTTCCTGGCGCTCGACGCGATCGGGTCGGCCCTCGTCGTCGGGCTCGTCGCGGGCCTGGGCTACGGGCTGGGGCAGGCGGCTGTGGACGTCGTGCTCACGATCGACCAGTACGCGCTGTGGGTGACCATCGCGCTCATCGTCGTCGTCTCCGTGCGGGCCGGGCGGCGCGGCCGGCCGAGGAGCGCGCGGTGACGAGCGCTCAGCCCGGCCCGTACAGGGACGCCAGCGCCGTCGCCGTCTCCCGCATCTGCTCCCGCAGCGCGGCCGGCGACACGACCTCCACCTCGCCGCCCAGGGCGAGCAGCTCCGAGCGGGCCGCCGCGATCGACTCGATCGGGATCACCGCGCACGTCCACCCGTCGTCGTCGACCGGCCACTCCCGCTCCGCGAGCGCCCGCGCCGTGTGCGGGCGCAGCACCACCGGGGCCAGCTCCACCCCGCACGGCGAGAGCCGCACCGCCGCCTCGGCCTGGTACAGCGCGGCCGCGAGCTCGGAGGACCGCGCGTTCCAGTACCGCCATAGGTCGAAGCCCTCGGGCCGCTCGAAGCGCGCGTCCAACGTCTCGAGGGACAGCACGCGCGCGACGCGGTAGGTGCGCGGGTCGGCGCCGTCGTGCGGCGCAGCGACGAGGTACCAGACCCCGCCCTTGAGGACGACGCCGAGCGGCTCCAGCTCCCGCTCGACCTCCTCGTCGCCCCACCGCCGGTAGCGGACCCGCACCACCCGCTGGTTCCACACCGCATCGGCGATCCCGGTGAGCGTCGGGACGTGGTCGGCCTCCCGGAACCAGCCGGGCGCGTCGAGGTGGAAGCGCTCGGCGATGCGGCGCGAGCGCTCGGCCAGCTCGGTCGGCAGCGCGGCCTGCACCTTCAGCTGGGCGGCCGCGAGCACCCGGCCCAGACCGAGCTCGGCCGCCGCGCCCGGCATCCCGGCCAGGGCGAGCGAGTCGGCCTCCTCGGCCGACATCCCCGTCAGCTGCGGGCGGTAGCCCTCCAGCAGCGAGTACCCGCCGTCCGGCCCGCGATCGGCGTAGACCGGGACCCCGGACTCGGCGAGGGCGTCCATGTCGCGGTAGATGGTGCGGATCGAGACCTCGAGCTCGTCGGCGAGCTCCCGCGCCGTCATGCGCCCGCGCGACTGCAGCATCAGCAGCAGGGAGAGCAGCCGGCTCGCGCGCACAGCTCACAGTCCTACCGCATCACCTGACAGTGGATGTCAGTCACCCTCCCACGGCGTGCTGCTCGGTGTGCTGCAGCCGGTCCGGGACGCCGTCCTGCTCCTGGTCGGTGAGCAGGGGGTCGACGACGCCGCCGCGGACCGCCTCGAGCTGCGCCGACACCGCGAAGCCCGCAACCAGCGCCACGCCGGTCAAGGCTCGGGGGCGTGCCGGTCACCAAGGAGCAGGCGGTCGCGTTCCGGATCGCCGCGCAGGGGTTGGGACGGGTCGACGACGACGGGGTTGCGGCGGTCCTCGCGCTCGGGGTCCAGCACTCCGGGCCGACCGCGGCGCTGGTGCTCGCGGCGCGGCTGCCCGGGCCGCCGATGGGTGCGGAGGACCTGGGCCTCGAGCTCGCCTGGACCCACCGCGGCGCGCCCCACTGGCACGAGGCCGGGTCGGCGGCGGGGAAGAAGCTCACGCTCGCGGTGACGGCGTCCGACGGCGGGGGTGGCCGGGGCTCGATGAGGAGGCCGAGCGGGTCGCGGCGGCACGGGGGCTCCGGCTGGCCGATGTCAGGGAGGGTTCATCCTGACGTCAGGTGTCACGGATGATCCGTCGCTGATCCCGGCCCGCCCCGCTCGTCCAGCGCCTCCAGCGTCATCCGCGCTCCCGCCGCCAGGCCGACGCCGTGCCCGTGGCGCACCTCGGGCTCCCGGACGTTGATCCGGACGAGCCGTCCCGACGACGCCGCGGCCAGCTCCGCGTGGCGGCGCACCGTCGGCACCGCGGTGCCCGCGCCGAGCTCCACCACCGCGACCCCGGCCGCGTCCCGCGCGCGCAGCCATGCCCGGTGCTCGGCCATCCGCTGCGTGTGCACGCCCGGGACCCACGAACCGTCGCCGAACATGAGAATGTTCGGCCGCGCCACGGCCCCGCACCGGGGGCAGGTCGGCAGCGGCGGCACGGCGCGCATCGTCGCCTCGTCGACGATGACGACGACGTCGTCCGCGGGCCACGTCCCGTCGTGGCAGGGCCGGGAGCACTGCAGGGTGCCGATCGCGCCGTGGCACTCGGTCACGTCCTCGGCGGCGAACCCCGCGGCCTGGAACGCGCCGTCGACGTTGGAGGTGAACACCCGCGTCGGGAGCCGCTGCGACCAGCGGCGCAGCACGGCGAACCCGGCGTGCGGCACCGTCGCCCGGTAGAGCGCGAGGCGGTGGCCGTAGAAGCCCCAGGCGAGCTCGGGGTCGTCGTCGAAGTGCTCCGGGTCGGCCAGTTCCTCGAACCGCAGCCCGAGCCGGCGGTAGGGCGGGTAGGCGCGCCAGAAGCCCTCCGGGCCGCGGAAGTCGGGCAGCCCGGAGTCGACGCCCATGCCGGCCCCCGCGGCGACCACGAGCGACGTCGCGCCGGCGAGCAGCTCGGCCGCCCGCGCGAGGTCCTCGGGACGCGGGTCGCTCAGGACTCCCCGCCGCCCTTCCCGACCGAGAGCACCACCTCGAACTCCATCAGGTCGGCGCCCGAGGACACCGGCTGCTTGCGCTCACCGGCGTGCGCGGCCGCGGCCGCCCCGCCGTCACGCCAGGCGGCGAACGCCTCCTCGGACTCCCACCGGGTGTAGACGAAGTACCGGTCGTCCCCGGCGGTGGGGCGCAGCAGCTCGTAGCCGAGAAAGCCCGGGGTCTCCTTGATCGCCTCGCCGCGGGCGGCGAAGCGGCGCTCGAGCTCCTCCCCGTTGCCCTCGGGGACCTTGATGGCATTGATCTTCACGACGGCCATGCCCTCGACCCTACGACGACGCGTCGAGTGTCTCGCCCGGGAGCGCGAAGCGACCGTCGGCGAGCTGCTCGACGAGCCCGTCGACGAGCAGCGAGTCCAGGCAGCGGGCGCGCTGGGCGGGGTCGGTGAGCCAGGCCGCCTCGAGGGCGGGGGCCTCCACGGGACCCGGGGCGTCGCGCAGCACGTCGAGCAGCCGGCCGCGCACCTGGCGGTCGGTGCCGGCCCAGCGCTGGCCGCGGCGGATCGGGCCGTCGTGCGCGGGCCGCCCGGCGTGCTGCCAGGCACAGACGTCGAGGACCGGGCAGTCGGCGCACCGCGGGCCCCGCGCCACGCACACCGTCGCGCCCAGCTCCATGAGCGCGGCCGAGGTGCGCGCCGCGGCGGCCTCGTCGAGCGGGAGGAGGGCCTCGGTGTCGGGGAGGTCGCGGGAGGAGGTGTCGCCGGCCTCGGCGCGCCCGTGCACCGCGCGCGCCACCACGCGCCGGACGTTGGTGTCGACGACGGGGCAGCGCCGCCGGTAGGCGAACGCGGCGACGGCCCGCGCGGTGTAGGTCCCGATACCCGGCAGGGCGAGCAGGGTGTCGACGTCGGGCGGTACGACGTCGCCGTGCTCGGCCGCCACGACGGCGGCCGCGGCCTGCAGGCGCAGCGCCCGCCGCGGGTAGCCGAGCTTGCCCCAGGCCCGCAGGACCTCGGCGGTCGGCGCCGCCGCGAGGTCGGAGGGCCGCGGCCACCGGGTCATCCAGACGTGCCAGACCGGCTCAACCCGCACGACCGGGGTCTGCTGGAGCATGATCTCGCTCACCAGGACGCCCCACCCGGTGACCTCGACGCCGCGCCACGGCAGGTCGCGTGCGTGCAGGGCGAACCAGGGCAGGAGCCGGTCGGCGAGGGCGGTGTCGGGCGGGTCGGTCATCGGGTGACGATCCTGCCTCCTCGACCCGACGGCGTTCCCCGCACGGGTGAGTTCCACCGACGCCCCGGCGCGGGTGGATCGCTGACCGCGACCGCGCTTCTACGGTGCGTGACATGCTGCAGCCGGTGGGACCACTCCCGCCGTCGGTGTACTGGCGACGGCGGGCCGTCGCCGCAGCGGTCGTCGTCCTCGTCCTCGCCCTCCTCATCTGGGCGATCGCGGCCGCGTCCGCCGCCGACGGCAGGTCCGACCCGTCCGCGGCCGCCCCGCCGCCCACCCCGTCCGCCGGGCCGCCGTCCCCGGTGGCCTCCCGCGGCGCCCTGCCCACCGGCGGCCCGGGGGTCACCGCGCTGGAGTCGACGCTCCGGGCGCCCGGGGCGGGGGGACTGCTCGGGACGCCCGGGCTGCCCGGGACGAAGCCGCAGACCGCGGCCGACGCCGGCGCGGGTTCAGCTCCCCTGCCCGGCGCCGACTCGCAGCCCGGCGGCGCCTCCGGGGCTCCGCACGCCGCCGGCCCGACCCCGGGCGCCCCCACCCCGTCGCCGGTCCCGTCCTCGCCCGCCCCGACGAGCGCCCCGGCCCCGGGAGCAGCGGCACCCGCCGCGGCACCGGCGCCCGCCGCGGCCCCGCCGCGCTGCGCCGACCGGGACCTGCGCGTCACCGCCCGCACCGACAAGCCGAGCTACGCCGCGGGCGAGCACCCGCTGTTCACCCTCGTGGTCACCAACACCGGCTCCGACCCGTGCACCCGGGACCTCGACGCGGCCCGGCAGGCGATGGCCGTCGTCCGCAAGCCCGGTGACGGGCTGTGGGGCAGCAACGACTGCTCGCCCGCGCACACCGACGACGTCCGGACCCTCGCCCCGGAGCAGGAGGCGGTCTTCTCCGTCCGCTGGGCCGGCCGGGCGTCGATGCCGGGGTGCACCGGCGAGCGCGACGTCGTGCCCCCTGGCACCTACGAGCTGCTGACCCGGCTCGACGGCACCATCAGCGACCCCGCGCGGTTCAGCCTCACCCCCTAACCCGCTTCCCGCCGCCGATCCCGGCGGCCTCGAGCGCGCCGCGGAGATCGTCGACCTCGACCAGGTCGAGCCCCTTCGGCGCCGTCGTCCCCGGGCCGAACGGGACGATGGCCCGAGGGACGCCCAGCCGCGCGGCCTCGGCCAGCCGGCGGTCCGTGGCCGGGACCCGGCGGAGCTCCCCGGTCAGCCCCACCTCGCCGAGCACGACCACGCCGTAGGGCAGCGGGGTGTCTCGCAACGACGATGCGACGGCCAGAGCGATCGCGAGGTCCGCGGCCGGCTCGCGCAGCTTCATCCCGCCCACGGTCGCGGCGAAGACGTCGTGCTGGCCGAAGGAGAACCCGTCGCACCGTTGCTGCAGCACCGCGAGGATCTTCAGGACCCGGTTGGCGTCGAGGTCGGAGACGGTGCGCCGCGCCGGGGCGTCGGAGCCGACCCGCGAGACCAGCCCCTGCACCTCGGCCATCAGCGGCCGCTTGCCCTCCATGACGACGGTGACCGCCTGGCCGGGCACGGTGCCCGTCATCGTGCCGACGAAGAGGCCGGACGGATCGGTGACCTCGTGGATCCCGCCGTCGAACATCTCGAAGCAGCCCACCTCGTCGGACGGGCCGAAGCGGTTCTTGAGGCCGCGCACCATGCGCAGCGTCGAGTGACGGTCCCCCTCGAAGGAGAGCACGACGTCGACGAGGTGCTCGAGGGTCCGCGGACCGGCGATGGCGCCTTCCTTGGTGACGTGGCCGATCAGCACCACGGGCAGGTCCCGTTGCTTGGCCAGGGCCACCAGCGCACTGGTCACCGCGCGGACCTGCGAGACGCCGCCGGGGGTGCCCTCGACGTCGGGCGACCCGACGGTCTGCAGCGAGTCGACCACCAGCAGGCCCGGGTCGACGGCCTCGACGTGCGCGGCGACCTCCTCGAGGTCGGCCGTCGCCGAGAGGAACAGGTGCGGCGCGACGGCCCCGGTCCGCTCGGCCCGCAGCCGAACCTGGCCGGCCGACTCCTCGCCGGTGACGTAGAGGACGGTGCCGCCCCCGCGGGCGCGCTGGGCGGCGACCTCGAGCAGCAGCGTCGACTTGCCCACCCCGGGCTCACCCGCGAGCAGCACCACGGCGCCGGGGACGAGGCCCCCGCCGAGCACGCGATCGAGCTCGCCGACCCCCGTCGGCCGGGAGACGACCGTCTCCAGCCCGACCTCGCCGATCGGGCGGACCGGGCTCGCCGGGCGCGCGGTGGCCGGCGGCGCCCCACCCGGTGCCCCCACCGCGGCCGCGGGTGGCAGCCCCTCCTCGACGGTGCCCCAGCCGCCGCAGCCCGGGCAGCGCCCCACCCACTTCGCGGCCGGCTGCCCGCATGCGGTGCACTCGAACGCCCGGCCGCCACGGGCCTTCGCGGTCCCCTTCGTACTCACGCGCCGGAGGTTAGGCCCACCCCCCGACAGTCAGAGGTGGCCTACGGGCCCGTGAGCACTCATCCGTGTCACAGGGCGGATTACTGCTCACATGCCCGGAGGGCACCTATGAGGCCGGCACCGGGTTCGTCGCCTGCACGGGCACCGGCAGCGTGATCGAGCCGGCCTTGGCGAAGGTGAACGTGACGGGGTAGGTCGGGCCCGCGTGCAGGACCTGCGCGACGCCGACCAGCGTCACCCGCAGGGTGCCGTTCGGCTTCGTCGGCGACGGCGGGCCCACCGGCCCGGGCGCCGAACCGACCATCGACGTCGCGTCGTCCTCGGGGATCGTCGTGGTGCCCTCGAGGCGGACCTGGGCGGCGTACGGGGTGGTGACCGACACCAGTTGGTCGTCGACGAGCCCCTGGTTCACGAAGGTCCCGGCCAGCGTGATCGTGCCCCCCGCCGGCACGACGACCGCTGCGCCCGGGTCCAGCTTGATGTCGCGCAGCAGGATCGGGCCGACCTGGCCCTCGGAGCCGGGGACGGACGAGACCGTCGTGTCGGTCTGCGTCACCGCGCCGGCGCTGCAACCGGAGAGCACGAGCGCGGCCGCGCCGAGCAGGGTCGCGGCGAGCAGTGCTGAACGGCGCGGACGTCCCGTCGGTCGGCGGGTCATGGCGCGGTGTCCTCCTGGGCGGCGGTGCGGACCGGGCGGCGGTGCCGGGTGGGGTCGGCGCGGGTGGGCCGGGCGACCCGGTCGGGTCGGCGACACCCTAGCCCCCGCGCGCCCGCCCGGCGTGTCCGCAGCCGGTCGTCCGCGCCCGTCCGGGTGGCGCCGCGCAGCGCGCCGCGGCGCGGTCCGAGGGTCGTCGACGACCCTCCCGACCTCGGGGAGCACGGGCACGACTCAGTTGTCAACCCCCTGACCTGCGAAGACGGTCCGATCCCCCTCCATGGTCGTGTCGCCGACGTGTTAACCTGGAAGCAGCGAAAGGGGCTAGAGGACACATGGTTTTCAAGGTCGGCGAGACCGTCGTCTACCCGCACCACGGTGCCGCTCTCATCGAGGCGATCGAGACCCGGACGATCAAGGGCGAGGAGAAGAAGTACCTCGTCCTCAAAGTCGCCCAGGGCGACCTGACCGTCCGGGTCCCCGCGGACAACGCGGAGATCGTCGGTGTTCGCGACGTGGTCGGCCAGGAGGGCCTGGACCGGGTGTTCGAGGTGCTGCGCGCCCCGCACACAGAGGAGCCGACCAACTGGTCGCGCCGGTACAAGGCCAACCTGGAGAAGCTCGCGTCGGGTGACGTGAACAAGGTGGCCGAGGTCGTCCGCGACCTGTGGCGTCGGGAGAAGGACCGTGGCCTGTCGGCCGGCGAGAAGCGCATGCTCGCCAAGGCCCGGCAGATCCTCGTGAGCGAGCTCGCGCTCGCCGAGGGCACCGACGAGGTGGCGGCGGAGTCACTCCTCGACCAGGTGCTCGCCTCCTGACCCCACCGTCCACGGTGTCCCCGCGGCCCGTCGTCGCGATCGTGCCGGCGGCCGGGTCCGGGGAGCGTCTCGGCGCCGGTCGTCCCAAGGCCCTGGTCCCCGTTGCGGGTGAGGCCATGGTCGCGCGTGCGGTCGACGGTCTGCTGGGCTCCGGCTCGGTGGACGAGGTCGTGGTCGTCGCGCCCGTCGACCACCTCGACGCGATGCGGGCGGTGCTCCCGCCCGCCGTCCGGGTGGTACCCGGCGGCGCGGACCGGATCGCGTCCGTCGCGCTCGGCCTCGCCGTCGTCGACGACGCCGAGGCGGTGCTCGTCCACGACGCCGCGCGCTGCCTGTGCCCCGCCGTCGTGACCCGCGCCGTGGTCGACGCGGTCCGGGCCGGGCACGGCGCGGTGATCCCCGCGCTGCCGGTGGCCGACACCCTCCGGCGGGTCGACGCCGCCGGACGCGTCGTCGGCCCGGTCGACCGGACCGGGCTGCTGGCCGTCCAGACCCCCCAGGGTTTCGCCCGAGACCTTCTGTGCCGCGCCCACGAGGCGGCGGCCGCCTCCCCGACCGCGTCGCGCGCCACGGACGACGCGGGGCTGGTCGAGGCGCTCGGCGGCGAGGTCGTCACCGTGGCGGGTGATCCTCGTGCGTTCAAGATCACGACGCCGCTCGACCTCGCGATGGCCGAGGCGCTCCTGGGCGCGGGGGATGTCAGCGACGGTCCACCGCTGGACGCGAGGACGGGCGCCCCGTCGTGAGGGTCGGCATCGGCACCGACGTGCACCCGCTGGCCGAGGGCGTGCCCTGCTGGGTGGCGGGGCTGCTGTGGGAGGGCGTCCCGGGCTGCGCCGGGCACTCCGACGGCGACGTCGCCGCCCACGCCCTCTGCGATGCCGTGCTCTCCGCGGCCGGGCTCGGGGACGTCGGCGCCGTGTTCGGCACCGGGCGCCCCGAGTGGGCGGGCGCATCCGGGGTGCGGCTGCTCGGCGAGGTGCGGCGGCTCGTCGCCGACGACGGGTGGACGCTCGGCAACGCCGCCGTACAGGTGATCGGGAACCGGCCGAAGATCGGGACCCGGCGCGACGAGGCCCAGCAGGTGCTCTCCGACGCGCTCGGGGGACCGGTCGCGGTGTCGGGGACGACCTCCGACGGGCTCGGGCTTACCGGCCGCGGCGAGGGCCTGGCCGCCGTCGCCACCGCGCTGCTCCTGCCCGGCTGAGTTCTCCCGAACCGCCCCCGCGCGCCGGGGCGGTGTGCTTGCCTGCCCGGAGAGGGGAGGCCGGCGTGTTCGACGTGAACTGGGAGGCGCGCTCGCACGCCGAGATCTTCTCGCAGCTGCAGGGCGGCGGATCGGGGTTCTCCGAGGCGGGCGGGGCGTGGAACCAGCTGGCGTCGCGCCTGCGGCAGGTCGCCGGCTCCGTCGAGCAGGCCACCCGGGGCATCACGGCCACCCGGACCGGAGCCGCGGCCGACGCGGCCCGGGGTGCGGTCGGGCCGATGGGGACGTGGGCCGACGAGGCGCGGGCGTTCAGCGACGCGGTCGGGTCGGTCTCGCACGAGCAGTCCCGCGCCCTGACCAGCACCCGCGCCGCGGTGCCGCCCCCCGCGCCCGCGACCGCCCGGGCACCCGTCACGCGCATGACCTGGGAGCAGGCGGGCGGGCTGGCCGCGGCCGACGCCGACCTCGCCGACCGGGCCTCGCTCGACGCCGAGCGCGCGGCCCGCTCGGCGATGGTCCGCTACCAGGACGACAGTGCCCTGCGCTCGTCCGCCCTGCCCCGGTTCGACGCGCCCCCGGGCGGCGCGCCGCAGGTCAGCGTCGTGCCGCGCGGCGGATCGGGCCCGACGACGTCGGGTGCGGGCGCGGCCGCCCCGGGCGGAGGCTCCGGGGTCCCGACGACGGGGCAGGCGGGCGGCGCCGTCGCGGGCGGCGGAGGGATCGGGGGCGCTGCCGGTGGCGGCGGTGCTGCGGGTGGCGGTGCCGGGGCCGGAGGGGGCGCGGGCGGTCCGGGTACGGCGGGTGCGGGCGGTGCGACGGCGGGAGGCGGCGGGGTCGGCGCGGGTACCGGCGGCGGCCCGGCCGGCACCGGGGCGGCCGGGACGGGCGGTGCCGGCACGGGGGTCGGTCCCGGTGGTTCCGGCACCGGCGGGACGGGGGTGGCGCTCCCGGGAGCCGGCGCCGGCGGCTCGGGCACCGGCACCTCGGCGGCCGGGACG
>NZ_DASXJD010000035.1:0-1628 GCF_036497585.1 Actinomycetospora sp. | reverse complement strand
CTCCCCTTGAGGGCCGCGGTCTTGGTCTTCTCGACCTTGTCCTCGCGGCCCCGACGGACCAACTGCTGGATGGTGGGCATTCGTTCCTCTGGCTCGTGTACTGCTCGTGCGGGCTTCGTCGTCGTGGCGCCGCGCTCGTCGCGGCGACACCGGGGCCGGGCCCCGGCACCGCGGGACACGGGGTCGGGCGTGCCGCCACGGACCGCAGGGCCCTCGTGCTCGACACCGCCGACGCACCGGATCGCACCCGGCGCACCCTCGCCGGGACGGAGACCGTCCGCGGGGCACGCGGAGCGACCCGATCACGTCGGGCACCAGAAACGACGATACCCGCCGCGTGCGCGCGGGTCCGCAGGTGGGTCCGGAACCGGCCTCCGTAACACGGAGACTCCCTCGACGGACCTCTCGTCGCCCTCGAAGACCCCGGGGGCCTCCATATCGGCCGTGGCTCCCACCACTCGCGGCCGAACGGGCTGGCGCGAGGATACCGGGTGTCGTCCCGGTCCGCACGAGCCACTCTCCGACCGTGTCCAACGCCGGGTCGCCGACGGCCATTCCCGCTGGTCGGGGCCCCTTGGCGGTGCCGGCCGACCTCGTTCTGAGCGAAGGGCACCTTCGGTCGACTAGATGAGCCGTGGGCGCCCCTCGCCGGAACGCGGCGCAGCCCCCGGTTCCGAACGAAGGGCACCTTCGGCCGATCTATGGGGGATCTGGGGGTGGTCGCAACACCGACCGAAGGTGCCCTTCGCTCAGCTCGGAACCGACCCCCGGAACGACGAACGCCCCCGCCCGGACGGAGCCGGGCGGGGGCGTCGGTCGAGCTGCGGGCTACGTCAGCGGTACTGGCCGAAGTCGTAGTCGTCCAGCGGGACGGCCACCCCGGTGCCGGTGCCGAACACGTCCGGCGAGTAGTACCCGTCGTCGTAGCTCGGCAGGGCGTACGCGGCAGCGCGCGCCTCCTCGGTCGGCTGCACCTGGATGTTCCGGTACCGGTTGATGCCGGTGCCGGCCGGGATCAGCTTTCCGATGATCACGTTCTCCTTCAGCCCCACGAGGCGGTCGGACTTCCCCTCGATCGCGGCGTTGGTGAGGATGCGGGTCGTCTCCTGGAACGACGCCGCGGAGAGCCACGACTCGGTGGCCAGCGAGGCCTTCGTGATGCCCATGAGTACCGGACGCCCGGCCGCCGGGTCGCCCCCCTCGGCGACGACCTTGCGGTTCTGGCCCTCGAACTCGGCGCGGTCCACGACACCGCCGGGCAGGAACTCCGTCGCGCCCGAGTCGATGATCGTCACCCGGCGCAGCATCTGCCGGACGATGACCTCGATGTGCTTGTCGTGGATCGACACGCCCTGCGAGCGGTAGACCTTCTGGACCTCGTTGACGAGGTGCAGCTGCACCTCGCGCGGGCCCATCACGCGCAGGACCTCGTGCGGGTCGGCCGTGCCCTCGAGCAGCTGCTGCCCGACGCCGACGTGGTCGCCGTCCTGCAGCGGGCGCTCGTCGCCGTCGACGGTGAGCGTCGCGAGCCGCTGGCGCTTGGACAGCTTGTCGTAGACGACCTCCTCGCTCCCGTCGTCCGGGATGAGGGTGATCTTCCAGAACTTGTCGCCGTCCTCGAGCTGCAC
>NZ_DASXJD010000034.1:0-13269 GCF_036497585.1 Actinomycetospora sp. | reverse complement strand
ACGCGACGGGGGTTCTCATGGCGGACGACCGGGCCGAGGCGATCGCTGCGGCGTTCCTGCGGCTGACCGACACCCTCGTGCAGGACTACGACCCGGCCGACTACATGGCCGATCTGACCGACCGGGCGATCACCCTGTTCGAGGTCACCGCCGCCGGGGTGATCCTGGAGGACCCGCAGGGGCGCGGGCTGTCGGTGGCGGCCGCGTCGTCGCGGTCGTCGCGGTTGCTCGAGGACTTCGCGATCGCGACCGAGGCGGGCCCGTGCATCGACTGCGTGCGCACCGGCTCGACGATGATCAGCCCCGACCTGGAGCGGGACGCCGACCGGTGGCCGCGGTTCGTCGCCGGCGCCCGGGAGGCCGGGTTCCGGGCGTGCCACGCCGTCCCGATGTGCCTGCGGGGGCAGGTCATCGGGGTGCTGACCCTGCTGCACGACGCCCCCCACCTCCTCTCCGACTCGGACGCGCGGCTGGCGCAGGCGTTGGCCGACGCGGCGACGATCGGCCTGCTCCACGAGCGGGCGCTGCACCGTGCCGAGGAGGTGGCGGGCCAGCTGCAGCACGCCCTGAACAGCCGGGTGCTGATCGAGCAGGCCAAGGGGATGCTGTCCCAACAGGCGGGGATCAGCCCGCAGGAGGCCTTCGCGGTGCTCCGTGCGAGCGCCCGCCGCAGCAACGTGCGTCTGGCCGTGCTCTCCGAACGGGTCATCGCGGGCGTCGTCGACCACGCGGAGCTCGCCGCGAGTCGTTGATCCCCGCCCGGCTCAGAGCGCGCTGCGGGCAGCCGCGCGCGGAGGGCCGGAACCCACCACGACCGACGGCAGACCCGGGAACTCGTCCGGTCGGTGGGTGACCACGAGCGCGGTCCGTTCCCGGGTAACCCCCTCGATCTCGGTCGCCAGCTCGGCGGCCGTGGGCGCATCGAGGTGCGCGGTGGGCTCGTCGAGGACCACCACAGGGCGGTCGGCGAGCAGGACCCGGGCGACGGCGAGGCGCTGCCGTTCCCCGCCCGAGACCGGGCCGCCGTGCTCGCCGAGCGCAGTGTCGAGCCCGGCGGGCAGCACCGCGTACCAGTCCGCCAGCCGGGCCCGCGTCAGGGCGTGCTCGAGCTCGGCGTCGGTCGCGTCGGGCCGTGCCAGGCGCAGGTTCTCCCGCAGGGTGTTGTCGAACAGGTGCGCGGCGGCGCCGGACCAGCCCATCCGGGAGCGGACCTCGTCGGCGAGCATCGCGGCGGTGTCGGTGCCGTCGAGGGTGACCGCGCCGCACCGGGCGGCCAGCGTGCGCATCACCGCGGCCAGCACCGTGGTCTTGCCGGCCCCGGACGGGCCGGTGAGCAGCATGCGATCGCCGGGCAGCAGGGCGAAGTCCACCCCCGCCACGGCGTCGCTCGCCGCGCCGGGCCAGCGCACCGCGAGGTCCGCGGCGGCCACCGCCGGGTCCGCGGGGACCGGTCGCGGGGAGTCCGGGTCCGCCACCGGCGCCTCGCGGGCCTCCAGCTCGGCGAGCCGACGGGCGGCGGGGAAGGCCTCGGCGGTCCGGGTGGCCGCGTCGGGCAGGCCCGCGACGAGCTCGGCGGCGGCGAGCGGGGTGAGGGCCAGGACCGCGAGCGCGGTCGGGGCGAGCGCACCGGTACCGAGGGCCGCGATGCCGACGGCGGTCGCGCCGACGGCCGCGAGCCCCGTCGCCAGCACCCCCAGCCCGGCGCCGAGCCCGCTGGCGCCGGCCTGGGCGCGCTCGAGGCGCCCGAGCCGGTCGTCGAGCCCGGCCAGGCGACGCCGGCGGTCCGCGGCGGCGCCGAGCACGAGGAGGTCGGCGGCCCCGTCGAGGAGCTCCACGACGCCGGCGGAGACCTCGGCCCGGGTGCGCGCAGTGGCCCGGGCCGCGCGACGGCCGGCCGCCGTGGCGAGCGCCGGTGCCGCGACGCCGGCGACGACGAGGCCGGTGGCCAGGACGAGCGCCGCCATCGGGAGCAGCGCCGCGAACAGCGCCACGACACCGAGGCCCGCGAGGAGGGCCGAGAGCCCCGGCACGAGGGCGCGGACGACCACGTCCTGCTGGGCGTCGACGTCGCCGGTCAGCCGGGAGAGCAGGTCGCCCCGGCGCAGGCGGGCCGTCGTCGCCGGGCCCTGGCGGACGAGGGCGTGCCACACGCGGACCCGCAGGTCGGCCCCGAGGCGCAGGGCGGCGTCGTGGGTCACGAGCCGTTCGAGGTAGCGCAGGACGCCCTTGCCGACGCCGAAGGCGCGCACGGCGACGATCGCGACCATGAGGGTCAGCACCGGCGGGTGCAGGGCGGCCGCGGAGATCAGCCAGGCCGAAGTGGCGGTGAGCGCGAGGGTGCAGCCGAGCCCGGCGGCGCCGAGGACCACGGCGAGGCCGAGCCGGCCCACCCGTCCGCGCACGGTGCCCGCGAGCCAGCGCAGCGGGTGGACCGCGACGGCCGGGGCCACGAGGGGGACCGCCGGCGCGGACGGGGACGCGGCGGCCACCGGGTGCGCCGGGCGGAGCGCCGTCGTCGTGGCGTGGGGCGCCCTCGGGCGGGGCACCGGGAGCGCCGCGCCGCCGGCCACGGCCACCACGCGGTCGCACGCGGCGAGGACCGTGTCACGGTGGCTGACGACCAGGGCGCTGCGCCCGGCGAGCGCGCCGGGCAGCGCAGCCACGATCGCCGCCTCGGTCTCGGCGTCGACGCCCTCGGTGGGCTCGTCGAGCAGGAGCAGCGGGCGGTCGGCCAGCAGGGCCCGCGCGAGGGCGACCCGGCGCTGCTGCCCGGTCGAGAGCCCGGTGCCGCGTTCGGAGACCTTCACGTCGAGGCCGACGTCGAGCCGGGCCGCCCGGGCCGCCGCCGCCACGTCGTCGTCGGTCGCCCCCGGCCGGGCCAGCCGCACGTTGTCCGCCACCGTGCCCGCCACCAGCACCGGCCGCTGGGGCACCCAGGCGACCCGCTCCCACCAGGAGGCGGCGTCGAGGTCGGCGAGGTCGACCCCGCCGACGGTGATCCGCCCACGGTCCGGTCGGCGCAGTCCGAGCAGCAGGTCGAGCAGGGTGGACTTGCCCGCGCCGCTGGGGCCGCGGATCCCGACGGTCTCGCCGGGCTCGACCCGCATCCGGAGCCGGTCGAGCACGGGTCCGGAGCGGCCGTCGACTGTCACGCCCTCGACCCGCAGCGCGACCCGCGAGGGGTCCGGCGCCGGCCGGCGGTCGGCCCCGCCGGACGCGGGTGCCGTCTCGAGCACCGCGAAGACCTCACCGGCCGCGGTGAGGCCCTCCATGCTGTCGTGGAACCGCGCGCCCACCGCCCGCAACGGGAGGTAGATCTCCGGCGCCAGCATGATCGCGAGCAGGCCGGTCGCGAGGTCGAGGTGCCCCTCGAGCAGGCGCAGGCCCACCGACACCGCGACCAGGGCGACCGAGAGGGTGGCCAGCACCTCGAGCACCAGCGCGGACAGGAACGCGACCCGCAGCGTGCGCATGGTGGTGCGGCGGTACTCGTCGGCGACCGCCCGGAGGCGCTGCGACTGACGTCCCGCCCGGCCGAACGCGACGAGCACGTCGAGCCCGGCCACGAGGTCGAGGAAGTGGTGGCCGAGGACGGCCAGTGCACGCCAGCGCCGGGAGGTGTCGTCGCGGGTGTGCAGCCCCACCAGCACCATGAACAGCGGGATGAGCGGGACGGTCGCCGCGACGATCACCGCCGCGACCCAGTCGGCGGTGAGCAGCCGGATCCCGACG
Source organism: Actinomycetospora sp. (assembly GCF_036497585.1). GTDB lineage: Bacteria > Actinomycetota > Actinomycetes > Mycobacteriales > Pseudonocardiaceae > Actinomycetospora. The sequence goes on along the minus strand of NZ_DASXJD010000034.1, from coordinate 9,537 downwards.
AGCACCGGGACGGTGGTGGCCAGGAGCAGCGTCGGCAGGTAGCGGCGCAGGTAGCCGTCGAGCGCGTCGACCCCGCGGGTGGCCAGCGTCCCCAGCTCGGCGGTCGAGGGCAGGCGCGGGTCGCGCGGACCCAGCATCAGCACGTGGTCGACGAGGTCGGCGCGCAGCTGGGCCCGCACCCGGGCGCTGGTGCGCACGGCCGCGGCCTCGGTGGCCCAGGTCAGCAGGGCCCGCCCGGCGACGATCGCGGCGAGTACCAGGAGCAGCGGGGTGAGCAGGCGGAGGCCGTCAGTACCGAGGCCCTGCCCGTCGGCGAAGGCACGGGCCACGGTGCGCGAGAGCAGGTCGGCCTGGGCGACGACGAGCCCGGCCGCGGCCACGCCCGCCGCGGCCGTGAGCACCACGAAGGTGCGGGCCGGGCGGACGTGGCGCAGCAGGCGGGGGTCCAGCGGCTTCACCGGGTCCCCTGGGCGGCACCGGGGTCGGACGGCTCGGTGGGCTGGGGCTCGGTCGGCTGGGGCTCGGCCGCCGCGGCGTTCGAGCGGGCGGGGAGGCCGGCGGCCGGCGGGATCGCGCCGCGGGTGATCCGGCCCCGGAAGACCCAGTAGGTCCAGGCCTGGTAGCAGAGCACCACCGGCGTCACGGCGACCGCCACCCAGGTCATGATGCGCAGGGTGTACGGCGTCGAGGAGGCGTTGAGCACGGTCAGCGTGCCCGCCGGGTCGGTCGACGAGGGCAGGACGTTCGGGTAGAGCACCCCGAACAGCGTCACCGTCGTCGCCACGATCGCGACGGCGGTGGCGGCGAAGGCGCGGCCCTCCCGGCCCTGGCCGACCGTGACGACGGCGACCACGAGGGCCAGTGCGGCCACGGCGGCGGGGATCAGGGTCCAGCCGCCGCCGTGGTCGGTCTCGGTCCAGATCAGGAACGCCGCGGCCACCGGGACCGCGACGGCGGCGATCCACAGGGCGGTCTGGACAGCGCGGTCCCGCAGCTCGCCGTCGGTGCGCAGCGCCACGAACACGGCACCGTGCAGCAGGAAGACACCGAGGGTGGTCAGCCCGCCGAGCAGGGCGTACGGGGTGAGCAGGGTGAGCAGCGTGCCGGTGAACTCGTGGTTGGCGTCGAGCGGGACCCCGTGGACGATGTTCGCGAACGCCACGCCCCAGAGCAGGGCCGGCAGCGCCGAGCCCCCCATGATCACGGCGTCCCAGCGGCGCCGCCAGCGCGGGTCGTCGACCTTGCCGCGGTACTCGAACGCGACGCCGCGGCCGATGAGGGCGACCAGGATCAGCAGCAGCGCCAGGTAGAAGCCCGAGAAGAGGCTGGCGTACCACTGCGGGAAGGCCGCGAAGGTGGCGCCGCCGGCGACGAGCAGCCACACCTCGTTGCCGTCCCAGACCGGTCCGATGGTGTTGATCATCCGGCGGCGGTCGACCTCGTCGCGGCCGAGCACGCCGAGCAGCGCGCCGACCCCGAAGTCGAAGCCCTCGAGGACGAAGTAGCCGGTCCAGAGAACCGCGATGAGCAGGAACCAGATGTCGGTGAGTGCCAGGCCGAACACGTCGGTGCCTCGTTTCCGTGTCGGAGGGCCGTGCCAGGAGGGGTCGGAATCAGTAGGCGACCGCGAGCGGCCGGGGCTCGTCGGAGGACTCGGTGGGGGGCGGCGGGAGCGGGTCCGGCCCGCGGCGGGCGTAGCGGACGAGCAGCCCGACCTCGACGATCGCGAGGACCGCGTACAGGACCGTGAAGACGATCAACGAGGTCGCCACGGACCAGGGCCCGACCGAGGGGGAGACGCCGTTCGCGGTCTTCATCAGTCCGTAGACCGCCCACGGCTGGCGGGCCGTCTCGGTGAAGATCCAGCCGACGGAGTTGGCGACGATCGGGAAGCCGATGCCGGCGAGCGCGGCCCAGGCGAACCAGCGTTGCGTGGGGACCTGCTTGCGCCGCTGCAGCCAGGCCCCGACCAGGGCCAGCAGGATCGCGAGGGCGCCGAAGCCGATCATGACGCGGAAGGACCAGTAGGCGACCGGGATGTCGGGGACGTAGTTGCCCGGACCGAACTGGGCGACCGAGGCCTGCTGGATGTCGTTGATGCCCTCGACGGTGCCGTTCGGGCTTCCGGTGGCCATGAAGGAGAGGACCCTCGGGACCCGGATGCTCCAGAGCTCCTGCGAGCCGTCGAGGCTGCCGATGGTGAACAGCGAGAACGACGCGGGCGAGGATGTCTGGTAGAGCGCCTCGGCGGCCGCCATCTTCATCGGCTGCTGCTCGGTCATGAGCCGGGCCTGCAGGTCCCCGGTGATCATCGTGCCGATCCCGGCGACGACCACCGTGACCAGCGCGAGACGCAGCGAGGAGCGGAAGACCGCGATCTCGTTGCGGCGCACGAGGTGGTAGGCGGCGATGCCCAGGACGAACATGCCCGCCGTCAGGAACGATGCGGTGATGGTGTGGAGGAAGGCCCCGACCGCGGTCGGGTTGGTGAGCACGGCGCCGAAGTCGTTCATCTCCGCGCGGCCGTTCGCCGGGTTCACCGCCGACCCGACCGGGTGCTGCATCCACGAGTTGGCGGCGAGGATGAAGTAGGCCGAGAGCATGGTGCCGATGCCCGCGATCCAGATGGTGGCCAGGTGCACCCGCTTCGGCAGGCGGTCCCACCCGAAGATCCACAGTCCGAGGAACGTGGATTCCAGGAAGAAGGCCAGCAGCCCCTCGATGGCCAGCGGGGCGCCGAACACGTCGCCGACGAAGCGGCTGTAGTCGCTCCAGTTCATCCCGAACTGGAATTCCTGGACGATGCCGGTGACCACGCCCATCGCGAAGTTGATCAGGAAGAGCTTCCCCCAGAACTTGGTCATGCGCAGCCAGCGCTCGTCGCCGGTGCGCACCCAGGCGGTCTGCATCCCGGCCACCAGCAGGGACAGCCCGATCGTCAGGGGGACGAACAGGAAGTGGTAGACGGTGACGATCCCGAACTGCCACCGCGCCAGGTCCAGCGCCATCTCTCTTGCCCTCCCGGGTCGTGTGCGCGCCGTGTCGGTGGCGCCGGAGGGGAGCGTGCGCCGGGAGGACCCGGGAAGATCAGGGTCGGACGTCCTGCGGGAGGTCCCGAGCGGCGGGGTCACCCGGCTCGCCGGCGGCGGCCGGCCGGTCCGATCCGGCCAGGCCGTCCAGGACGTCGGTGGCCGTGACGATGCCGACCACGACGCCGTCGTCCATCACCAGCGCCGCGTCCATCCCGCCGGCGAGGATCGCCCGGGCGGTGGTGGCGGCGTCGGCGCCGAGCGCCACGGTGGGCGCCGGGTGCCGGGCGAGGGGGCCCACGTGCCCGGCCACGCCGTCGACCGCGGCGGCCACGAGGTCGACGTCGACGAGGACCCCGATGCAGTGACCCCGCCGCACGACGGGTACGTGCCGCAGGCGCGAGCGGTGCATGAGCTGCAGCGCCTCGGCCACCGTCGTCGTGTCGTGGACGACCTGGACGGGGCGGCTGGGGTCGACCACGACCTCGTGTCGGACGTCCTCGACGCTCATGGGTGCCTCCGGGTACGCGAGCTCGATCCCAGTCCACTCCGCGCGGGCCCCGCCCGCCCGGGCCGGAGGGCCCGTCCGCGGGGGCCGCGCGGCCGGGAGGGAGCCGGTCGCGTGGCCCTGGGGCGGGGCGGCGACCCGTCGCAGGGTTGGGAGCCTGGAGGTGGAGATCATGACGATTCAGCCGCCGGCTGCCGCTGCCCCAGGGCGTGGACGCCTCGGCGGTGACCGCGGCCTCCAAGGACGGCATCCTCACGGTGCGCGTGCCGCTGCCCGAGGAGCCGGGCAAGGCCGAGCCCACGCCGACGGCGGTCGAGAAGGGATGACCACGACGGCGGTGGCCCCGGAGGGCCGGGATGCGTCCGCGTCCCGGCCCTCCGGGTGTCCGGGGCCTGTGGCCCCGGTGGTCGTCGGGGCGACCCCCGACGCGGACGACGCGGTGGCCTGGGCGCTGGGCTATGCCGGGGGACACGGCGCCCCCGTGCGGCTGGTGCGGGCCTACGAGCCGGGGGACCTGTGGCCCGGCGGTGTCGCGTGCGCCCTCGGGGTGCCGCGGGCCGGCCTCCGCGACGTGCTCGCCCGGGCGACCCTCACCCGCGCGCGTCGCCTCGTCCGGGCCGCCGGCAGGCCGACCGACGAGGAACCCTCGATCGACGTCGTCGAGGGTCGCCCGGTCGACGCGCTGCTCGCGGCGGCCCGCGGAGCCTCGATGGTCGTCGTCGGGCACCGCCCGCGGCCTGCCGAGGCGGTCTGGGGGTTCGGGTCGGTGGCACTCGGTGTGCTCCGCCACGCCCCCACGACGGTGACCGTGGTCCGCTCCGCCGCGCCCGACGGTGCGGTCGTCGTCGGCATGGACGGCACGTCGACCGCCCGGTGCGCGCTGCGCCACGGCCTCGCCGACGGCGCGGTGCGCGGCGTGCGCACGGTCGTCGTGCTCGCCGGGACCGCGGTCGTCCCGGCTTGGCTGCACCGGCAGGTCGAGGAGGCCGCCCGCGCGCTGCGCGACGCGGGGACGGAGCCGGGGCCGGTCGACGTGGTCGCGGTCGAGGGGCCGCCCGGCCGGGCCCTGCTCGTCGTCGCCGCGCGGCAGCACACCTCGGTGCTCGTCGTCGGCCACCGCGAACGGGGGAGGACGGCAGTGATGATGCACGGCTCGGTGGGGCAGGAACTCGTGGCGAAGGCGCCGCTCCCGGTCACCTTGGTGGCCCCGGATCCGGCGGTCGGTGAGCACCGGTGAACCGGCGAACGGACTCCGACATCGCCCACGCGGTCGAGGTCGACCTCGACCACGCCGACGCCGTCGCGGCCGTCACCGCGGCGCTCGCCGAGCGACTCCCTCACCGGCACCCCGGGGGAGTGATCACCGCCGCAGGGCGAGGGCGACGCGGTGGCCGCTGAGGCGTTGCAGGGGGATCACGAGGGTCCTGGGGGACCCGTCCGGAGTCGGACGGTCGGCGCCGTTGCCCGCCCCGCGGGCCTCGGCGAGCTCCCGGACCTTCCCGGTGACCAGCACGCACAGCCCGCTGCCCTCGCCGTCGACGGTGTCCACGGTGAGGGCCAGCACGCTGCCCTCTTCGACGCCGGCGAGGCCGCTGCCGTCGGGGACGGAGAACACGATCCCGTCGTCCACGAGGTCGTAGACCACGACCTCGACGGCCGGCAGCGCCGCCTGGTGGTAGACCACGCGCGCGATCTCGCCCGCGGCCAGGGCCGTCAGGCACGCCTCGCGGTCGATCTGGCGCCCGCGCTGCGCCACCTGCACGCCACTCGTCACGTCGACCTCCCGCCGCCGTTGCCGTGAGGGATTCCCCTTCCGTGCCCGGAGGAACCCGCTGTTGGTGCGGTCACCGAGCATCGACGTTCGTTCCGCGGACAGTGACGGATGGGATCTCCATGGTGTGCTCCGGCCGGGGGCTGACACCGGTTCCGTGAGGTCGTAGCGTCGTCGCGATCGCGACGACGTCGAGACGAGCAGCGATCGGGACCGATCCTCGGGGCGACGATGATGAACGACTCCGCGGGCGGACCCCCCCGCGAGTGGGACGTGTCCCGCGGGGCCTACCCCTCCTCTCCGGACGGGACGGCGACGTCGCTGGACTTCCCCCGGGTGGCGCGGCTGGCGCTGGACGAGCTCCTCGACGAGCTGGTGTCCCGCGCCGAGGAGGTCAAGGCGACGCAGGGCCGCCTGCGCGGGCTGCTGGCCGCGACCCACCACATCGCGGTCGGGCTGGACCACGACGAGCTGCGCGGGCGCATCGTCGAGAGCGCCCGCACCCTGACCGGCGCCCGCTACGCCGCGCTCGCCGTGGTGCGCGAGGGCCGCTTCGTGGACTTCGTGCACCGCGGCATGGGACCCGCGGAGGTCGCCGCGATCGGCCGGCCGCCGGTCGGCACGGGCCTGATGGGGTTCATGGCGCAGCACCCCGAACCGCTCCGTCTCGACGACATGTCGCGCCACCCGGCCGCCGCGGGGCTCCCGGAGCACCACCCGCCGGTGACCTCGCTGCTCGCCGTGCCCGTCCGGGTCCGCGGTGCCCGGTACGGCACCCTCCTGCTGGGCGAGGCCCCTCGCGGGCGGTTCGGGGACGACGACGAGGAGCTCGTCGTCGCGCTGGCGGCCGCGGCCGGGCTGGCCATCGAGAACGCGTTGCTCTACGACGACGCCCGGCGCCGGGAGCGCTGGCAGGCCGTCTCCACCCAGATCACCCGTGACCTGCTCGCCGACGACCTCGCCGACCGCGACGAGCACGGCCGACCCGCCGGACAGGAGCGGGAGCTCGGGGACCGCGCCGCCCGCGAGCGCTGGCACCGCCTGCTCGAGCTGGCGATGGCCACGGTCGGGGCGGACGGCGGTGCGATCTGTGAGGTCCCCGCCGAGGACGAGTGCTCGGTGCTCGTGCTCGCAGCCGCGGGGACGCTGACCGACTGGCGCGACACATCGACGCCGCGGGACGGGTCGATCACCGACGCCGCCCTCGACGCCGCCGGCCCGGTCCTGATCGACGACATCGCCGGCGATGCGCGCACCACCGCGACGGCGGCACGCGTCCCGCGGATGCGCCGCGCCGTCGCCGGTCGGCTCCACGGTGCCGACGCCGGCCGGTCGAGGGTGATCATGCTGGCCCGCGACGACGGGGGCGCGCCCTTCGGCCCCCTCGAGCGCGACATGATCGACGGCCTCGCCGACCACGTCGCCACGGCGCTGGCGCTGCACCACGCCCGGGACGAGCGCGCGGCGCAGCGCCGTGCCGACAGCAACGAGCGCCTCGCCCGCCACCTCAACGACGAGGTGATGGGTCAGCTGATGCGGCTCGGCCTGGACCTGGCCGGCCTCGCCACGCAGGTGTCCCCCGATCTGCTCGACGACGTCCTCGGGCACATCGACACCCTCGACCACCTCAGCCGGCACATCCGCGACACGGTCTTCTCCCTCGACGTGTCGTAGGTGCGCTCCCGCGCCCGTGAGCACTTTCCGGGGCCATAACCCCGGAAAGTGCTCACGGGCGCTGGAGCGCACCTACCGCTCCTGCAGCGAGTACCGGACGGTCTGGACGCGGATGGAGTCCCCGTCGAAGACGAACGTGTCGACGCCGTCGGTGGCCTGGCTCGAGGCCGCGACCGCCGCCCACTCGATGTAGAGGACATCGCCCTCGTAGACCTGGACGGGCACCTCCCACGAGGCGTTCGGGAGGTCGTCGAGCAGGTCGGTGAACGCCTTGCGCACACCATCCTTGCCGTGCAGCACGCCCTTCGCGGTGATGAACACGGCGTCGTCGGAGTAGTCCGAGACGATGCCGTCGATGTCGCCGGCCACGAGGGCCTCGGCGTGGTGGGCGAAGATCTGCTGGGGCGTGCGCGACATCGTGGATCCCTCCGGGTCGGTTGCTCCCCAGCCTCGTCGGGTGGGGAGGCCGGCGGGAGGGTCGAAGGTCCCTCGAGGTGCGCGAAGCGCACCTCGGCGAAGAAGCGGTGGACCTCGGCCCCGTAGCGGCGCACGATCTCCCGCTCCGCGTGCTGGAGTGCCGCGGGATCCGCCGCCCGCCCCGCGTCGCGCAACGACCGGCGGGCCGGCTCCTCGGCGATGACCTCGAGGAACAGCTCGGCGAGCAGGAGGCGGGCGGAGTCCCGGAAATGGCCCCGGCCGTCGAGGTAGAGCTGCACGGTCGGGGCACCGGTGTTGATGAGGATGCGGCGGCGGGCGGGGTCGTAGACGGCCCGGTCGCCCTCATCGTGCAGGTGGCACAGGTCGTAGCCCTCGAAGAGCATCTCGCCGTGGTCGCGCGCGACCCGGGGGCGCGCCGGGCCCGGGACCGTGGTGGGGGTCCGGCGCCCCACCGCCGGTCCGCGTGGGTGGGGCTCGTCGACGACGACCTCGCACCACGCCCAGTACCGGCCCGCCCGCGCGGCCAGCCGCCCCCGGGCGCCCGCCGTGTCGCCGATGAGCGTCCAGCACGGGCACTCGCCGTCGGGGAGCTCATCGACCGGGCGCGAGGCCGGCGCCGGGTCGATGCGCATGCTCGCGGGCAGGTCGCACTCCAGCGTCAGGACCTCCGTCGGGTCGAGCCGCGCCCGGTCGACGAGCAGCTCCACCGTCGCCGGGCGGCCGGGACGGCGCCGGTGGTGCACCGTCGCGAACCGCAGCGCCGCCGGCGCCCCGGTGGCCTCGGCCGGGGACGCCCCGGGGGAGACGCCGAGGTCGCGGCCCGCGGCCTCGCTCATGTAGAGCAGCAGCCGGTCGATGGCGTGGCCGATGCGGTGCGAGGTGGTGGCGTGCTCGAGGTGCCGCAGCTCGGCCCGCTGCGCCGCGACGGGTCCCGCCAGCTCGGCGCTGACCGCCCGGGACAGCGCCGCGACGAGGGGGTGCCGCGGGTTGAGCCCCTCGCGGTCGTCGCCGATGACGTCCTCGCCGGCGCCGAGCCGCTCGGTCAGCACGGGGCAGCGCAGGGTGCCGAAGAGGTACTCGGTCCCCACCTGGTTCTCGTGCTCGAAGAGTTGGCAGTCGAGCACCGCCGGTCCCGACACGACGACGAGCCCGTTGGTGCGGTCGTCGCCGCGCAGCGTCAGCTCGGTGTCCTCGGCACGCCGCAGCGTCAGCCGGTACCCGTACGAGACGCCGTCGTGGACGAAGGTGCCGGGCCGGTCGGGGCCGATGAGAGTCCGCGCGGGCGGGTCGAGGTGGCGCACCCGCTCGCAGCGCTCCACCTCCCGCCCGTTCTGGACGTGCACCAGGTCGACGAGCCGGCGCGTCAGGACCTCCCGCAGGTTCACGTTGTCGGCGACCGTGCCCAGGAGAGTCTTGTAGTGCGGGATGGTCGTGGCGGGGTCGTCGACGACGATCGTGACCTGCGTGCCGTTCGCGGGGATGTCGAGGCGTCGCCGGTCGTCGTCGAGCGCGGGCCGGTCGCTGCCGTGGTCGTCGAACAGGTAGGTGCCGTCGGTGTCGCGGAACAGGTCGATGGTGGTCAGCCGCCCGTCGCGCACCGACTCGATGCAGCCGTGCCCCGGCCCGAACACCGCCTGCTTGAGCCCCCGCCCGAAGTAGCCGCGCCCCGTCCCCTCGCCCCGCGCGAGCGGGCTGTGCGCCGCGCCGTAGGCGACGATCGTGGCGGCCTGCCCGAACGCGATGCCCTCGGCCCGGTCGGTGACCTGCAGGGTCGTCCCCTCGGCGTGCCGTTCGTAGACGACCCGGATGCTCCCGGACGGGCCCGGCTCGTCGGGACGGGCGCGGGAGTAGCTGTCGTCGCAGTTGGTGATCAGTTCGACGAGCGCCTTGTCCACCGAGGCGAAGCGGCGCGAGTCGATCCCGATCACGCGCTGGTCGACGGGGACGGACGTGCGGTCACGTGCCCTGGCTAATCGTGCCGCCGGGGTGCCACACGGCCGATGGTCCCGCGGGCAGGGCTCACCCGGCCGGCCGGAGGACACCCGGATTCAGCCGCGGGGGCTCCGGACCGAAGGCGTTGTCGCATGATCGACCTGCAGGCGATCGACCACGTCGTC
>NZ_DASXJD010000033.1:0-19958 GCF_036497585.1 Actinomycetospora sp. | reverse complement strand
GGTCGCCCGTCAGGAGATCAAGGCCAGGTAGGTGCGCTCCGCGCTCCTACCCGCGGACGAACAACCCCCAGGCCCAGGCGCGACCGACGGCTTCCGCGCGATCGGTCGCGCCCAGCTTGCGGAAGAGCCGGGTGGCGTGCGTCTTGACGGTCTGGGCGGACAGGTAGAGCCGGCGCCCGATGTCGGCGTTGGTGAGCCCGCGGCCCACGCCGATGAGCACCTGCACCTCGCGGACCGACAGGCCCAGGGACCGCTGCACGGCGACGTCGACGCGGATCTGGCCCGGATGCGCGGAGTCCCCGGAGCCCGCGCCCGCCCCGCCGGATCCGCTCGACGTCAGGGGCAGCAGGTCCTCCCCGCGGGACGACTCGCCCGCCACCTGGACCAGCGTGCGGACCAGCGACCGCGGGGCCTCCCACCGCAGGAACCCGACCGCCCCGGCCGCGAGCGCCGCGGCGACCGAGTCGGCGTCCTCGGCCTCCCCGGCGAGCAGCACCGCCGTGGACGGGGCGGCCTCGCGGATGCGGCGGACCATCGCGGCCGCGTCGTCGGCGCGTGACATCCCGAGGACGACGAGGTCCGTCGGACCCTCCTCCGCCCGCGCGAGCAGGTCGTCGTCGTCGGCCGTCGTGACGATCTCGTCCACGTCGGCGTGGGCTCGCAGCAGGAGCTCCAGGCGGTGACGTGCCTGCTCCCGAGCGTCGTGCACCACGCAGGTGCGACCCATCGGTCTCTCCCCCACCCCGACCCGAGATCTCACGCCCGACCGCACAGGGTCTACCGCGTCACTCGACCGAGCGCACCGGCGGGGCCCCCTTCGACATCCCGGATCACGACATCGTTGTAATTCACCCTCGCGGGTCTCACTCACATGCGTCACGGGCGTTTCAGTTGACCACGGTCCGCACTGATCCTTTGCTGCTCCGCGGACGGCCCACACGAGCGCGGGCCCGGATCGGGAGCGGTGATGGAGAGTCGGTACGGCCCACGACGGCGTCGCCGGTGGTCGCGCGTGGGGGTGACGCTCGGTCTGGTCCTCGGCGCCGCGCTCGTCCCCGGCGGGACGGCGTGGGCCATCGCGGGCAGCGAGTCGTGGGCCGCGGAGCTCTCGGTCGCGGGTGGGGACGACGCGAACGTCGTCGCCCGTGACGGCGCGGTCCGGCTGGCGGACACGAGCCCGCGCACGACCTCGACGGGTCCGGCGCCGGCCGAGGGCGAGCTCCTGCTGCCGCCCCGGCGCGTCGCGGCGGTGACCGACCGGGTCGCCGCCGACGCGACGGCCGACCGCCCGGCGGGCTCCGACGTCGTCGTCGCGGTCCGCGGGCTGCGCAGCGACGGGTCGTGGAGCCAGTGGAGCCCCGCGACGTCGTCGGCACCCGCCCTGCTGCCGGAGGCGACGCTGCAGGTCCAGGTCCGGGTCACGCTCGTCGCCGGGCCGCGCGGCGCGTCCCCGGCGCTGCGCCGGCTCTGGCTGACCGCCGACCGGGCGCCGGCGGTGACCCCGCCGCCCACGACCGACGCCCTCACCGCCCGGGTGTTCGCCACGCGGGTCGGGCTGGTCGGCCACAGCACCGCCAACGGGCACCGCGTCGTCGCCGGCGACCGCTTCGTCGCGCTGCCCTCCCGGCGCGGGCTCGGGGTGGACGGCAACGGCGACTACACCGTGCAGGTCTGCACCGACGCCGGACGGTGCGCATGGGCGCCGGTGTGGGACGTCGGGCCGTGGAACACCCGCGACGACTACTGGTCGACCCCCGGCACCCGCGAGAACTTCGGCGACCTGCCGCGCGGCGTGCCCGAGGCGCAGGCCGCCGTCCTCGACGGCTACGCGGGCGGGCACGACGGCACCGGGCGCCGGGTCAGCAACCCGGCGGGCATCGACCTCGCGGACGGGACCTTCACCGCCGACCTCGGCCTGCGCGACAACTCCTGGGTCCAGGCCACCTACCTGTGGACCGGCACCGGCCGGTCCGGCACCGCCCGCGGCGACGCGCCGGTCACGGTGCGGGCCTCGGCCGCCGCCGACGCCCGCGACGTCGGGGTGGTGGCGCCGCACGCGCGGGTCCCCGTGCAGTGCGCGACGGCGTCCCCCGTCGTGGCGAGCGCCAGGACGGGCCCGCCGGGCTGGTTGCGCCTCGGCCCCGCCCGTTACGTCCCCGCCGATGCCCTGGAGGTCAGCGATGTCCCCGCGTGCTGAGCGTGCCGTCCCGGGGTGTCGCCGCTGCGCGGCGCTCACGGGCGGGGTGGCGGCGGCGCTGGCGGTGGGCCTGCTCCTCGGCGGCGCCCCCGGGGCGTCCGCCACGACCCCGACGGCGGGGGCCGCCTCGCCGACGCCCGTGCCGGCCACGAGCGCGACGTCGCTCGGCGAGTCCTGGGCCGCCGAGCTCGCCCTCGACGGCGGCGACGACGCGGGGCTCGTGCTCTCCGACGGCGGGGTCCGCCTCACCGCGGTCGGCGCACCGGGGCGACCCGCCGAGGGCGTGCTGACCCTCGCGCCGCGTCGGCTCGCCGCGCCGGCGTCCGGGCTCGCGGGCGTGCTCACCGGGGACCTCCCCGCCGGGACGGGCGTCGACGTGCAGGCCCGCGGCCTCGGGGCCCGTGGGGTGTGGGGCGACTGGCTCCCGGTGCGGTCCGACACCCCGGCCCGGTTCGCGACGCCGACCGTCGACGTCCAGGTCCGGCTGCTGCTGCACGGCTCGTCCGACGGCCGGTCCACCCCGGTCGTGCGGGAGGTGTGGCTGACGGCGCTGGATCCCGCGCGTCCGGCCCCGCCGGTGACGACGACGCCGACTCCGCCGACGCCGACGACCACCACGACGAGGCCCACGACCACGACGCCGAAGCCCACCCCGCCGAAGCCGACTCCGCCAGAGCCGCCCACGTCGCGGCCGGGCCCTCCCAAGCCGCCGACGACCACGACGACCGTTCCTCCGACGACGACCACGACCACCACCACCAGGGCGCCGCTCGTGGTGGTCCCGCCCGTCGTCGTACCGCCGGTGACGGTGCCGCACGTCCTGCCCGCCGTCGCCGCGGCGCGCGCCATAACCACGACGACCGTCGCACCGACGGCCACGACCACCCCGCCCACCACCACGACGGCACCGACGACCACCGCGCCCACCACCACCACGAGCCCGACAACCACCACCACACCGACGACCACCACGACCTCGGCCCCGGCGAAGACCCTCTGGGACGCCGCGATCGCCACGAGCGGCCTGCAGGGGTTCAAGGACACGCCGTACAACGTCACCGGCCGGTCGAGCGTGGAGGTGATCGACGGGCCGCCCCGCGCGATCCGCTTCACCGTCCCGTCCGGGTCGCAGCGCGCCGAGATCGAGCCGGACGTGCCGAAGCTCACCGAGGGCCAGACCCGCTTCTTCCGGCTCACCTACGTGCTGCCCGCGTCCTTCCCGAGTAACCCGCGGGGCTTCCAGCTCGCCACCCAGTGGAAGAATGACGGAGAGGGCTCGCCCCCTCTGGAGCTGCGGATCGAGAAGGGCCACTTCGTGCTCGGCGGCGGCTACGGCAGGCCCGGCGGGTCCCGGCTCTTCTCGACCGACGTCGCGCCGGTGATCACCGGGCGGCCGGTCGACCTCGTCGTCGGGATCCGCTTCTCCTCCGACCCGGCGAAGGGCAGCGTCGACGTCTGGGTCGACGGGCAGCAGAAGGTCGCGGGCCTCCGCCCACCGGGCGGGACGCTCTATCCCGGCCTGTCGAGCTACTGGAAGATCGGGCTCTACCGCGACACCTCGAACGCGGGCACGGCGACCGCCGACCTGACCTCCGCGACGATGGGCACGAGCTACGACGCGCTGGCCTGAGGGTTGGGCAGGACCACCAGGTCGCCCTCGACCAGCCCGTCGACCACCTCCACGCCCTCCGGGCCGCGCAGGCCGACGTACACGGGTCGGAGCCGGGTGCCGTCGGGCTCCCGCACGACGACGGTGCCGTCGTGCACGGCCGCGGGCGGCACGACGAGCACCCCGGCGTGCTGGGCGAGGACGACGGTGACCGCGACCGGCTGCCCGATCCGCGCCGTCGGAGGCAGCGCGGCGTCGACGACGAGGCCGTACCGCCCGTCGGGTTCCGGCGCCGGGGTCACGTCGGCGACCCGGCCTCCGACGTCCGGCGCGCCGTCCACGCTCACCAGGGCGTCCTGCCCGGGGAGGACGCCGGCGATGTCCCGCGGCCCGATCCCGGCCGCGACGACGAGCGAGGAGAGGTCCGCGAGGCGCACCGCGGCGGGCGAGGTGGCGGTGACCCGGTCACCGGGGTGCACGACGACGTCGGTGACGGTCCCGTCCTGCGGTGCCCGGAGCGCCGTCGCGTCGACGGCGTGGTCCGCCTCGGTGATCCCGACGCGGTCCTGGGCGATCGCGGCGTCCAGCCGGGCGAGGGCCACCGGGTCGGGGACCGGTAGCCGGGCCGCGGCGTCGCGGGCGCGCTGGTCGGCCGTCAGCGTCGCGGTGGCGGCGGCCGCGCGGGCCCGGGCGGTCCCGTCGTCGAGGGTGGCCAGGACGTCGCCGGCCCGCACCCGCGAGCCGACAGTCACCGCAACCGAGGCGACGGTGCCGTCGACGGTGAAGGCGGGGCTCGACGACGTCGCACTCACCACGGCACCGGAGGCACGGGTCTGCTCGGTCACCGTCCCACGCAGGACCGGCACCGTCGTGCCCGGTGCCGGGGCGGTGTCGCCCCCGAGCAGGAGCAGGGCGGCCGCGGCGGCGACGACCACCAGCGCGAGGACCCCGAGCACGGAGCGCCGGCGCCGGGACGGACGCCGTCGCGGGGGCGGGACCGCCGGCGCGACGACCGTGGTGGTCGCGACGGAGGGCACCCGCGCGACGGTAGTGACCGGCGTGTCCGTGACCCCGAAAGCGGCGATCCGTCGGCGTGTCACCCGGACGGGCGACCGCGCGGACCGGCGATGCCGCACATCGGCGACCTCCCCGATCGCACGGTCCACGCGGCCCCGTCCCCGCACCTGCGTGTGCGCCCCCGACCCTGCCCCGCATCTGCGGATCACGCCGACGACCTGCGGAGATGCGCCTCACGCGCCCCCGCGCACGCGGTTATCGTGGCAGTGATGACCATCCTCGACCTCGGCGTCCCGACCGTCCCCGCCCCCGGCGCGGATCGTGTCGACACCTCCGACCGTCCCCGCGACGGCCGGCTGGTCGACCGGTTCGGCCGCGTCGCCACCGACGTGCGGATCTCGCTCACCGACCGCTGCAACCTGCGCTGCACCTACTGCATGCCCGCCGAGGGCCTGGACTGGATGCCGACCGAGGAGGCCCTGACCGACGACGAGGTGGTCCGGCTGGTCCGGGTCGCCGTCGAGCTGCTCGGGGTCCGCGAGATCCGGTTCACCGGTGGCGAGCCCCTGCTGCGGCGGGGCCTCGAGGACATCGTCGCCGCGACGGCCGCGCTCCCCCAGCACCCCGAGACGTCGGTGACGACGAACGGGCTCGGCCTCGCCCGCCGCGCGCGCCGGCTCGCCGACGCCGGCCTCGGCCGGGTCAACGTCTCGCTGGACACGCTCCGCCCGGAGCGCTTCACGGAGATCACCCGCCGCGACCGGCTCGACGACGTCCTCGCCGGGCTGGCCGCGGCCAGGGATGCGGACCTCACCCCGATCAAGATCAACACCGTGCTGATGCCGGGGCTCAACGACGACGAGGCGCCCGACCTGCTGGCCTGGGCGCTCGCGGAGGGCTTCGAGCTGCGCATCATCGAGCAGATGCCGCTCGACGCCGGCCACACCTGGCAGCGCGACCGGATGATCACCGCTGAGCAGGTCCTGACGTCGCTCTCCGAGCGCTTCACGCTCACCCCCGATCCGGCCGAGCGCGGCGGTGCCCCCGCCGAGCGCTTCCTGGTGCCCGGGTACGAGCGTCTCGAGGGCGGGACGGCGCGGGTCGGGATCATCGCCTCGGTGACGCGACCGTTCTGCGGGGACTGCGACCGGACGCGGCTGACCGCGGACGGTCAGGTCCGGACCTGCCTGTTCGCCCGGACCGAGAACGACCTGCGCGGCCTGCTCCGTGGCGGCGGCACCGACGACGAGATCGCGGACGCCTGGCGGGTCGCGATGTGGGGCAAGAAGCCCGGCCACGGGATCGACGAGCCGGGGTTCCTGCAGCCCGACCGACCCATGAGCGCGATCGGAGGCTAGAACCGGTGACCAGCTCCCTGGAGACCCCCGCCCGCGGCGTCGGCGCGTCCGGCGCCGACGTCACCGCCACCGTGCGCTACTTCGCCGGGGCCAAGGCCGCGGCCGGCACCGGCGCCGAGATCGTGACGCTGCCCCGGGGCACCACCGTCGCCGACCTCGTCGCCGCGGTGGCCGCCGACCACGGCGAGGCCCTCACGCGCGTCCTGGCCGCGTCCAGCCTGCTGATCGACGGGCTGGCGGTGCACGAGCGCACTGCCGAGCTCCCCGACGGCGCGACCGTGGACGTGCTCCCGCCGTTCGCCGGCGGCTGAGCGCGCAACGCGTCGGTGCTCGGTGGGGTTCTGCCGGACATGACCGTCGCGCACGAGACCAGGATCGGGACGCTGTACCTCGAGGCGTCCGAGGTCGGGCTCACCCTGCTCGGCTTCTCGCCGCCCGTGGACCCGGCACCGCGTACCGAGGCCGGTGACCGGATCGTCGCCCGGGCCTGCGCCGAGGTGGACGCCTACCTCGAGGGCACGCTGCGGGAGTTCACCGTCCCGGTCGACCTCGCCGGGACCAGCGCCTCGCACCGCCGCATCCTCGAGGCCCTCGCCGGTGTCGGCTGGGGCGAGACGATCACCTACGGCGCGCTGGCGACCGCCGTCGGGCTGCCGCTCTCCGACTCCCGCCGGGTCGGTGGGGCGATGGCCCGCAACCCCGTCGCGATCGTCGTCCCGTGCCACCGGGTGATCGGCTCGGACGGCTCGCTCACCGGCTACGCGGGTGGACTGGAGCGCAAGCGCACCCTGCTCGACCTCGAGGCCGCCGACACGATGCTCTTCTAGCTGCCCCTCCTCCCGCTCCGCGGCCCCCGGGCCCCCTGGCGCCAGCAACGGCCCGTTCCTGGCGTCTGACGCCAGAACGGCGCCGCTCACCCGTCGGTCGGGGGTCAGCCCGGCATCGTGTTCACCGCATGGTCGAGCGCCGACCACAGGTACTGGGTCGCATAGGCGCGGTACGGGCGCCAGACCTCGGCGCGGGCGACGAGGTCGCGGTCGCGCTCGGGCAGGCCGAGGTCCCGGGCGGCGACCCGGATGCCGAGGTCGGCCGGCAGGAACGCGTCGGGGTCGCCGAGCGCCCGCATCGCGACCGAGTCCACCGTCCAGGGGCCGATCCCGCGTAGCGCTCCGAGGTCGTGGCGGGCCGTGACGAGGTCGGCGCGGAGGTCGACGGAGCCGTCGGCCAGGGCGGCCACCAGCCCGTGCAGGGTGCGCTTGCGACTGGCCGGCATACCCAGCTCCTCGTCGCGCAGCGCCGTGAGCTCGTGCGCCGAGGGGAACAAGTGCGTCAGCGACGATCCCGAGGGCGCCGGCAACGGCGTCCCGCGCGCCCGGACGAGCCGCGCAGCGTGGGTGCGGGCGGCCGCCGTCGAGACCTGCTGGCCGAGGACGGCGCGGACCGCGAACTCGTCGGGGTCGGGGTTGCCGGGAACGCGGCGCCCCGGGGAGCGCTCGACCAGCGGGCGCAGGACGTCATCGGCGCACAGCACGGCGTCGACGGCGTGAGGGTCGGCGTCGAGGTCGAGGATCCGGCGGGCGAGGCGGACGGCCTCGTCCTCGTCGGCCGGGTCACTCAGGTGCAGCGTCGCGACCACCGTCCTCCCGACCGGCGGGGGCAGCGCGACGATCCCGGGGCCGCCGGGGAGCGCGAGGGTGCGGCGGTAGGCGCCGTCGTGCCACTCCTCCACGCCGGGCACCGCCGTGGCCACGAGGTGCCCGTAGAGGTTGTCCGGGTTCAGTGGCGGCGTGAACGCCAGCTCGCGTGTCCGATGGATCCACGACGCGGGCCCCGGCACTCACCTAGCGTCCCACGACATGACCACGCCCTCGCCGCAGCCGGCCTTCGTCGGGATCGTCGTCGCCGACATGGCCGCGTCCGTCGCCTTCTACCGCGCGCTCGGGCTCGACGTCCCCGCGGGCGCCGAGACCGAGCCGCACGTCAACATCCCGTTCGGCCCGCTGGTCCTGGCCCTCGACACCGAGGACACCATCCGCTCGTTCGACCCGGACTTCACGCCGCCGAAGGACGCCGGCCGGGTGGCGATCGCCTTCGACTGCGGCACACCCGCAGACGTCGACGCGGTGTTCGCCGACCTCACCGGCGCCGGGTACCACGGCGAGCGCGCCCCGTTCGACGCGTTCTGGGGTCAGCGCTACGCGACGGTGCTCGACCCCGACGGCGTCGGGGTGGACCTGTTCGCCTGGCTTCCTCAGTAGCTCATGGACCGGCGCGGCTGGTGTCGGTGTGCCTGGTCGGGGTGGTGGTGCGCCGCGTCACCCCGCCCCGCCCACATCGTTCGAACCCACGTTCGAGTGACTAGCAGCACCCCCCGACAACGTCGGCCGAGCCGCGTGACTCACAGCAGGGTCGGCGCCCGCCCCGTGAGCGCCAGGCATTCCCGCGCGAGGTGGGGCTGGTCGACGTAGCCCGCGTCCGCGGCGACGTCCGCCCACGGCTTCCCCCGCCGGTGCAGCGCGAGCGCCCGCTGCAGGCGCAGCACCCGCGCGAGGTGCTGCGGGCCGTAGCCGAACCGGGCGTGGCAGCGCCGCTGCAGGGTGCGCGACGACAGCCCGATGCGGGCGGCGATCGTCGCCACCGGCGTCCCGACGGCGGCCGCGGCGAACGCCGCCGGCGCCCACGGGTCGTCGTCGTGCACCGTCGCGAGCCGTCGCACCACCCAGTCCCGCAACGCCGCGGGATCGGGACCCGGGGTCGGGACGGCCCGCCCGGCGACGTCCACGAGCGGCACCACCCGCCCGGTGAGCTCGTCGGCCGGGACGCCGAGCACCAGCGGGCCCAGCCCGTGGGAGAACCGCACCCCGACGTGGCGGCCCTGTGCGTCGTACTCGCGGGCGGTCACGTCCGGGCCCGCGACGACCGCCTCGCCGTCGGGACGCACGATCACGTCGAGGCAGCCGTCCGGGAGGATCAGCGACGGGCCGGACGCGTCGCGGGTCCACAGGTGCACCCCCGGGTCACCCATCACCCACCTCCAGGTCCGCGACGACGCCCGCGTGGTCCGAGGGCCACACGCCGTCGATCGGGCGGTCGCCGAACACGGCCGAGTCCGCGACCCGCACCGCCACCGTGCCACGACCGAGCCCGACGAGCAGGTGGTCGAGGCGGATGGGCGGCGAGCCGGTGGCCGCGACGTGCGGGTTGGCCGGGTTCCACGTGGGCGCCTCGGGGTGCGTCGCCCACCGACGGGTGTTGATGAGGAACAGCTCGGGCGCGGCGGGCACGGTCAGGAGCCCTTCGAGCCGGCGCATCTCGTCGGAGTCGGGCTCGGCGTTGAAGTCGCCGAGCACGATCGGGGGGAGGTCGGTGGGCGGCGCCGCGGCGACGTGCGCCGCGATCGCCCGCACCTGCTCGCACCGCGGTGCGGACGCGACCGGGGACGACGTCAGGTGGACCGTCACCACCCGGCACGAGCCGGCCGGGGTGGCCACGACGACGTCGAGGAGCATCCGTCCGGCGGTCTCCCAGGACGGCAGAGGCAGCGGCGCGACCGTCGGCTCGCCGATCGGGTCACGGGCGAGCACCGCGTTCGCGATGCCGTAGACCTCGGCGTCGGGAAGCTTCGAGGTCCACGACGACGGGTCGCGCGAGGGCCGGAGCGCGACGTTCGTCCCCAGCTCGGCAGCCGGCTCGTCCGCGAACGAGCCGTCCGCGTGCGACCACACCTCCTGCAGCGCGACGACGTCGGCGTCGAGCTCGCGCAGGGTGGCGAGGATCGCGGGACGGCGCCGCTCGGGGTCGCCGTGGCGCCACCACAGGTTCCACGTCGCCACCCGCAGCCGCGTACCGGTCACCCGGCTCTCCCCGCCACGACGTCACGGTAGGAGCGGTACGTCCCGGCCTGCGTCGTCACGGTCTCCGCGGCGAGCACGGCGTTCCCGACGGCGCGGGTCACGGCGTCCGCGCCCGCGGTCAGCAGCGCCTGGAGCCCGGCCAGGTCCGGGGCCGGCCGCGCCGTGGTGGACAGGCCGAAGAAGGTGTCGCCGTCGGTCATGCCGTGCGTCGGGCGGATCGCCCGGGAGAGCCCGCTGTGGGCGACGGCGGCGAGCTTGGAGCACTGCGCGACGGACAGGGTCGCGTCGGTCCAGACCGCACCGATGGTGGTGTTGAGCGTGGGCGGGGCGGCGGCGACGGCGAGCCGGGCGAGCAGCTCGGACCGGTCGTCGGGCAGCGTCGGCGGGAGGGCGTCGTCGGCGGTCAGGTGGCGGGCGGCCCACAGCTCCCCGGTGCGGGGGTCGACGGCCGACCCGGCGGCGTTGACGACGCACAGCGCGGTGACGGTGTCGCCGCCGGTGGTCACCTCCGACGCGGTCCCGACCCCGCCCTTGAGCCCGCCGACGACCGCGCCCGTGCCCGCGCCCACCACCCCCTGCGTCGACGGTCCCTCGCCGGCGGCCGCGAGCGCCGCCGCGCCGAGCGCGGCGTCGGGACGGGCCCGGAAGTCGCCGCCGCGACCGAGGTCGAAGATGACCGCGGCCGGGACGATGGGCACCACCCAGCCCGGCCGAGGCCCCACCGGGAACCCGATCCCCTGCTCCCCCAGCGCGTCCATGACCCCGGTCGCCGCGGCCAGGCCGTACGCGGAGCCCCCGGAGAGCACCACGGCGTGGACGCGGTCGACGAGCGTGCGCGGGTCCAGCGCGTCGGTCTCCCGCGTGCCCGGGCCGCCGCCGCGCACGTCGACGCCGGCCACCGCCCCGTCGGGAGCCGGCAGCACGACGGTCGTCCCGGTCAGCGCACCGTCGCCGATCCGCTGCGCGTGGCCGACGCGCATCAGATGACCCCGTCCGCGGCCAGCGCCTCGATCTCGTCCGTCGAGAGCCCCAGCTCGCCGTAGACGTCGTGGTTGTCCGCACCGGGTGCGATCCCGGCACGGCGCACGCTGCCCGGTGTCGCGGTGAAGGTGGGGACGACGCCGGGGCCGAGCACGTCCTCGTCGAACCGCTCGTCGTGGTGGGGCACGAGCATGCCGCGGGCGTTGAACTGCTCGTCGTGCACCACCTCGGCGATGGTGTTGATGGGGCCGACGATGACGCCGGCCTCGTCGAGCAGGCGCCGGACCTCCGCCGCCGGCCGCGCCGCGACCCAGTCGGCGACGATGCCGTCGATCTCGTCCTGGTTGCGCCCGCGCGCGACGTGGTCGACGAAGCGCGGGTCCTCCGCGAGGTCGGGGCGCTCCATCACCGCGCACAGCCGCCGGAACACCGTGTCCTGGTTGGCCGCGACGACCATCCAGAGCCCGTCGGCGGCCTGGTAGATGTTCGACGGCGCGATCCCGTCGAGCCGGGTGCCCGAGGGTCGGCGCACCCGGCCGAGCTTGTCGTACTCCGGGATGCAGGACTCCAGGACCGACAGGCACGCCTCGGTGATCGCGATGTCGACGACCTGCCCCGTCCCGGTCACCGAGCGCCGGTACAGCGCGGCGAGCACGCCCTGGACCGCGACCATCCCGGCGAGGGAGTCGCCGAGCGAGACCGCGGTCCGCGGCGGTGGCTGGTCGGGGTAGCCGTTGATGCCGCGCAGACCGCTCATCGCTTCCGCGACCGAGGCGTAGCCGGGCAGCGAGGCGTACGGCCCGGTCTGGCCATAGCCGGAGACGCGGCCGAGGATCAGGCCAGGGTTGACCGCGGCGAGCCGCTCGTAGCCGAGGTTCCAGCGCTCGAGGGTGCCGGGGCGGAAGTTCTCGACGACGACGTCGGTCTGCTCGATCAGGCGCATCAGCACCTCCTGGCCCCGCTCGCTGCGCAGGTCGAGAGTGATGCAGCGCTTGTTGCGGCCGAGGACGGTCCACATGAACCGGTGGCCGTGGTAATCGCCCTGGCCCCACTCGCGGACCGGGTCGGGGCGGCCGGGCGGTTCGATCTTGACGACGTCGGCGCCGTAGTCGCCGAGGATCCGGGCGGCGAAGGGGCCCGCGATGATCGTGCCCATCTCGAGCACCCGCAGGCCCGCGAGGGGACCGGCGACGGACTCGGCCCCGGGCGTCGTCGTCATGGTCGACATTCTGGCCCTGCCCGGCCGGGCCCGTGTCGAGCGAAGGGCACCTTCGGTCGATCTATCCGGCGAGGGGCGCCCACCGCCGGTTCAGGCCCGGACGAACGAAGGGCACCCCCGGTCGATCTACTCGACCGGAGGTGCCCTTCGCTCAGAACGGGTACCGGGACCGGATCAGCGGCGCACGAGCCGGATGATCAGGATGATCAGCGCCAGCACGCCGACCCCGGCCGCGACCGGGATGAGCCGCTTGGTGAGCGCGTCGCCGGAGGCCTCGAGCAGGTCGATCGCCTCGGCCTGCTGCCGCTTCGGGCGCTCCGGGGTGCTCGACCGCGGCGCCTCCGCCACCGGCTGGGGGCCGGCGCCCGAGGAGGGCGAGGCGCCGGGCTTGGCCGCCGTGGCGTTCTCCTTGCGGGCCTCCGCGACCGTCGACGCGACCGGGGCGGCCTCCGGGGCTCCCGACGCCGAGCCGACGGGCGTGGGCGCGGCCGGCTGCGGGACCGGGGTGGCCTCGCCCGAGACCTCGGCCCCCGACGTGGCCGCGGGCGCGGCACCGTTCGAGGTGCCCGAAGCACCCGACGGCGCCGCCTCGGCCGGGGCGGGCGCCTCGGCGAACTCGTCGGCCAGGCAGGAGGCGAACTGCCCCAGGATCTTGTCGCCGACGTCGGCCATCACGCCGCGACCGAACTGCGCGGGCTTGCCGGTCACCTGCATCTCGGTGAGCACGGTGACCTTCGTCTGCCCGCCGTCCTCGGCCATGGTCAGCGTCGCCTTCGCCGAGGCGGTGCCGTTGCCGCGGGAGTCGCGGCCCTGGGCGTCGACGACGACCTTGTGGGCGGTCTTGTCGCGCTCGACGAAGGTGCCCTTGCCCTTGTAGGTCATCGAGATCGGGCCGAGCTTGACCTTCACGGTGCCGGTGAAGTCATCACCGTCGGCCGAGGTCAGGGTGGCGCCCGGGAAGCAGGGGGTGACCTTCTCGGGGTCGTTGAGGGCATCGAAGACGGTGTCGATGTCCACGGGGACCGTGAACGTGTTCTCCAGTTGCATGACCAACCTCCATACGGCACGAGGGGCGACATGCGCGAGGCCCGTCACCGCCACGCCACTGGAGAGTGACGAGGCGGAGACGGGCCTCGCGGTCGACCCGGATGGGCGAGTGCGACGAGGGCTCAGCCGGCCGCGGCGAGCACGGCGCGGCCGGTGAGCACCCGCGCGAGGTGCTCGCGGTAGTCCGAGCCGGCGTCGGCGTCCGAGGTGGGGCTGGTGCCCTCGGCGGCGGCCTGCGCGGCAGCGCGGACCGTCTCCTCCGACATCGACTGCCCCACGAGCGCGGTCTCCACACCCCGCGCCCGGACGGGCGTGCCGGCCATGTTGGTCAGGCCGATGCGGGCGTCGGTGATCGTCCCGCCCTCCACCTTGACTGCGGCGGCCACGGCGACGATTGACCAGGCCTGCGCGACGCGGTTGAACTTCTCGTACCGCGCGCCCCACCCGGTGTACTTCGGGAACCGGATCGCGGTGAGGATCTCCCCGGGGCCGATGGCCGTCGTGAAGTAGTCCTCGAAGAACTCCGCGGCCGGAACCCGCCGCTCGCCGTTCTGCCCGACGACGACGAGCTCGGCGTCGAGCGCCAGCGTCGGCGCCGCCAGGTCGCCCGCGGGGTCGGCGTGGGCCAGCGCCCCGCCGAGGGTCCCGCGGTGGCGGACCTGGAAGTCGGCCACCGTCTTGGTGGCCTCCGGGATGAGCGCGACGTGCTGGTTGAGCAGATCGTCGCGGGTGACCTCGTGGTGGGTCGTCATCGACCCCACCACGATCTGGTCGCCCTCCTCCCGCACGCCCCGCAGGTCGGGGATGCCGCCGAGGTCGACCACGAGCGACGGGTCACCCATGCGCAGGCGCAGGACGGGGATGAAGCTCTGGCCGCCGGCCAGGAGCTTCGCGTCGTCACCGCCGTCGACCAGCGCCTGGACCGCCTCCTCGACCGAGGTCGGCCGGACGTAGTCGAACGATGCCGGGATCACAGGTGCCCTCCCTGGGTGTCGCCCTTCGAGATGTCGCTCGCCGTGGAGCCGAGGCCGGCGCCCGGCGAGGCGATGTCCGCCTCGTCGCCGCGACCGGCGGTGCCCTTGGCGGTGTTCAGCGCCGTCCAGACCCGGTAAGGGGTGGTCGGCATGTCGATGTCCTTCACGCCGTACTGGCGCAGCGCGTCCAGGACGGAGTTCACGACGGCGGGGGTGGAGGCGATCGTGCCCGCCTCGCCCACGCCCTTGGCGCCCAGCGGGTTGGTGGTCGACGGGGTGGTGGTGCGATCCGTCGTGAAGCTGGGCAGGTCCGCGGCGCTGGGCAGCGTGTAGTCGACGAAGGTGCCCGAGAGCAGCGTCCCGGACTCGTCGTAGGCCGCTTCCTCGAACAGCGCCTGGGCGATGCCCTGCGCCAGGCCACCGTGGACCTGGCCCTCGACGATCATCGGGTTGACGACCTCGCCGATGTCGTCGACGCACACGTAGCTGCGGATCGAGACCTCGCCGGTCTCCGTGTCCACCTCGGTGGCGCACAGGTGCGTGCCGTGGGGGTAGGAGAAGTCGGCGGGGTCGAAGGTCGCCTCCGCGTCGATGCTCGGTTCCTCGTTCTCGGGGTAGTCGTGGGCGGTGAACACGGCCATCGCGATGTCCTGCATCGTGATGCCCTTGTCGGTGCCCTTCACCGAGAACCGGCCGCGCGTGAACTCGAGGTCGCTCTCGGAGGCCTCGAGCAGGTGCGCCGCGAAGATCTTCGCGCGGTCGACCACCTTCTCGGCGGCCTTGTAGACCGAGATGCCCCCGACCACCAGGGACCGCGAGCCGTAGGTGTCGAGGCCGCGTGACGAGACCTGGGTGTCGCCGTGGAGGATCTCGACGTCGTCGAACGGCACGCCGAGCTGGTCGGCGACGATCTGGCTGAACGCCGTCTCGTGCCCCTGGCCGTGCGGGCTGACGCCGATGACGACCTCGACCTTGCCGCTGGGCAGCATGCGGATGTTGCTGTGCTCCCAGCCGCCCGCGCCGGCGCCGAGCTGGCCGAGCAGACGCGACGGCGCGATCCCGCACATCTCGGTGAAGGTCGAGATGCCGATGCCGAGCTGCTTGACGTCGCCCCGCTGGCGGCGCTCGGCCTGCTCGCGGCGGAGACCGTCGTAGTCGAAGAGCTCCTTGGCCTTCGCCGTCGCGGCCTCGTAGTTGCCGCTGTCGTAGGTGAGCCCCGCGACCGTGGTGAAGGGGAACTCCTCGTGCTTGATCCAGTTCTTCTCGCGCAGCTCGAGCGGCTCCATGCCCAGCTCGACCGCGAGCTCGTCCATGATCCGCTCGATGGCGAAGGTGGCCTCGGGCCGGCCGGCGCCGCGGTAGGCGTCGGTCCAGGTCTTCGTGGTGAAGACGTCCGTCACCGCGAATCGATAGGCCGGGAACTTGTAGATCGAGTTGTACATGAACGCGCCGAGGACCGGGACCGCGGGCGTGAAGACGCCCATCTTGGAGCCCATGTCCGCGAGCAGCTCGACGTCCAGGCCGGTCACCGTGCCGTCCCGCTTCGCGGTGATGGTGATGTCCTGGATCTGGTCCCGGCCGTGGTGGGCCGAGAGCAGCGACTCCGAGCGGGTCTCGGTCCACTTGACCGGCTTGCCGAGGTGGCGGGCCGCGAGGACGGTCAGCCACTCCTCGGGGATGACCTGCAGCTTGCCGCCGAAGCCACCGCCGACGTCGGGGGCGATGACGCGCACCTTGTGCTCGGGTATCCCGAGCAGCAGCGAGGTCATCGTCTTGACGATGTGCGGCACCTGGGTCGAGGACCACATGGTGAGCTGCTCGCCGTTCGGGTCCACGACCACGGAACGGGGCTCCATGAACGCCGGGATGAGCCGCTGCTGCCGGAAGCGACGGCGGACGACCACCTGGTCGTCGTCGGACTCCGCGTCCCGGACGGCCTGGCGGGTGTCACCGCCGGTGCCGGCAGCACCGGACTCGAGCTCGAAGTACGCCCATTTGTTGCTGCCCAGCTCGGGGTGCACCAGCGGGGCGCCGTCCTGCAGCGCCGCCTCCATGTCGAGCACGGGGTCGAGCGGGTCGTAGTCGACCTCGACCAGCTCGGCCGCGTCCTTGGCCGTCGCCGCCGAGCGCGCGATCACCAGCGCCACGGGCTCCCCGGCGAAGACGACCTTGTCGACCGCGATCGAGCGCATGCGCGGCGGGGCCTGCTCGGAGTTCACGGGGAAGGCGCACGGCAGCGAGCTCTGCTCGGCGTCGAGGTCCGCGCCGGTGTACACCGCGATGACCCCGGGCACGCCCTTCGCGGCCGAGGTGTCGATCGCCCCGATGTTCGCGTGCGCCAGCGGGCTGCGCACGATCGCCATGTGCAGCAGGCCGGTCAGCTGGATGTTGTCCGTCCAGCGGGTCCGGCCCGTGATCAGGCGCCGGTCCTCCTTGCGGCGACGGTCCCGCCCGAGCTCGCGCTCCGGGGTGGCGACCTTCGGGTCCTCGGTGGTGGTCATCTCAGGCACCTCCGCCTGCGACGGACGACGCGGGCTGGGAGGCGGGCGCCGCACCGGGCTTCATCTTCTGGGCCGCGTCCTGGACGGCGCGGACGATGTTCTGGTAGCCCGTGCAGCGGCAGAGGTTGCCCTCGATCCCCTCACGGACCTCCTGCTCGCTGGGGTCCGGGTTGTCGCCGAGGAGGTCGATCGACTGCATGATCATCCCCGGCGTGCAGTAGCCGCACTGCAGGGCGTGGTTGTCGTGGAACGCCTGCTGGACCGGGTGCAGCTGGCCGTCGCGCTCGAGGCCCTCGACGGTGAGCACCTCGCTGCCGTTGGCCTGCACGGCCAGCACGGAGCAGGACTTCACCGACAGGCCGTCGAGGTGCACGGTGCAGGCACCGCAGTTGCTGGTGTCGCAGCCGATCACCGTGCCGGTCTTGCCGAGACGTTCCCTCAGGTACTGCACGAGCAGCATGCGGGGCTCGACGTCGTCCTCGTAGACGAGGCCGTCGACGGTGGTCCGGATGCGTGCCATGGATTCACTCCTCACACGCCCAAGCCCGCTGACGCGGAACTGAAGAGGCGAGCACGTCGTCGTGGTGGTGGTGTCAGCCGTCGTCTCGGGCAGGTGTTCAGGCGTACGCCCGGCACGACGGGGCCGTCACGCCCGTCAGCGTGGTGCCGGCCACATCACACTCCGGAGATCGTCCGGGCGCAACGCCCCGCCGGGGGGTGTCGGCCGGGCCGTTCGTGCTGGTCAGGAGCGGTACCGAGTGGTGTTCCGGAGATGCGGCGCCACGCGGCGGATGGCACCGCAGATGCGTCACCCAGTGGTCGGTAACCGGACGGACACGCAGTGAGGTCGTGCGAAATGGGGCGGCCCGGACAGCGCAGGTCCCCTCCGTTCGGAGAGGCCGCCGTCACCCGGCCTTCACGCGTCGCTCATGGACCCAGCGCGGGTACATCGGGGCGAGCTCCGAGGCGTCGAGGAGGCGCTCGGCCCGCTCGCGCTCGTGGTGGTAGATCGTGGCGACCTCGGCGAGCGAGAGCCCGTGCGCGGGCCGGTCGAGGACCTCGATGCCATCCCCGGCGCTGACGTGCCCCCGGGTGACCACCCGCAGGTACGCCCCGGGCCGGACGGCGGCGACGAAGCGGCGCGGCATCGTCGGGTCGCCGGAGTAGAGGCCGAGCTTGAAGCACGGGATGCGGGGCTGGGCGACCTCGAACTCCGCGCTCCCGATCCGCCAGTGCTCCCCCACGACCGCCGCGCGCAGGTCGAGCCCCGCCGTGGTGAGGTTCTGCCCGAAGACCTGGGTCCCGACGTCGCGGCCGAGCTCCTCACGCCACCACGCGATGTCCTCCTCGGCGTAGCAGTACACCGCCTTGTGCGGGCCGCCGTGGTTGTCGGGGTCGGCCTGCCGGTCGCCGTCGAGGTGCTCGTCGAGGACCGCGACGGGACCCGTGACGGGGCGCTTGCCGTACGCGGTGAGGGTGCGCCTCCCCGGCGGCCCGTCGATCTCCACCGGCCGGTCGACGGCGACGGTGCGGACGACGGGTGTCTCAGCCATCGGGTCCCTTCCCGGAGAGATCCGGCCACAACGGCGCGGCCGTGCGGTGACGCCACGCGCCCCACCAGAGCCCGGCGCCGTAGGCGAGATCGTCGGCGCGGTGGGCGGCGACGTGCAGGACGAGGTCGGCGGCTCCGGTCCCGACGTCGCGGAAGCGCAGCCAGTCGGCGAGGCCCTCGGCGGCGGCGGCGAGCACCAGCGCCCGCCGCACGCGCCTGCTCACGATCGCACCGACGGCCGCGGCGGGCCACCAGTGGCGGGTGAGCGCGCCCGCCGCCTGCCACGCCGCCCCGCCGAGTCCCCAGGGCGCGAGGACGAGGGCGAGCGGGACCGGGCCGGTGGGTGCGCCGGCGACGGACCGTCGCTGACACCTGACGACAGGATCACCCCGTGCCGACACGGCCGGCCACGACACCCACGGCTCCCCCGGACGGCGCAGCCCCCGGGCCAGCCGCGCCGTCGCCACCACCGTCACCGCGCCCGCCGCCGCCACCGACCACCGCCGCTGGACGCCCAGCAACGTCATCGCCGCCGCCGTCCACGGGGCCAGCGCCACCGGCGGGACCCGTCGGGGGTGCTGCCGGGCCAGCGGCGCCGCGCCCGTCCCGTAGAACGCCTTGCGCCCGAGCCACGCCCGCACGCCCGCCCGGTGCTCGTGCGCCACCCGCGCCGCCGGTTCGTAGCGCAGCCGCCAGCCCGCCTCCGCGAGCCGCCACACGAGGTCGACGTCCTCGGCCACCGGCATGTCCTCGCGGAACCCGTCCCCGAACGCCGACCGCCGCACCACCAGCGCCGCGCTGGGCACATAGGCCACCCGCGAGCGCGCCGTCACCGGGGCCGGTCGCCCGCCGAGGTCCAGCGACGAGCGCCGCCGCTCGTACCGGGTCACGGTGTTCTCCGGGGCCTCGTCGCGCCACGCGGTGATCCGCGGGGCCACCGCGCCGACGGCGGGGTCGCCGAGGTGGCCGAGCAGGGTCGGCAGCCAGCCAGACTCCGGGACGACGTCGGAGTCGAGGAACGCCACCACCGGCGTCGTGCTGGCCCGCGCCCCGGTGTTGCGCGCCGCCGAGGCACCGCGCGAGGAGGGGTGGCGCACCACCCGCCCGCCGTGCGCCGCGGCGACCCGCTCGGTGGCCGTCGGGTCGGCCGACCCGTCGTCGACGACGACGATCCCGCCGAGCCCCGGCGCCGTGGCCTCGACGGCCGCGAGCAGGCGCGCGAGCTCGGCCGGCCGGTCCTTGACGGGGACGACGACGGTGACGTCGGCCGGGCCGGGGGCGTCGGGGGCGCGGGCGGGGTCGGGGTGGGCGACGCCGGCGTCGCCGAGCAGGCGCGCGAGCGCGGCGGTGGTGGGGTCGGCGACGACGAGCTCGGGGCCGGCCAGCCGCGACCGCGCCGCCGCCGAGAGCCGCAGCACCCGCGGGGGCGAGCCGCCGATCCACGTCGCGCCGCCGTCGACCCGCCACGTGCGGGGATCGGGTCGCACGGTCCAGCCGTCGGGGAGCCGGGGGGTGGGAGAGGCGGAGGTCATGGCGGGTCGCCAGCGTAGGTGCGCTCCGCGCTTGTGAGCACCAACTGACGCCAGGGCGACAGTTTCTGCTCACGAGCCGTCAGGCACCTAGTCGGCCGTGCTCGTCCACCCGCCAGT
>NZ_DASXJD010000032.1:0-13951 GCF_036497585.1 Actinomycetospora sp. | reverse complement strand
AGCGCGCTGACCAGCGAGGACTTCCCGGCGCTGGGGAACCCGAGCAGCCCGACGTCGGCCATCGAGCGCAGCTCGAGCACGAGGTCGAGGGTGTCGCCCGGCTCGCCGAGCAGCGCGAACCCGGGGGCCTTGCGGGTGGGGCTCGCCAGCGCGGCGTTGCCCAGGCCGCCGCGCCCACCGCGGGCGGCGACGTAGCGGGCGCCGGGCCCGGTGAGGTCCCCGAGGACCTCGCCGTCGGTATCGAGGACGACGGTGCCCTCGGGGACGGCCAGCTCGACGTCCTCGGCGTTGGCGCCGTTGCGGAAGCTGCCCTGCCCCGGGCGGCCGTTGCCGGCGACGGCGTGCGGGCGGTGGTGGAAGTCGAGCAGCGTGTGCACGCCGGGGTCGACGACGAGGACGACGTCGCCGCCGCGCCCCCCGTTCCCGCCGTCCGGGCCACCCAGTGGGACGAACTTCTCGCGGCGCACGGAGGCGCAGCCGTGGCCGCCTGCCCCGGCGGTCACGTGCAGCGTCACGCGGTCGACGAACCGCGCCATGGCCGTTCCTCTCCTGACATACGACGAGGGGCGGACCCCATCGGGCCCGCCCCTCGCCGGTGGTTCTGCTGGTGGAGGCTCAGGCCTCGACCGGCACGATGTTGACGTTCTTGCGCCCGGCCTTGTGGCCGAACTGGACGGCGCCGGCGATCAGTGCGAACAGCGTGTCGTCCCCGCCGCGGCCGACGCCGACGCCCGGGTGGAACTTGGTACCGCGCTGGCGGACCAGGATCTCGCCGGCCTTGACGACCTGGCCGCCGTAGCGCTTGACCCCGAGCCGCTGGGCGTTCGAGTCACGACCGTTGCGGGAGCTGGACGCACCCTTCTTGTGAGCCATGGTGTGTCGCTCCCCTTACTTCGAGATGCCGGTGATCTCGACCTGGCTGTACCGCTGGCGGTGGCCCTGGCGGCGCTTGTAGCCGGTCTTGTTCTTGTACTTCAGGATCTTGATCTTCGGGCCCTTGGCCTCCCCGACCACGTTCCCGGTGATCGAGACCTTCGCGAGGTCGTCGGCCGAGGAGAGGACGGTGGACCCGTCGACGACCAGGATCGGCTGGAGGTCGACCGAGTCGCCGTCCAGGAGCTCCACGTCGACGACGTCGCCGACCGCGACCTTGTACTGCTTGCCGCCGGTCTTCACGATCGCGTACATCTCGGACGCAGGCTCCTGTCGTGCTGGACGTCTGTCTGGTTCCCGGGAGGGCCCTCGCTCGCAGCGCGGGCGGGCACCTCACCGCGCGCAGGGGCTCGACACCCCTGCGCTGCTGAGGACAACGATACCCGCCGCCGCGGCCACCCCGGGCGCCGGGGTGGCCGCGGCGGACGCGCTCAGTTCCCGCCGACGGCGACCGGGGGCCCGGCGGGCCGGGACGCGGCCCGGCGGCGCCGACGGCCCGCGGGCGCCGCGGAGTCCTCGTCGTCGGTGGTGGGGGCCGGGGTGTCCGGCTGGTCGGGCTCCTCGCTCACGGGTGCCGCGGGGTCGACCGGCGGCGCCTGGGTGGTGGCGGGCTCGGTGGTGGCGGGCACGTCGTCGGCCGGCCCGTCGTCGGCGGCCGCGGGCTGCGGGGGTGCGACGGCGGGTGTGTCGGGCTGGTCGGGCTCCTCGCTGACCGGCGCGACGGCGGTGGCCGGCTCCGCCGCCCCGTCCTCGACGCCGGTGCTCTCCTCGGCCTGCTCGGCCTCGAGCTCGACCTCGGGCTCTGCGGCCTGCTCGGCGGTCTCCTCGACGGCGTCCTCGGCCTCGGGGGTGCCGCGCCGCGCCGCGAGCTCGGCAGGGGTGGGCACGGGGCCCGCGGTCCCGTTCGGCGAGCCGTCCGCGGTGGCCGAGGCGGCCACCGTCGTCGGCGACCCGCCCTCGGAGGACGCCCCGCGACGACCCCGCCCGCGCCGCCGGCCGGAGCCCGAGCCGTTCTGGCCGGAGCCGCTCTGGCCGGAGCCGCTCTGGCCCGACCCGTTCTGGTCCGTGGCGACCTGGGCCTGGTCCCCGGCCGACGAGGCCGCCGAGCCCGACGACCCCGACGAGCCGTTCTGTCCGTTCTGGCCGCCGCGCCCGTGGTCGTGGCCGTTCGACACCGGGTCGGTGTGGACGATCACGCCGCGGCCCTTGCAGTGCTCGCAGGGCGTGGAGAACTCGTCGAGCAGGCCCTGCCCGACCCGCTTGCGGGTCATCTGCACGAGCCCGAGCGAGGTGACCTCGGCGACCTGGTGGCGGGTGCGGTCCCGCCCGAGGCACTCGGTGAGCCGGCGCAGCACCAGGTCGCGGTTCGACTCCAGGACCATGTCGATGAAGTCGATGACGATCATGCCGCCGATGTCGCGCAGCCGGAGCTGGCGCACGACCTCCTCGGCGGCCTCGAGGTTGTTACGCGTCACCGTCTCCTCGAGGTTGCCTCCGGAGCCGGTGAACTTGCCGGTGTTGACGTCGACCACCGTCATCGCCTCGGTGCGGTCGATGACCAGCGTGCCGCCCGAGGGCAGCCACACCTTGCGGTCGAGCGCCTTCACCAGCTGCTCGTCGATGCGGTAGGCGCTGAAGGCGTCCTCCGGGCCGATATGGCGGGACAGCCGCGGCACCAGTTCGGGCGCGACGTGGGAGATGTAGCCCTCGAGGGTCTCCCAGGCCTGCTCCCCGGAGATCACGAGCGAGGAGAAGTCCTCGTTGAACATGTCGCGGACGACCCGGATGAGCAGGTCGGGCTCCTCGTGCACCAGCGTGGGCGCCTTGTTGGACCCCTTGCCGCCGCCCTTGCCCTTGCCGCCACCGCCGCCCTCGGCCGCCTCGCGCCCGGTGCGCTCGATGACCTCCCACTGGGCGGCGAGCCGGCGCACGTCGCGCTCGAGCTCGGCCTCCTCGACGCCCTCGGCCGCCGTCCGGATGATCACCCCGGCCTCGGACGGCACGATCCGCTTGAGGATGTCCTTGAGCCGCTTGCGCTCCGTCTCGGGCAGCTTGCGGCTGATGCCGGTCGCGCCACCGCCGGGCACGTAGACCAGGAAGCGGCCGGGCAGGCTGATCTGGGTGGTCAGCCGGGCGCCCTTGTGGCCCACCGGGTCCTTGGTGACCTGCACGAGCACGCTGTCACCGGAGGAGAGCGCCTGCTCGATCTTCCGCTGCTTGCCCTCCAGGCCCGAGGCGTCCCAGTTCACCTCGCCGGCGTAGAGCACCGCGTTGCGCCCACGCCCGATGTCGACGAAGGCCGCCTCCATCGAGGGCAGCACGTTCTGCACGCGGCCGAGGTAGACGTTGCCGACCATCGAGTTCTGGCCGCTGCCGGCGACGAAGTGCTCGACGAGCACCCCGTCCTCGAGCACGCCGATCTGGTTGCGGTCGGCCTGCTGGCGCACGACCATCGTCCGCTCGACGGCCTCGCGGCGCGCCAGGAACTCCGACTCGGACAGGATCGCCGGACGACGACGGCCCTGCTCCCGCCCGTCCCGACGGCGCTGGCGCTTCGCCTCGAGGCGGGTCGAGCCCTTGACGCCCTTGACCTCGTCGTCGCTGGAGCGCTTCTTCGGCTCGGCCTCGGTCTTCTCGCGGACGTGGGTGACGGTGTTCGGCGGGTCGTCGGCCGGCGTGGAGTCCCCGGAGTCCTCCGAGCTGCGGCGACGCCGACGACGGCGCCGGCGGGAGGACCCCGACGACGCTTCGCCGGAGTCGCCGTCCTCGGAGCCCTCGGACGCGTCGCCCTCGGCGGAGTCGTCGTCGTCCTCGTCGTCGGACCCGGAGTCGGAGTCGGAGTCGGAGGAGTCGGTGTCGTCGCCCTCGGCGGAGTCGGACTCGTCGCCGGACTCGTCGTCGGCCCCGCCCCGGCCGCGACCGCGACCCCGGCGTCCGCGACGACGGCGCCGGCGTCCGGACTCCTCGTCGCTGTCGCCGTCGCCGTCGCCGTCGGGCGTCTCCGCCTCGGTCGTGGCTTCGCCCGACTCGTCGGCCTCGTCGGACGCCGTCCCGGTCCTCTCGGTGGGCGCGGCGGACCCGGCCGTCCCGGGGGCGGTCGCGGTCTCCTCGGGGGTCTCGTCGGGCGTCACGACCCCGGAGGAGCGGCTGCCCCGACGACGCCGGCGCCCACCGGACTCGCCGTCGGGAGTGGTGGTGTCCGGAGCGAGGAAGAGCGCGGCGGGGGCGGTCGGCGCGTTGGGGACCGCCCCGGTGACCTGCTCGCCGACGTCCCCGTCGGGCACGGTCGCTGGTCCCGGCGCGACGTCGGGGAGCGCGGCCTCCGGGGAGCCCCCGGCGGACGTGTCGGCGGCCGCTCCGGTCGGGAAGAACGCGTCGACCACCTGGGACACCGTGGTGCGGTCGACGCTGGACTGGGCGCTGCGGGCGGCCACGTCGAGCCGCGCAAGCACGGCGAGCACCTCGCGGCTCGACGACCGGACGAGCCGGGCCAGCGCGTGGACCCGCAGCTTCTCGGGCAGCGCGGCCAGCGCCGCGTCGTCGGGGCGACCCTCGGGTGAGGGTGAGGCAGCCGACGGGGGAGCACTGCTCGGGGCCTCGTTCTCGGACATGCAACTCCTTCGGCCCCCGGGCGCGACCTCGCGGTCGCGGCCACACGAGGGCATCGCGTGGTCTCGCCTGACGATCTCCGGTACTCGGGGTACCGGCTACCGCCGTGGAACGTCGGGCGCCCGGTGCTTCGGGCGGCGGCGACCCGATCGGGCCCCGCGCCGTCCTCAGGCCGGACGGTCCTCGCCGGCGTGCCGCACGGGGTCGGTCTCGCGACCGGTCGTCGCGCGGTCCACCTCGAGCGGATCGAGCAACTCTCCGCTCGCGCCGAGCCGGCCCTGCGCCGTTCTCGTCGCGGTGACGGGGACGGGCGGCTCCAGCCCGGCGACGGTGCGCAGCGCGCTCACCACGTCGTCGGGTCGTACAGCCGGCGTGGTGTGCCGTACGACCAGGGACAGTGTCCCACACACCGACCGGCGTGGCCGGGCACGGAGGTCGGAGACCTCGGGCGTGGCGCTCGCGGCGGCCTCGACCGGGTCACCTGACGGCCGTGCGCCGTCTCCCGACGCGTCATCTCCCGATCCTGCATCGTCCGGGTGACAATCGTCGAGGGCGTCCATGACGTCGAGCCGGACCAGCGCCGCGCGGACGTCGAGCGTGCGGGGGCCGTTCTTGGTCATCCGCTCGACCTCGACGACCGGGGCGGCCTCCAGCGCCGCGACCGCCTTGCCGAGCCGCTCCGGGTCCACCCCGGGCAGCGCGATGCGCCAGACGGAGGTGTCGATACGGTCCGCGAGGGCGCCGGGCCCGGCGCGCACCACGTCGAGCACCGACAGCCCCTCGGGCAGCACCGCATCGACCTCGCGGGCCACGGCCGCCGGATCGAGGTCCTCGGTCAGCCCGATCTCGACGAACTCGGCCTCGCTGGCCGCCCCGGTCGGCGCGGCGCCGATCCAGGAGAGCCTCGGGTGGGGGCTGAAGCCGTGCGAGAGCGACACGGGCACCCCGGCGCGGCGCAGCGCCCACTCCATCGCGCGCGCCACGTCCCGGTGCGAGCTGAACCGGGCCCGGCCGCGCTTGGCGAACCGCATGCGGACCCTCGCCACCGTCGGCGCCGAGGGGTGCGCGGCCGCGCCGCCCCGGCTCACGTCCGGGACCCGCCGGTCGGCGCGGACGACGTCCCGGCCGAGAACGCGGGGTTCCGGACGGGTGTCGACGTCCGGCTCTCGACCGGCGTCAACGGGAGCATCCGCCCCGCCGCGACCATGTCCTCGCCGCTGGGGCCGATCTGGATCTCGGTCCCCATCTGCGGGCAGACGCCGCAGTCGAAGCACGGCGTCCAGCGGCAGTCGTCCTGCTCCCGCGAGTCCAGCGCGTCCTGCCAGTCGTCCCAGAGCCAGCCGCGGTCGAGCCCGGAGTCGAGGTGGTCCCAGGGCAGGACCTCGTCCCCGTCGCGCTCCCGGGTGGTGAACCAGGCGAGGTCGACACCCAGCGGCGGGAGCTCGCGGGCCGCGGCGGCCTCCCACCGCTCGAAGGAGAAGTACTCGCTCCAGCCGTCGAAGTGCCCGCCGTCGCGCCACACCGCCTCGACCACGCGGCCCACCCGACGGTCACCCCGGGAGAGCAGTCCCTCGATCAGCGAGGGCTGGCCGTCGTGGTAGCGCAGCCCGACGTTGCGCCCGAGCGACCGGTCGGAGTTGATCGCCTCGCGCAGCTTCCGCAGCCGGCCGTCGACGACGTCCGGCGCGGCCTGCGCCGCCCACTGGAACGGGGTGTGCGGCTTCGGGACGAAGGCGCCGATCGACACGGTCGCCCGGACGTCGCCCCGCCCCGCGGCCTTGCGGCCGGCGCGGACCACCTCGTGGGCCATCGTCGCGATCTGCAGCACGTCCTCGTCGGTCTCGGTCGGCAGACCGCACATGAAGTACAGCTTCACCTGCCGCCACCCGTGCTCGTAGGCGGTCGACACGGTGCGGATGAGCTCCTCCTCGGAGACCATCTTGTTGATCACTCGCCGCAGCCGCTCGGAGCCGCCCTCCGGGGCGAACGTCAGGCCCGACCGGCGCCCGGAGCGGGTCAGCTCCTCGGCGAGGTCGACGTTGAACGCGTCGACCCGCGTCGAGGGCAGCGAGAGCCCGGTGCCGGTGCCCTCGTACCGGTCGGCGAGGCCCTTCGCGATCTCGCCGATCTCGGAGTGGTCGGCCGAGGAGAGCGAGAGCAGGCCGACCTCGGAGTACCCCGAGGCCGCCAGACCCTGCTCGACCATCTCGCTCACGCCGCGCTTCGACCGCTCCCGCACCGGGCGGGTGATCATGCCCGCCTGGCAGAAGCGGCAGCCCCGGGTGCAGCCGCGGAAGATCTCGACGCTCATCCGCTCGTGCACGGTCTCGGCCATCGGGACCAGCGGCTGCTTCGGGTAGGGCCAGTCGTCGAGGTCGGACGTGGTGCGCTTGTGGACGCGGGCCGGCGCGGCCGGCGTCGTCGGGCGGACCTCGGTGATCGCGCCGTCGTCGACGTAGGTCACCTCGTACAGGCTCGGCACGTAGACCCCGGGCACCCCGGCGAGGCGCTCCAGCGTCTCCCGCCGGCCGAGGCCCTCGGCCTTCGCGGCCGCCACGACGTCGGTGATCTCCCCGACGACCTCCTCGCCGTCGCCGAGCACGACGAGGTCGACGAAGTCGGCGATCGGCTCCGGGTTGAACGCCGCGTGGCCGCCCGCGAGCACCAGCGGGTGCTCGGCGGTGCGGTCCGCGGCGTGCAGCGGGATCCCGGCGAGGTCGAGGATCTCGAGCAGGTTGGTGTAGCCGAGCTCGGTTGCGAACGAGACGCCCAGGACGTCGAACGCGGCGACGGGCCGGTGGGCGTCCACGGTGAACTGCGGGACGCCGTGCTCGCGCATCAGCGCGGCGAGGTCGGGCCAGACGGCGTAGGTGCGTTCGGCGAGCGCGTCGGGCCGCTCGTTGAGGACCTCGTAGAGGATCATGAGGCCCTGGTTGGGCAGGCCGACCTCGTAGGCGTCGGGGTAGCAGAGCGCCCAGTGGACCTGCGCGTCCTCCCACGGCGTCACCGTCGCGTTGCGCTCGCCACCCACGTACTGCACGGGCTTGCGGACCCGGGGCAGCAGCGGCTCGAGCCGGTCCCAGACCGACTCGGGCGCGCCGCCGCGGATCGGGGCTTCGACGGACATGCAGCCCAGGGTAAGGGTCAGCCGAACCAGAGCTTGATCTCGCGCTCGGCCGACTCCGCGGAGTCGGAGCCGTGCACGATGTTCGAGCCGGTCTCCAGCGCGAGGTCCCCCCGCAGCGAGCCCGGCGCCGCCTTCTCCACGGGGTCGGTCCCGCCCGCGATCTGCCGGAACGCCGCGATCGCCCGCGGCCCCTCGACGACGGCCGCCACGACCTGCCCGGACGTGATGAACTCGATGAGCTCGCCGAAGAACGGCCGCTCGGCGTGCTCGGCGTAGTGCTGCTCGGCCAGCGAGCGCTCCACGGTCTTGAGCTCCAGCGACGACAGGCGCAGGCCCTTGCGCTCGATGCGCGAGATCACCTCGCCGACCAGGCCACGCTGCACGCCGTCGGGCTTCACCAGCACCAGGGTGCGCTCGTCGGACACGGCACTCCTCTCCCCTCGAACTCCACGATTCAGGCGGGGACGAGCCTACTGAGACCCCCGTCGCACTCCCCGTCCGGGAGTGGCGGGCGCGGCATCCGCCCGGCCCGTCGGCCACCCACCCGCGGCGGGGGATCCCACCGGTCGGCCGTCCGCTCCAGCCGCGCCGCAAGGCCGTCGAGCGGCGCCGGGCTCTTCCGAAGGCCCCACTGCTCCGCCACGTCCTCCTGCACCTCGAGCACCTCCCAGCCCACCGCCGCGGCCGCCGCCCGCACCCCCGCCCGGTGCGCGATCCCGAGACGCACACCGGGCCAGGCCAGGGAGAGCTCCGCGACCAACCGCCCCTCGCCGTCCAGCAACCGCTGTGCCACCAGCGGCACCTCCAGTCCCCGCGCGAGCAGCCCCACCCGCAGCCGTGAGGCCCTCGGCGAGGGACTCCGCGGGTCGACCCACCCGAGCACGGCCGCCACCGCGGCGACGCCACGCTCGCCGGGGTGCCGCTCCGCCACACCCCGGACGTCGGCAACGTCGGTGTCGGTCGCCGCGAGGAGTGCATCGAGCACGACGGCCGCCTCTCCGCGCGGCAGCCCGCGGGCGAGATCGAGGGCGGTGCGGGCCGGCGAGGTCACCCGGACGCGGCGGACGACGGTCACCTCGGTCTCCGGGACGGTCACGCGGTGCACGCGCACCCCGGGCACCGCACGCCACGTGGAGCGCCCGAGGAACAGGTCAACGGTCGTGTCGGGAGCGGCCACGTCGACGTCCCACACGGCGAGCGCCGCGAGCCCGCCCACGACGGCCCCGGGACGCAGGAGAACCGCGCCGGCGGCCCGCATCGCCATCGTCACCGTGCGGTCGGCGCGGACCGACACCTCCGGGAAGAGCGGGCGATACGTGCCGTCGGTGAGGTGGTGGCGCGCGAGCGCCCCGTACTCCAGGGCGTCGGCGTTGCGGAACGGGCGGTCGAGGTCCATGGGGCATGGACGGCGGTACCGGCCGGTCCGGTTCCCTCCCGCGCGGCCGAGTTCGCGTTCCTCGGCCTGCGAGCGGCTCCCGGGGTGCGGGTGACTAGGCAGATGATCATGTCGACGGCACCAGACCCAGCCGGTGCCGGCGGCATGATCAACTGCCTACTGCCGACGGGGCGAGTTCGAGCGCCGGCCGGCCGCCGGGCATCCCGTACCTCAGTCGACCGGCCACGCCGCCTGGCGACGGATCACCTCGCGGCGCATCCAGAGCATGAGCGCCCACACCAGGCAGAAGATCAGCCCCATGAGGCCGAGCGAGGGCGAGAGCACGAACCCCAGCAGCATGAGCACCTGGAGCCCGACCGCGAACGCGAGCCCCCACGGCCGCAGGATCACCACGCAGCCGACGATCATCCCCACGGTCAGGACGAGGACCAGCGCCAGCTTGACCGGCGTGATCCCGCCCTCCACCCGGGCCATCACGGGCAGCACCAGCGGCACCGCGATCGCCTCGAGGACGAGACAGGCGCTGGCAGGCCCGCGGAAGGCGCGCCGCGCGTCAGGCGCGCGCGTCACGTCCTGCTGCTCGCTCACGCCGGCTCCCGTCCCAGCAGGGCCCGGGCCTCACCCGCGGCGACGACGGAGCCGATGACGAGCACCCCACCGCCGGCGACCGGCTCGTCGTCGTCGGAGGTCTCCTCGGCCATGCCGATCGCGGTCTCGAGGGCGGCGTCCATCCGGGTCTCGACGACGACCCGCTCGGCGCCGAAGCGTCCGACGGCGAGGCCGCCGAGCTCGTCGGGGTCGAGGGCCCGCGGCGAGGACATCCCGGTCACGACGATCTCGTCGAGCACCGGCTCGAGGGCGGCGAGGATCCCGTCGGCGTCCTTGTCGCCCATGATCGCGACGACGCCGACGAGCTTGCGGAAGGAGAACTCCTCCCGGACCGCGGCAGCCGCGGCGGCGGCGCCGTGCGGGTTGTGGGCGGCGTCGACGACGACGGTGGGCGCCGAGCGCAGCCGTTCGAGCCGGCCCGGGACGCGGACCGCGGCGAACGCGTCGCGAACCGCGTCGATGTCGAGGCGGCGGGAGGCGCCGGCGCCGAAGAACGCCTCGACCGCGGCGAGGGCCAGCGCGGCGTTGCCGGCCTGGTGCTCGCCGAAGAGCGGCAGGTAGATGTCGTCGTACTCGCCGGCGAGCCCCTGCAGGCGCAGGGACTGCCCGCCGACGGCGACCGAGCGCTCCAGCACCCCGAACTCGACGCCCGCCCGCGCCACCTCGGCGTCGACCTCGACGGCGCGCTCGAGCAGGACCTGCGCGACCTCCGGGGTCTGCTGGGCGAGCAGCGCCACCGAGCCCGGCTTGATGATGCCCGCCTTCTCGCGGGCGATCCCGGTGATGTCGGAGCCCAGGTAGTTCATGTGGTCCAGGCCGATCGGGGTGATCGCGGCGACGGCGGCGT
The DNA here is from genome assembly GCF_036497585.1 of Actinomycetospora sp. Lineage (GTDB taxonomy): Bacteria > Actinomycetota > Actinomycetes > Mycobacteriales > Pseudonocardiaceae > Actinomycetospora. The sequence continues at coordinate 3,430 of NZ_DASXJD010000032.1, read as the reverse complement.
CGGCGACGTTGGTCGCGTCCCACGAGCCACCCAGCCCGGTCTCGAGGACGGCGACGTCGACGGGGGCGTCGGCGAAGGCGGCGAAGGCCATCGCGGTGAGCACCTCGAACTTCGAGCAGTGCACGCCGTCGACGGCGTCGCGGGCCTTGTCGACCACTCCGACGTAGGGCGCGAGCTCCCGCCAGGTCTCCACGTAGCGGCGCGCGGAGATCGGACGGCCGTCCAGCGCGATGCGCTCGGTGACCCGCTGCAGGTGGGGGCTGGTGTAGCGACCGGTGCGCGGCCCGATCCGGGTGAGCAGCGCGTCGATCATGCGCGTCACCGAGGACTTGCCGTTGGTGCCGGCGACGTGGATGACCGGGTAGGCCCGTTGTGGTTCGCCCAGGACGTCGCTCAGGGCGCGGATGCGCTCGAGCGAGGGCTCGATGCGGGTCTCGGGCCAGCGCTGGTCGAGCTCGGCCTCGACCTCGCGCAGCGCGGCGAGGTCCTCGGGGCCGTCGTGCTCGGCCTCCGGGACGGCGTCCGGGTCGGGTCCGGTGCGCACCAGCGCGTCGGCCATCGCCGCCCCGCCGGGCGTCGTGTCACCGCCCGCCGCGGCCAGGAGCTGGGCGATCTCGTCGGGGTCGGTGTCGCCGGCGGCGTCGGTCTCCGAGGAGGAGGAGATGCCGTCGGGACTGGCCCAGGGCTCGTACCGCATCACCGGCCGATCCTACGGGTGGGTGAGACGATGGGGCGGAGCCGTGAGGTGGGAGCCGACATGGGACGAGTAGCCAAATGGGAAGGGTAACCGTGCGACGCCCGGTGGTCCGGGTCCGCGAGCAGGGCGTGCAGCGCCGCCCGGACGCGCTGGCCGCCGAGGAGCCGCTGGAGATCCGCGTGGACGGCCGCCCGCTCGCGGTCACGATGCGCACACCCGGGCACGACGTCGAGCTCGCCCACGGCTTCCTGCTGACCGAGGGCGTCATCACCTCGATCGAGGACATCGGGACGGCCCGGTACTGCGACTCGGTCGACGAGACCGGGCGGAACACCTACAACGTGCTCGACCTCGCCCTCGCGCCCGGCGTCGCCCCGCCCGACGACGCCGTCGAGCGCCGCTTCTACACGACCTCGTCGTGCGGGGTCTGCGGGAAGGCCTCGCTCGACGCGGTACGCACGAAGACCGCGTTCCCGCCCGAGAAGGACGAGGTGGAGATCTCCGCCGAGGTGCTCTTCGGGCTCCCGGATGCCCTGCGCGCCGCCCAGAAGGTCTTCGACTCGACCGGCGGGCTGCACGGCGCCGGCCTGTTCACCGCCGACGGCACGCTCCTAGCGGTCCGGGAGGACGTCGGGCGGCACAACGCCGTCGACAAGGTCCTCGGTCACGCCCTGCTCACCGGCGGCGTCCCGGCCGCCGGTACCGTGCTCATGGTCTCGGGCCGGGCGTCGTTCGAGCTGGCCCAGAAGGCCGTGATGGCGGGGGTGCCCGCCCTGGCCGCGGTGTCGGCGCCGTCGTCGCTCGCGGTCGAGATGGCGGACGACGCGGGGATGACGCTGGTCGGTTTCCTGCGGGGCCGCTCGATGAACATCTACGCCGGCGCGTCCCGCGTGGTCGGCATCGACGACGAGGCACGATGAGGTGGTCCGGCACGACGCCCGACGTGTGAGGGGCACACCGAGGGGGAGGAACGCGGGTGGCGCGAACGCGGTGTCGGGGCCGATGCAGCCACTGACGCGTCGACAGTTCCTCGCCGGGAGCGCCGCCGTCGCCGGCGCCGGGGCCCTCGCGGCCGGTGGTGTCGCCCTGGCCGGCGAGGTCGAGACCCCTGCGCCGCTCCCCCAGCGCGTTCCCGTCCCCGCCCGTGCTCCGCGGAGCACCCAGGCCGACGTGACGGTCGAGTGGGTGCGCTCGACAGCGCGCAACCGCTCGGTGCGGCTCGTGATCACCTCCCCGCCCGGGCGTGACCGCAGGACGCTCCCGCTGTGCGTCGGGCTGCACGGGCTCGGGGGCAACGCCCTCTGGTGGGGCGACCCGGGCATCCGCCGGGTGCTCGGTGCCGCGTGGGCCGCCGGCGTCCCGCCGTTCACGGTGGCCGCCCTCGACGGTGGCGACAACTACTGGCACCCGTTCCGGCCAGGCGACGACCCGGGGCGCATGCTGCTCGACGAGCTCCCGGTCTGGATGACCGAGCGCGGGATCGCGCGCGACGCCCGGGGAGTGCCGGTCCTCGCGGCGGGCGTGTCCATGGGCGGCGCAGGGGCGCTCGTGTACGCCCGGGAGCGGGCCCACCGGGCCGCGCCCCTGAGAGCCGCGGCCGCGGTCTCACCGGGGCTGTTCACCGACTGGCGGGTGGCCGCCAAGCGTCCGTTCGCCGGGTTCGCCGACTGGGCCGCCAATGACCCGCTGCGCTTCCACCCCGAGATCGCGGGCACCCCGACCGGGGTCTGGTGCGGGGACAAGGACGCGTTCGCCGACGCGGTGCGCCGCTACATCGCCCTCGCACACCCGGAGTTCTCGCGGATCAGCCCCGGGAAGCACGACGGCACGTACTTCGGGTCGGTCCTGCCGCAGGTCGCCGCGTTCCTCGGGAAGCACGTGGCGCCACCGGCGCTGCCCTTCGCCCAGCCGGCCGGGCAGACCGTGTTCCCGCACCTCTGACGAGGCCGGGACGATCAGGCGGACTTGTCCCGACGCTCCCGACGGGCCGGCTGGCGCGGCACGATCGTCGGGTTCACGTTCTCCCTCACCGTCTGCTCGGTGACGACCACCTTCGCGACGTCGTCGCGGCTCGGGATGTCGTACATGACGGGGTTGAGGACCTCTTCCATGATCGCCCGCAGGCCGCGCGCGCCGGTGCCGCGCAGGATGGCCTGGTCGGCGATCGCGCCGAGCGCGTCCTGGTCGAACTCGAGCTCGACCCCGTCCATCTCGAAGAGCTTCTGGTACTGCTTCACCAGCGCGTTGCGCGGCTCGGTGAGGATCTGGACGAGGCTGGGCTTGTCGAGGTTCGACACCGAGGCCACCACCGGGACGCGGCCGATGAACTCGGGGATCAGGCCGAACTTGATGAGGTCCTCGGGCATGGTGTCCCCGAAGGACTCGGCGGACTCCATCTCGGCCTTGGAGCGGATGTCCGCGCCGAAGCCGAGCCCGCCGCGGCCGACCCGCTCGGCGATGATCTTCTCGAGGCCCGCGAACGCCCCCGCCACGATGAACAGCACGTTCGTCGTGTCGATCTGGATGAACTCCTGGTGCGGGTGCTTGCGCCCGCCCTGCGGGGGCACCGACGCCGTCGTGCCCTCGAGGATCTTCAGCAGGGCCTGCTGGACGCCCTCGCCGGAGACGTCGCGCGTGATCGACGGGTTCTCCGACTTCCGCGCGATCTTGTCGACCTCGTCGATGTAGATGATGCCGGTCTCGGCGCGCTTGACGTCGTAGTCGGCGGCCTGG
>NZ_DASXJD010000031.1:0-21894 GCF_036497585.1 Actinomycetospora sp. | reverse complement strand
GGGCGAGGACGACGCGGTGCTCCGGGCCCGCGGTGGCGCGGCCGGCGTGCGGCGCGAAGCCCGCGGCGGCCACCACGACGAGCCAGGGCCCGCGCCCGTCGCCGACGGGCACCGTGAAGCACCCGCCGGCCGCGGCGTCGGTCCGGACCCGGCCGAGCTGGCGGCCGTGCGGGTCGACGGCGGTGACGACGGCGTCCACCCCCGCGCCGCGCTCGTCGGTGACCCGTCCCCGCACCGCCGTCGTCCCGTCGGGAGCCGCCTCGTCCGTCGCCCCGGTCATCGGGCTGTCGGACGTCGCCGGGCCGGCCGGGACCGCCGTCGGGTCGACCTCGTGGAGGGCGAGCAGCGCGCCGTGCAGGGCGGAGATCTCCCCGACGACGAGCTCCGGGGCGGCGTCGTCGTGCGCCGGACCGTCGGTGTGCTCGCCGGGCTCGCGGCCCTCGGCCAACGCGTCGACGAGGCCCTGCACGGCGCTCATCGCACTCTGCACCGCCTCGTGGCGATGGTGCGGGGTGTCCGCGACGTCTTCTACGGCGTGGACCACCGCCCGGACCCGCGCCGCGCACCGCACCCACGCCGAGAGCCGCCCGGTCACCGCCGCCCGGCGCTCGACGGCCCCGGGGAGCACCCGCAGCGAGAGCGGCAGCCCGATGAGGGCGAGCTGGTGGACCGCGGCGTCCAGCGAGCGGACCCGGGCGTGGAGGTCGACCTGCTCGCCGTCGGCGCCCGTGGCCCCCCGGCCGCCGTGCAGCACCGCCGCGACGTCGAGGGTCGCGGCCCGCAGCTCCTCGGCCAGCCGCGCCCGGGCGGCCTGCTCCGCCGCCGCGGCCGACGTCGGGAGGAAGGACACCGCCACCACGCCGCCGACGACCGCGCCCAGCGCGGTCTCGCCCACGCGCAGCGCGAGCAGGCCGACGCTGTAGGTCCCGAGCAGCTCGTAGAGCTCCGCGATGAGGATCGTGATCGCGAACGCCAGGCAGGTGTAGGAGACCCGGAACAGGTAGAAGCCCACGAAGATCGCGACGAGGATGACCACCAGCGACACCGCCGTCGAGTGGCCGAGGTGCGGTACCGCGACCAGCGCCACGGCGACCCCCACGACGGTGCCCGCGGTGCGCTGCAGGGCCTTGCGCACCGTCTCGGCGGCGGTGGCGGTCCCGGTGAAGGCCAGGAAGCAGGCGAGCACCGCCCAGTACCACCGCTGCCCGGACAGGGCGTCGCCGAGCGCGATCGACAGCCCGCCCGCCAGGGCGATCTGCAGGGCATGCCGCGTGGTGAGCAGCAGCTTGGGGCCGGCGCCCTCGGGCGCCACCATCGGGCCGACCGTCACCGCGCTGCCCGGCAGGAAGCCCGCGAAGAGCTCGGCCGCCGGGGTGAAGGGCGCCGGCGCCTCCCGGTCGTCGTGCCCGGCGCGGCGGGCGGGGGCGGCGCTGCGGCGGTCCTCGTCGAGGACCTCCTTGAGCCGGGCCAGCGCGTCCCGGACGGCCTCGACCTCGGCCGCGCGCACGTCCTGCGGGGCAGTGTCGAGCAGCCGGGCGAGCGCTGCCTCCACCCGCAGCACCGCCGCGCGTACCCCGGGCGCGTGCGCCGGGTCGGTGATCGCGTGCGGGACGGCCAGCTGGCCGTCGACGAGGACCGCGACCTCGTCCACGCGCAGCAGGGCGCGGTCCGGGGTGCCGATGCGACCGGTCCAGCGCTGCCACGGCGAGCGGGCCGCCGGGTCCCGGTGCTCCGCCGCGGCGATCCGCACCCGCGCCGCGAACGCGTCGACCATGCGGCGCATCCGCCGGGCCGGACGCTGCGGGGCGACGACCAGCGAGATCACCAGCAGCAGCACCGTCGTGCTCGCCACTGCGACGAGGACCACCGGCAGCTGCGCGAACGAGAGCTGCAGGAAGAGGGCCATGAAGTAGCCCATCCACACGACCATGCCGCAGGCGAAGGCGCGCGGGCCGAAGCGTCGCACCCACACCACGACGAACATGACCACGACGAACAGCGAGAGCGAGAGCACGCGGTGCTTGTCGACCAGCGTGCTCAGCGTGATGCCGGCGACCATGGCGACCGGCAGGCAGAGCTGGGTGATCACGCGGCCGCCGGTGGTCGGGTCGGCCGCGGTGAACGTCGTCATCATCGTGAGCACGGCCCCGAGGACGACCATGACCATGGCCGCGGTGCCCTGCAGGCCGAGTGCCCCCGCGAGCAGCGCCGCCACCCCGAGCGCGACGGCGAGGGAGAGCGCGGCCCGGGCGGCGAGCGTGATCCGGACGTTGCCCGGGTCGGAGGCGAGGACGCGGTCACGCCACGCGACGCGGGCCGCGGGCGCCTCCGGCGGCACGTCGGGCAGGGAGGGTGGGGTCGCCTCGGTGGGTTCGACGTGATCGGTGGGATCCGTGCCCGGACGTCGCCCGGTCGACGTGATCGTCATCGCCCTCCCTCTGCTCGCCGCCACGATGTTAGCCGTGCGAACGATCGACCGGCGGGGAAAGCGGTTCCGGAGAGCGAGATGTGGCCGATCCCCCACCCGGGTTTCGCCGGGCGCCTAGCGCTGCAGGAGAGCGTGCAGCGGCCGCCCGTCGAGGCGGTCGCGGCCGCCGAGCTCGGGCAGCTCCAGGACGACCGCGAGGGCCGCGACGGAGGCGCCGCACTCCTCGACCAGCTCGCACGCGGCCCGGGCGGTGCCGCCGGTGGCGAGGACGTCGTCGACGAGCAGCGCCCGCGCCCGGGGGGCGAGCACTCCGGCCGGGAGCTCGAGGGTCGCGGAGCCGTACTCGAGGTCGTAGGACCGCGAGGCCGCGACGGCAGGCAGCTTGCCCTGCTTGCGCACCGGGACGATGCCCAACCCCAGCGCCTGCGCGACGGCGGCCCCGAGCAGGAATCCCCGGGCCTCGATGCCGATCACGACGTCGACGGGGCTCCCGTCGAGCGAGCCGCCGAGCAGCCGCGTCGTCGCGGCGAGCCCCGCCGCGTCGGCGAGCACCGTCGTGAGGTCCCAGAACAGGATCCCGGGCTTCGGGAAGTCCGGGACCGTGCGCAGGAGATCGGCGACGAGCCGGCCGTCGTCGGCGTCGTTGCCGGGGGCAGGGGTCACCGGCGGCGCTTCCCGCTCGGCCGACCCGTCTTGCCCGCCGGCCGGGCGCCGGGGCGCGGCGCGCTCGGCGAGCGCCGGGCGGTCGGGCCGGCGCCGCCGGCACCGTCGCGGGGACCCCGCCCCCCGGCGGCCGCGACGACCGCGTCGGTGTCGAGGACGTCGGTCGGCTCCCCGGTGGTGACCTCGTCGCCGGTGCCGCGCGGGCCCCCGGTGGCGCGGCGCGCGTTCTTCTCCCGCCGGGCGGCGACCCGCTGGGCCTGCTGGGCCCACACCCGGTCGCGCATCGCGAGGTCGACCACGATCGGCGTCGCGAGCAGCACCGAGGACGCCGCGCCGATGATCGTCCCGACGAGCTGGACGAGGGCGAGGTCGCCGAGCACCCCGACCCCGAGCAGCACGACGCCGACGACGAAGAGCCCGATCAGCGGGAGCGCCGCGATCAGCGAGGTGTTGAGCGAGCGCATGAGGGTCTGGTTGACCGCGAGGTTCGCGGCCTCGGCGTACGTGCGCCGGGTGAGGCCCTGCAGCCCGCGGGTGTTCTCCCGGACCTTGTCGAACACGACGACGGTGTCGTAGAGCGAGAAGCCGAGGATCGTCAGCAGCCCGATCACCGTGGCCGGCGAGACCTCGAAGCCCACCAGCGAGTAGACGCCCGCGGTGACCACGATGTCGTTGATCAGCGCGATGATCGCGGCCAGCGCCATGCGGCGTTCGAAGTAGATCGTGAGGTAGGCGGTCACCAGGACGAGGAACACCGCGAGCGCGATGAGCGCCTGCCGGGTGATCTCCCCGCCCCAGCTCGCGCTCACGGCGCTGTTGCTGACGGCGTTCGGGTCGGGCTGGCCCGAGCTGCCGAGCGGCTGGAACCGCTGGAACAGCGCCTGGTCGAGGGCCACCTGCTCGCCCTCGGAGAGCCGGTCGGACTTGATGACGATGGTCGCCGAGCCACCCGTGCCCGCCACCTGGACCGACTCGGCCGAGCGGCCGACGGCCTGATCGAAGACCTGCTGCACCTCGCTGGTCTCCGCGACGCCGGTCGCGCCGCGGGCCGGGAACTGCACCGAGGTCCCGCCCTCGAAGTCGATCGAGAAGTTGAAGCCGCGCAGCACCATCGACAGCACGCACACCAGCACGAGCCCCCCGAAGAGCAGGTACCAGGTGCGGGAGCGGCCGACGATGTCGATGCCGCCGTTGCCCTCGTAGAGCCGGTCGAGCCGGCTGCGGCGCACGGAGCGGCGGGCGGGGGCCTCGTCGGGCGCGCCCTCGGCGTCGTCCTCGGGCTCGTCGACGGCGAGGTCGTCGTCGAGCGCGTCCGGGACGTCGGCGTCGGCGAGGTCGTCGCGGCGACGACCGGAGCGGCCGGTGGGGCGGGTCATCGGGTACCTCCGCGGCCGGAGCCGCTGCGGGGCGTCCGACCGCCGGACGCGGTCGGGCGACGGGTCTGGCCGGGGCGGGCGCCGGGGCGGGGCGCGCTGCCCGTTCCCCCCGATCGCGGACCGGCGCCGGGCCGGGTGCTCTGCGAGGCCACCTTCCCGAGGCCGGACCAGGCGGGGCTGGCGAACAGCCGCGAGTTCGAGGCCAGGGACAGCAGCGGGTGGGTCACGAGGAACACCACGACGAGGTCGAGGATCGTCGACATGCCGAGGGTGAACGCGAACCCGCGGACCTGGCCGACGGCGAGGACGTAGAGCACGACGGCAGCGAGGAAGCTCACCGCGTCCCCGGAGAGGATCGTGCGCCGCGCGCGGGTCCAGCCGCGCGGCACCGCGGAGCGGAAGCTGCGGCCCTCGCGCATCTCGTCCTTGATGCGTTCGAAGAAGATGACGAACGAGTCCGCGGTGATGCCGATCGCCACGATGAACCCGGCGACGCCGGAGAGGTCGAGGGTGAACCCGATGCTGCGCCCCAGCAGGACGAGCACCGCGTACACGACGACGCCGGAGAGCACCAGCGACAGGATCGTCAGGACCCCGAGCGCGCGGTAGTAGAACAGCGAGTAGACGAACACCAGCGCGAGGCCGATGACGCCCGCGATGAGTCCCGCCTCCAGCGACGCCAGGCCGAGCGTGGCGGAGATCGTCTGGGCGTCCGAGGTGTCGAACGACAGCGGCAGCGAGCCGTACTTGAGGACGTTCGCGAGGTCGGTCGCCGACTGCTGGTTGAAGTTCCCGCTGATCTGCGAGTTGCCCGCGGGCTGGGCGGCCTCGATCGTCGGGGCCGACACGACCTGCGAGTCGAGCGTGAACGCCACCGCCTTGCCGACGTTCGCCGCCGTGTACTGCGCCCAGACCCCGGCGCCGGCGGACTTGAAGGTCACGTTGATGACGTAGCCGGCGCCCTGCTGGTTGGGCGAGGCGACGGCGTCCGCGACCTCGGTGCCCGAGAGGATCGAGGGGCCGAGCACGTACTTGGCGGTGCCGTTGCGGTCGCACGCCACCAGCGGCTTCGTCGGGTCGTCGTACCCGCGCAGCGGGTCCTCGGCGGCGCAGTTCAGGGTCTGGAGGGCCTGCGCCTGGACCGCCGGGTCCCTGCTCTGGCGGCTCTGCTTCGCCGCCGCGATCGCGGCCGCCTGGCGCGGGTCCTGCGACGTCCCGCCGCCGGCCGGGCTGCCTCCGCCGGGCGGGGCGGGCGGGGTCGGCGCCTGCACCGGCAGATGCACGCTCTGGCCGGGTGCCTGGCCCGGGGCCCCGCCGCCACCACCGGCCTGCCCGGGCTGGGCCTGTCCCGGCTGGGCCTGTCCCGGCTGGGCCTTTCCGGGCTGGATCTGGGCCTGCGGCGTCGCCGCCAGCGGGCCCTCCTCGACGGGCCGGAAGTACAGCCGCGCGGTCTGCCCGAGACTGCGCGCCTGGTCACCGGCCGTCCCGGGCACCGTGATGACGAGGTTGTTGCCGTTCTGCACGACCTCCGCGCCGGACACGCCGAGCCCGTTGACGCGCTGCTCGATGATCTGGCGCGCCAGGTTGAGCTGGTCGGGCGTGGGCGCGGCGCCGGTCTCGGTGCGGGCGGTCAACGTGACGGTGGTGCCGCCCTGTAGGTCGATCCCGAGCTTCGGGGTGGGTGACCGGTCCCCGGTGAGGAACACCAGCGCGTAGAGGACCACCACGATCCCCGCGAAGACGGCGAGGTAGCGGCCCGGCCGGAACCGGACGGTGGGAGGGGCCACGCTGCGAACTCCAGGGTCGTGCGACGGTCGGGTCCTCGGACGCGTCCCCGCCGCGAGCGCCCGGGCCGCCGAGGCGGCGGACCGCCGGACGCGAGTGCCGTGTCGCGGCACCGGCGCCACCGGCCGCACCCGCGGGGCGCGCCGGGCGGCGCACGCCGAGGACCTGCTCCGCAGGGTAGGCCGCCACCGTCCGGCCGATCGCACCCGGCCCGGTGCGCCTCCCGCCGCGACGTGCGGTAGGAGGCCGGCCCGCCCCGGCGCCGCGACGCCGGGGCGCTACCGGGAGCTCAGGACCGCGGGTCGCGCGGCGCGCGCGAGCTCGCCGAGATGCCGTCCGAACCGTTGCTGCTCGGGGACGCGGTCGGGTCGGAGAAGCCGGCGTCGGTGGGCTTGTCGTGCGGCTCCGCCGCCGCGGCCGGGACACCGTTGGACGACGTGGGGTGGGGGCCCGCGCCGTTGGTGGGGTGCGCCGGCGCCGGGTCGCTGAGCTCGGGGTGCTGGGCGTCGAGCGTGTAGGCGTCGATGTGGTCGGCGCCCGGCACCGTGTCGACGTCGGCGGAGAGCTTCTCGCGCACAGCCGCCCGCAGCCAGGTGGTGATCACCTCGGGGGCGATCTCCAGGTCGATGGTCTTCTCGTCGTCGGTGTCGACGACGGTGCCGCTGACCCCGCAGGTCATGACGACGACGTCGCCCACCGAGATCGAGCTCTGCAGGCTCTCCTGCTGCTGCGCCTGCTTCTTGCGCTGCCGGTTGGAGAAGAAGATCATGCCGATCATGAAGACGATCAGCAGAGGGAAGAGGAGGTCCATCTCGCTCCGTTCGGATCCGTGAGGTCCGACCGACCGCAAGACCCGCGATCCGTCGTACGTACTCCCCCCGAGTCTGCCAGCTCAACCGAACAACGTCGGCGGGCCCTGCTCGTCGATGTCGCCCGGAACGTCCTTTTCGGGCGGCGACTCCCCCAGGTGGTGCCACGCCGCGGGGGTCGCCACGCGCCCGCGCGGAGTACGCGCGAGCATCCCCGCGCGCACCAGGTAGGGCTCGCAGACCTCCTCCACGGTGCCGGGCTCCTCCCCCACGGCCACCGCCAGCGTGGACACCCCCACCGGACCGCCGCCGAAGGAGCGCACGAGGGCCGCGAGCACGGCACGGTCGAGCCGGTCGAGGCCCAGCTCGTCGACGTCGTAGACCGCGAGCGCCGCCCGCGCCACCTCCCGGGTGACCGTGCCGTCCGCGCGCACCTCGGCGTAGTCCCGCACGCGGCGGAGCAGCCGGTTGGCGATGCGCGGCGTGCCCCGCGACCGGAAGGCGATCTCCCGCCCGCCGTCGGGGCGCAGGTCGACCTCGAGGATCTCGGCACTGCGTGCGACGACGAGCTCGAGGTCCTCCGGTTCGTAGAACTCCATGTGCCCGGTGAACCCGAACCGGTCGCGCAACGGCCCGGTCAGCGAGCCGGCCCGCGTCGTCGCGCCGACCAGGGTGAACGGGGCGACGTCGAGCGGGATGGACGTCGCCCCCGGCCCCTTCCCGACCACGATGTCGACCCGGAAGTCCTCCATCGCGAGGTAGAGCATCTCCTCGGCCGGGCGCGCCATGCGGTGGATCTCGTCGATGAACAGGACGTCGCCCTCGACGAGGTTGGAGAGCATCGCCGCCAGGTCGCCCGCCCGCTCCAGCGCCGGGCCGCTGGTGATGCGCACCGCGCTGCCCAGCTCGGTGCCGATGATCATCGCGAGGCTGGTCTTGCCCAGCCCCGGAGGACCCGAGAGCAGCACGTGGTCCGGCGGGCGACCGCGCCGCAGCGCTCCCTGCAGCACGAGGTCGAGCTGCTCGCGGACCCGCGGCTGGCCGATGAACTCGTCGAGCCGCGCGGGGCGCAGCCGGTTCTCCAGGTCGGACTCGCCGGCCTCGCGCGCAGCTGCCAGCGCCCGCTCGAGGTCGGCCGACAGCTCGTCCCCGCTCACCGCGCGTCCTCCTGAGTCACCGGTTGGGCCCCAGGCGGTGCAGCGCGGCCCGCAGCACCGCGGAGGACCCGGCGCCCTCCCCGAGGTCGCCCACCGTCTCGTCCACCGCCTTCTCCGCGGGCTTGGCCGCGAAGCCGAGCCCCACGAGTGCCTCGACCACCTGGTCGCGCATCGTCCCGCCGGCCACCACCGACGGCACGTCCGCGTCCGGCCCGCCCATGACGTCGCCACCGGAGGCGTCCGGCGGGGCGACCTTGTCCCGCAGCTCGACGACGAGCCGCTCGGCCCCCTTGCGCCCGATGCCCGGCACGCTCGTCAACGTGGTGAGGTTCCCGTCGGCCAGCGCCCGGCTCAGCGCCCCCGGGTCGAGCACCGCGAGGGTGGCCAGCGCGAGGCGTGGGCCGACACCCGTCACGGTCTGGAGCAGCCCGAACAGCTCCCGCTCCGCGGCGTCGGCGAAGCCGTAGAGGGTCAACGAGTCCTCGCGCACGACGAGCGCGGTGTCCAACCGGGCGTGCTGCCCGCGCCGGAGCCCGGCCAGCGTGGTGGGCGTGGCCTGCACCGCCATCCCCACGCCGCCGACCTCGACGACCGCGTGGTCCAGCCCCACCGAGAGGACCTCCCCGCGCACGGACGAGATCACGACCCCACCTCCCTGCCGGCCCGGCCGGGCCCGCTCACGGGCGCGAACACCTGTTCGAGCGGGACGCTACCGCGCGGCCCCGACAGCGTCCGCGCCGCCACGCGGGGCGGGTCGCCGGTCGGGGCCGTGCGAGTGAACGGCGCCGTCCTCGCGTCCAATGCCAGGAACGTGCCGTTGCTGCCACGGCGCCGGTCGGGGCCGGGCGAGTGAACGGCGCCGTCCTCGCGTCCAATGCCCGGAACGTGCCGTTGCTGCCACGGCGCCGGCCGTCGGCCCGGGACGCAGCCCCCAGGGAACCGACGGCGTCAGCGTCCCGGAGCCCGACCCGCCCGCGGGCCGGCCGCGGCACGACGAGCCGCAGCGAGCTTCGCGGTGTGGGTCCGGGCCACCGCCGCGGCCCGCGCCTCGGCCTCGGCCATCCGGGCACTCATGGGAGCGCGCCAGCAGTGGCACACGGCGAGCGCGAGCGCGTCCGCGGCGTCGGCGGGCCGCGGGGCCGACTCGAGCGCGAGCACCCGCTGCACCATGGCGGTGACCTGGGCCTTGTCCGCGCGCCCGGAGCCCGTCACCGCGGCCTTCACCTCCGACGGGGTGTGGAAGGCGACCGGCAGGCCGGCCCGCCCGGCGACCAGCGCCACGACCCCGCCCGCCTGCGCGGTCCCGATGACCGACCGGACGTTGTGCTGGCTGAACACCCGCTCCACGGCCACGACGTCCGGGCGGTGCTCGGCGATCCAGCGCTCGACCGCGTCCGCGACGGCGGCGAGCCGGGCGGCGACCTCGTCGTCGGGCGGGGTGCGGATGACGGCGACGGCGACGGCGCGCACCGTGCGCCCGCCCGCGCCCTCGACCACCCCGAGCCCGCAGCGCGTCAGCCCGGGGTCCACTCCCAGCACCCGCATGGCGGGCACGCTACCGACCGGCCGGGCCCGCTCCGGACGCCGACGCGCCCGCCACCACCGGGCCGGGGTCGAGGTCTCAGCGCAGCGCCCAGGCCGGCACGTCCCGCGCCCGCTCGGTGCGCGCCCCGATCGGCCCGGGGTCGCCGTGCCGGAACGTCATGCTGACCCGCGGACCGGCGCCCGGCTCCTTGGGCACGGTGTGCTGCCACTCGTGCTGGCAGCGACCACCCATCACCAGCAGGTCACCCCCGCAGAGCGTCAGCCACCGCGTCCCGCCGCCCGCAAGCGCGCGCAGCCCGAAGCGCCGGGGCGCGCCGAGCGAGACGATCGCGACGACCGGGTGCGGGTGCACGAAGCGCACCCGGTCCCCGTGCCAGGCCACCGAGTCCGCCCCGTCGCGGTAGAAGTTGGCCGACACCCGGTCGAAGGGCTCGCGGTAGCGCTCGGTCAGGGCCGCCGCGAGGTGCTCGCTCGGCGACGGCGCCTCCGCGAGCGCCCACCCGCAGGTGAGCCGGGGTTCGACGATCTCCTGCGTGAACATCCGCCGGCGCCGCTGGTTCCACGCGACCCCGCCGACGAGCTCGTCGAACCACACGTCGGCCCCGGGCAGCCAGCCGGGCACCACGTCGACCCACGAACGATCGTCGAGCTGGGTGCGGTGCAGGCCCCGCCAGGACACGTCGGCCGGGCCGGCGGGCAGGGCGTCGGCGGCAAGCCGACCCGGCTCGTCCGGCGCCGCGTCGAACAACGAGGGGGTGAACACGGCCGTCATGAGCTAGAGTCGAACACATGTTCGAGTCGATGGCAAGCACCCTCCCGAGCTCTCCGCGAGAACGGTGCACCCGGTCCGGCCGCGGGTACGGAGCGGGTCATGAGCACGAGACACGCGGTCGTCCATGGCACGGTGCAGGGGGTCTTCTACCGCGCGAGCGCGGAGCAGGAGGCGCAGCGGCTGGGTGTCGCGGGGTGGGTGCGCAACCTCCCCGACGGCAGCGTGGAGCTGCTGGTCGAGGGCGAGGACGCCGCGGTGGAGCAGATGATCGACTGGGCGGGTCGCGGGCCGAGCCGGGCCGAGGTCACGGGGGTCGACGTCGAGGACCGCCCCGAGGAGGGCCTCACCGGCTTCGAACAGCGCTGAGCAGGTCACGCTGTCAGGGGGTCGTGGTGAGCTGACCTCCGTGCCCCCCTCGTCGCCGTCCGCGCCCGCCGCCACCTGGCGGCGCCGCCCGGGTCCTCGTGCCCGCCTACCTCGACGCCCACGGCCCGGCGGGTCCGACGGCGTTCGACGCCTGGCTGCTGCGGGGCGGGACCGCCCGCACCACCCTGCGGCGCTGGTTCTCGGACCTCGTCGCGGACGGCGTGATCGCCCCGGTGACGGTGCGCGACGACCTGCCGGGTCCCGGAGCCGGCGCCGACACTGAACAGCGCTATGCCCGGGTCAGCGACCTGGACGACCGACCCGGCCGACCACCCCGCGCTCGACGACGGTGCGCTTCCTGCCCGCCTTCGACCAGAGGGTCCTCGGGCCCGGCACGGGGAGACCTCGCTCCTGGCGCCGCGGCACCGGGGCGCGGTGAGCCCGGACCGCCGGTTGGATCGCCCCGGTGGTCGTCCTGGGTGGCCGCGTGGTCGGCACGTGGGATGCGGACGGCGAGCCGGCCTGGTTCAGCGACGAGCGCATCCCCTCCCCGGCGGCGCTGGCAGCCGGACGCGCCCGGCGCCCTGCGCAGGCACCGCCCTGAGCGGGTTGGACGACGATCGACAACGGGTAGTCCCACCGGTGACGGGTCGAGCCGATCCGTCGCCGGTACCGGAAGGAGACGCCGTGAGCGACGCCGACAAGGTCGAGAACAAGGGCGAGGAGCTCAAGGGCAAGGCGAAGGAGGCCGCCGGCGGGGCGGTCGGCAACGAGTCCCTCGAGGCCGAGGGCAAGGCCGACAAGACCAAGAGCAACGTCAAGCAGGCCGGCGAGAAGATCAAGGACGCCTTCAAGGGCTGAGCTCCTCCCGAACACCCGACGGCGCCCGCGGCCACCCCGGCCCGGGCGCCGTCGTGTGCCACCGGCCGGTGACTCGCCGCCGCCACCCGGGGGTGCGGCCAGGTCCATCCGGGTGATGGGCGCACACCTCGTCCGCGTGACGAACGGCGCGGAGTTACCGTCCGCGCGTGTCCGACCAGGATCGTGTGACGCCGCCGGCCTCCGTGGTCGTCGTCGGCGGCGGCGTCGTCGGGCTCTCGTGCGCGGTGTCCCTCGCCGAGGCCGGTCACCAGGTGCGGGTCTGGACCGCGGACGACCCGTCGGCCACCGCCTCCGCCCACGCCGCCGGGGTCTGGAAGCCCACCTACCAGGCACCCCTCGCCGGGTCCCTGGCGCGGGCGTCGTGCTCGCTCGCGCACTACCGACGCCTGGCCGCCGACCCCGCCACCGGCGTCCGGATGGTCGAGGCCCTCACCGTCGGCGAGGTGCCCGACCGGCACGCCCTGCCCGCGCAGCTCGCGATGCTCCCCGACCTCCACGCACCGAGCACCCTGCCGCCGGGCTTCGACCGCGGGCTGCGCCACCGCGCCCCCGTGATCGACCTCCCGCGGCACCTGCGGTGGATGGTCGACCGCCTGGCCGCACTCGGCGCCATCGTCGAGATTCGGCGCGCCGAGTCGCTCGACGAGGCGCTCGCCGAGGCCCCCGTCGTCGTCCTCGCGGCCGGGCTCGGCGCGCGCGAGCTCGCCGCGGACCCCACCGTGCGCCCGCTGTTCTCGCAGTATGTGGTGACCGACAACCCCGGCGTGCACCGTGTGCTCGTCGAGATCTCCGACGCGCGCCGCTGGACCTCGATCATCCCGCACGCCGACCGCGTCCACCTCGGCGACGTCCGCATTCCCGGGCGCACCGACGCCTCGGCCGACCGCGAGGAGGCCCGGGAGATCCTCCGCCGCTGCCGCGAGACCGAGCCGGCGCTGCAGGACGCGCGGGTGCTGCGGATCGACACCGGCATCCTGCCCGCCCGCCCGACCACCCGGGTGGAGGTCGAGCGGCGCCGGGACGGGCTCGTGGTGCACGACTACGGGCACGGCGGGAGCGGGCTCTCGCTGTGCTGGGGCACCGCGCACGAGGTGGTGCGGCTGATCGCAGCCCACCACCACGCGGTGGTCGGACGCCCCTCGGCCTGACGCCGCGGATCAGAAGGGCCGTCGGGCCACCGGCGAGGTCCGCGCGGGACGGACCTCCTCCCCGCGGGAGCGCCGGCCGGCGTCGCGCAGCACCTCGACGAGCCGGTCGCCGTTGCGGCGACCGCTCACCGGGTCGAGCCGGTCGTGCACCAGCGGATTGGGATGCGGCGCCTGCGAGACCGTGGCGGCGCGCAGCTGCCAGGGCACCCGCCCGCGCCGGGTCAGCACCGACCACCCCTTGACCGCGGGCGCGCCGAGCAGCACCACCTCGCGCGGCGGCGGCCCGAGCAGCTCCAGGAACTCCCCCAGCCGCGGCGCGGCCCGCAGCACCTCACCGCCGAGGCGGCGGGGCTCGTGGGTCGGGTTCGCGATCCACCACGGCACGAGGTGCCAGTGCAGCGTCACCTCGTGCTCCAGCCCGGCACGATCGGCGGCGCGGTAGAGGTTGGCCGAGACCGCGTCGTTCGCGTAGCGGCTGACGAAGCCGCAGCCGTCCTCGGCGTCGGAGGCGGGCTCCTGCAGGAGCAGCAGCACCCGGGCGCCGTCCCCGGCAGCCGTCGGGTCGACATAGGGGACGTTCTCCAGCGTGGTGTCCCGCAGCCGGTCGACCCAGCGGTTGAGCCGCCCGGCCCACCCGTCGTGGCGTCGCACCCACCAGTGGGCGTGCCGCTCGGGAGCGAGCGTCCGGCTGAACAGCTCCCCGCGACGTTCGGCCAGACGGTTCCAGACGACCTCCGGCGCCCGGGCCTCCGCACCCGTCGTCCGCGCCACGCCCGTCAGCGTAGGTGCTGGAATGATGACGGCGTGCTGTTCGCCCAGCGCTTCGCCGAACCGATCGCGCGCGGCCAGGTCGACCTGACCTTCCGGCGCTGGAAGCGCGCCCAGGTCCGCCCCGGCCGCCCGTACCGCACGCTCGTGGGCCGACTCGGGGTCGACGAGGTGGCCGAGGTCGACCCCGGGGAGGTCACCGTCGACGAGGCCCGCCGCGCCGGCTTCGAATCCGTCGAGGCGCTGCTCGCCGAGGCCGGCCGCCGCGCCGACGAGGACACGCCGCTCTTCCGGGTGCGCTTCCACCGGCTCGACGAGCCCGATCCCCGTAGCGAGCTGGCGGCGAGCGAGCCGTCGGCGTCGGAGGCCGCCGAGGTCGCCGGGAAGCTCGACGCCATGGACCGGCGCAGCGGCCACGGCCCGTGGGCCTGGGCGACGTTGCGCGCCATCGCGGCCGAGCCGGGGCGCCGCGCGCCTGACCTCGCGGCTGCGGCCGGACGCGAGACCGCGCCGTTCAAGGCCGACGTCCGCAAGCTCAAGGCGCTGGGCCTCACCCGGTCGCTCCCGGTCGGCTACGAGCTCTCCCCCCGCGGGCGGGCGGTCCTCGCGGTGCGGGGCTGACGCGGTGGCCGACGACCTCGTCGTCCGCCTGCACGGCGGGCCGGACCGTGACGGCGAGATCGACGCGGGCGGGCTCGTCGCGCTCGTCGGCGCGCTGCAGCGAGTGACGACGCGGATCGCGCGACACCTGGTCGACCAGAGCCGGCCCGGCCGCAGCGCCGGGGTGGTCGAACGGGCCGCGCGGCTGCGCCTCGTCGGGGTGGACCCGGGCGCGACGGTGCTGCGCTTCGCGGTCGGCGAGGACGACGTGCTCGGCGAGGGCCTCGAGCACGAGGTCACCGACGCGCTGTTCGAGCTGGTCCGGGGGCTGTGGAACGAGGTCCCGCCGGAGTGGGCGACCCCACTGCTCGGGGACGCGTGCGTCGACCTGCTCGACGCGCTGGAACGCACCTCCCGCACGGCGACGCTCGGTGGCAGCCGCTTCCGCGAGGCGAGCTTCCGACCCGCGGACCTCTCCCGCGCCCGCTGGCCGCGCACCGACCCGCCCCGGGCCTACGGGGACGCCCAGACGGTTCGCGGGCGGCTCGACCGGGTCGACCTGCGTCGCGGGATCGTCCGGATCCTCGACGACGCGGGCCGGGACGTCGTCGTCGAGGGCGTGGTCCCCGAGACCGACCCCGCGCTGTTCGGCTCCGCCCCCGATCCGGCGGCCGTCGCGGGGTTGCTCGGCCAGGAGGTGGTCGTCACCGGCCCCGCCAGCCACGGCCCGGGCGGCCTGCGTCTGCGGGGCGCCACGATCCGCCGCGCCTGACCGGGAACCGATCGGCGGTCGCGGGCCTCCAACGAGGTGCAGGCACCCGACGCCGCTGGAGGCACCCGATGACACCACCGTTCCCGCCCGCGCCGTTCCCCCGGGGCCTGGGGTGAGCCCCCCGGCCGGCCGGCCCCGACGGCGCCCGGTGCGGGTGGCCGGCGACGGCGACCGCGCCGACCGGCGTCGCTGGGAGGCCGCGCTCGCCGCGGCCCGGGAGGCCGAGCGGATCACCGCCGACGCCGACGCCGAGCTCACCGTCCAGCTCCCACCCCCGTTCCTCGAGAGCGGGGCCCTGCCCCGGCTGGTGGTCGGCGAGGAGATCGAGGCCGCCCCGGCGATCTTCGTCGCGGCCGTCACCCACGCCGTTCCCGGCGCCACGGGCTGGTCGGTGGACGACACCGGGCTCGTCGACGCGGTCGGCACGGTGCTCACATCGCTCCCCGGCGGCGCCGAGGCGGGCTCGCCGGTCAGCGTGCTCGACGCCGGCGGGCGGCTCTTCCCGCTCTACTGGTCGACCACGCCGCCGGTCCAGGGCCGCACCGGTGTCGGCGGCGCCCTCTACCTCGACCCCGACCTCGCGCCGGGCACCGAGCACGGCGAGGTCGTCGCGCTGTGCCGCGAGCGGTTCCGGGTCACCGCCCTGCTGCGCGCGCCCCGCAACGGGTGGGCGCCCACACCACCGGTCGAGATCCCCGCCGTGCCCGACCGACCCCCGACCGACGCCGTCCTCGTCGCCCGGCTGCGCCCGCTCGGAGGACCCGACACGGGGACGTTTCCGCTGGTCGACTGACGCGGACCACTCATGATCGACACTATGCTGGGGCGGGTGCAGGTGGTGGCGATCGTGCCCGCGTGGATGCTCGCGGACGGCGAGTACGTCGGGCTGGCCACGGGCGAGCGGGTCACCACCGGCCTGGCCCTCGCCGTCACCGACACCGACGCCGACACCGCGGCGGGGACCGCCGCCGCGGTCGGGCTCTGCCAGTCCGAGGAGCAGCCCGGCTTCACGACGGTGCGGGGGCGCGTGGAGTGCCCGCGGGATGGCGACGGCGCCCGGGTCGGCACGGTGCTGTGCGCCGGGCTGTGGGCGGTGGTGCCGTTCGCCGCGACCCCGCTGCGCCCCGGAGAGGACCTCGTCGCCTCCGGCTGGCTCACTGCCGAGCCCTACCTCTGGGCGGCGGACAGCGTGCTGGCCCGCGCCGTACCGGCGGGCCGGCAATGCTGGCGGGTGGGTCGGGTCCGCTGCGTCGTCGACGGCGGGGAGCCCGCGACGCTCGACCGGCTCCCGGACGAGATCTCGGTCGACCCGGACGCGGCCTACCTGCTGGACCTCGACCCGGTCGGGTGAGCGCCCGGCGTGGCCTCCGCGAGCGGCTCGGTCGCGGTCGCTGTGCCGGACCATGGCGCGGGGCACCACCCCGCGGATCATCCCGGACACGCCACCAGCACCGTCTGCCGCTCCGCGGCCACCCGCGTGACCGCCCACGCCCCCATCGGCGCGCCGCGGCCAGGAAGTCGACGACCATGCGGCACGGCTGGTCGAAGGCCCGCGGCGGCGCGAGGTCGGGCGCCACCACCGGCCTGGACGCGCGCATCACCGCCCCCTGCCCACCCGCCGGTCCCCTCCCTCGTACCGCCGCCGGCGGACACCGACGCCGGGGACGGCCGGCGAACCGCCCCGTCGGGGTCGGTCAGGGCTCCTCCGGGGAATAGGGGGTGGTGACCGGCGGATCGACGACGACCGGCCCGTCGGGGCGACGGAGCGCGTCGCGGCGGGCCCGCTTGTCGTCGTACATCGCGGCGTCGGCCACCGAGATGGCCTCGGCGAACCCGGAGACGACCCCGACCGGGGCGACCCCCGCCGAGCAGGGCGTCCCGCCGGCGTCGAGGGCCTCCTGCAGACGCGCGACGAGCGACCCGACGTCGTCGGGATCGACCGTCACGACCATCCCGAACTCGTCACCGCCGAGGCGCGCGACGGGATCCCCGCGGCGGGTCACCGACCGCAGCGTCTCGGCGGCGCGGCGCAGGTAGGCGTCGCCCGCGTCGTGCCCCTCGGTGTCGTTGACCCGCTTGAGCCCGTCGAGATCCATCATCACGACCGACGCGGGGTCCCCGAAGCGACGGAACCGCTCCTCCTCGCGGGCCAGCCACCGCTCCCAGCCGCGACGGTTCAGCAGGCCGGTGAGGGGGTCGGTCTCGGCGTCGGACACCGCCCGCTCGAGCTCCCGGGCCGAGCGCACGGCGTTCGTGTCCGCCCCGAGGACGCTGGAGAGCAGGCTGGAGAGCAGGTCGAGCAGCGACTCGTGGCTCACGAAGCCGTCGTCCAGCGGCTCGGCGTTGATGCCGATGACGGTGCCGAACAGGTCGCCGTCGGGATAGAGCACCGGCGTGCCGACGTACGCCGCGACCGGCATGCCGCCCTCGGCGGCGGCCGCGACGACGTCGCAGAGCACGGTCTCGCGGCCGGTGTCGGGAACGATGCGGGGCGTCTCGCCCGAGACCATCGTCCGGCAGATCGAGAGCCCCCACCGACCCTCGACGCCGGGCGCGAGGCCGTAGGCGTGGTCGTTCGTCACCAGGATGGTCTGCCGGTCCCCGGCGACGCGGGTCACTGCCCACGCGCTCATCGGCAGCGCGCCGGCGAGGTAGTCCACGACCATCCGGCAGGCCTGGTCGAAGGCGCGCGGCGGAGTCAGCTCGGCCGTCACGACGGTCGTCGGGTGCGTGGTCATGTCGCCCCTCGGGTTCACTCGGGGATCCGCGCCCCCTCGCGCGGATCCCTTCGTCGGCCATTCTGGAGCGCCCGGTCGGGTCCCGGGCCGGGTGGGGTCACGCGGCGCAGGTGGAGCAGCGGGTAGGGCCGCCCGTCGTCGTCGGTCTCCGAGCGCCCGGTCTCGACGAAGCCACGGCGCGCGTACCAGTCCCGCGCGGCCGGGTTCTGCTCGTTGACGTCGAGGGTGAGCACCGGGTGGTGGGCGGCCGCGTCGTCGAGCAGCGCGGTGCCGACGCCCTGCCCGTGCACCTCCGGGTCGACGAAGAGCCCGCCCACCTCGCCGCCGGAGCCGGCGAGGAAGCCGACCGGACCCTCCGGGCCGTGCGCGACGCGGATCGCGGCACGCGCCAGCGCGGTGCGCGTCCGCGGTTCCAGCTCGTCGATCTCGGCCGGGCCCAGGAAGTGGTGGGTGGCCTCGACGGCGCGCCGCCAGAGCCCGACGAGCGCATCTCGCTCGCCGGGGTCCGCGTCACGGATCTCCCACGCCACGCGCCCAGCGTAGGGACTTGACCCTCACGCCGCGTCAGGCTGCACGCTCGTTCACCATGACCGGGGTGACGGAGGCGGGAGCGACGGTCGGCCAGGTGGCCGAGCGCTTCGCCGTGACGGTGCGGACCCTGCACCACTACGACGAGATCGGGCTGGTGCGCCCGAGCGGCCGCAGCGCCGCCGGGTACCGGCTGTACTCCGACGCCGACATCACCCGCCTGCAGCACGTCGTGGTGTACCGGCGGCTCGGGTTCGCCCTCGAGGACGTCGCACGGATCCTCGACGACCCCGCCGCCGACGTCACCGAGCACCTGCGGCGCCAGCGGGACGCGGTCACGTCCCGGCTCGACGAGCTCTCCGACCTCGTCGTGGCCATCGACCGAGCCCTGGAGGCGCAGATGTCCGGAATCCGGCTGACCCGCGAGGAACAGCGAGAGCTCTTCGGGAACGGCTTCACCGAGGAGGACCAGGCCGAGGCGCGCGAGCGCTGGGGCGAGACCGAGGAGTGGAAGCAGTCCCGGGCCCGCACCGCGCGGTACACCAAGGCCGACTGGGAGGTGGTCACCGCCGAGCAGCGCGCCGTCGACGAGGCGTTCGTGGCGGCCAAGCGGTCCGGCGCGTCCCCGGATTCCGAAGCCGCACGCGCGGCGGCGGAGGCTCACGGCCGCCACATCCACGACCGGTTCTACGACCTCTCCCCCGAGATGCACCGCTGCCTGGCGCGCATGTACCTCGCCGACGAGCGGTTCACGCGCTACTACGACGACCGCGAGCCAGGGCTCGCGCAGTACGTGCACGACGCGATCCTGGCGCTCCGCGCCATGTGAACGGATGTGGTCGCTCCGACGACCACATCCGTTCACATGGCCTTCGGCCAGCGGGACGCCTCGTCGATCACCTCGACCAGCCGACCCACCGCGGCGTCGAACACCGCCTTGCCGTGCTCGGCGGTGGCGCCCGTCGGGTCGCCGATGTGTCCGTCCGGCCCGAAGTCCTCGGTCAGCCATCCGAAAGACACCGGCTTGCCGAACCCGATGTGCTCGAAGGCCAGCAGGTCCTCCGGCACCCGACGCGTCGCGAGCTCCATGTGTACGAGGTCGGGCGCAGGTGCAGCATCAGCGAGGTCTCGCCGTGCCCGCCGTGGATCCCCATGCCGTACTCGGTCTCGGCCGACGAGGTCCCGCCCTGGTCGGCCGGCACCGAGAGGTGGGCGAAGAAGGTCCGCAGCCCGAACTGGCGGCGCAGCTCCCGGCACGCGAACAGCGACTCCCACGCGGTGATCGTGGTCAGCGGCAGCGCCGCCGCCTCGGCGAAGGACAGCGTGCGCGGCATCGGCCCGACGATGCGTTCGTCGACGGCGTGGAACTGCGCGTTCGCGCCCTGCCGGGCGATCGAGCCGGCGTGCTAGACCTCGTCGCCGACCGAGAACAGTGTGACCTCGTCGCCGACGGCGGTGACGACGCCGGACGCGTCGTAACCCAGGACCTTCGGCCCGCCCTCCGGGTCGCCCGCGTGGACCTTCGTGTCGACCGGGTTGACCGAGACCGCGTGCACCTCGACGACCAGATCGCGGGGACCCGGCGTCGGGACGGGCAGCTCCACCTCGGTGAACGGGCCGGAGGGGGGCGCGCATGGTCCCGGACCTGAGGGCTCCGCCCGTGTGCGTGCGTTCCCGTGCTCAGGCACGGAAACGCACGCACACGCGGCGGAGCCGCGAAGTGTGAGACTGAGCGCGACCGGCGAGGCCGACCGAGGGGAACCGATGTCGACGACGATGCCCGCCCCCGCCCGCAGCGGGGCCGAGGACCTCGAGGCGCTGCGGGCGGTCGAGGACCGCGTGCTGTGGCTGGCGACCGCGATCGTCGACCACGCGAACCGGGTGCGCCCCAACCCCGGCGGGCTCAAGGTGGGTGGGCACCAGGCGTCGTCGGCGTCGATCACCTCGATCATGACGGCGCTGTGGTTCGGCGCGCTGCGCCCCGAGGACCGGGTGTCGGTCAAGCCGCACGCCAGCCCGGTGCTGCACGCGATCAACCACCTGCTGGGCCGGCTCGACGCCCGGTACCTGACGACGCTGCGCGAGCGCGGCGGGCTGCAGTCCTACCCGTCGCGGTCGAAGGACCCCGACCCCGTGGACTACTCCACGGGCTCGGTCGGCATCGGCGCGACCGCCCCGATCTGGGGCGCGATCGCGCGGCGCTACGCCCACGGCGTCGGTGCGCGCGCCGCGTCCCGCGGGGTGCTGGGGCGGCAGTTCTCGCTGGTCGGCGACGCCGAGCTCGACGAGGGCGCGGTCTGGGAGGCCGTGGTCGACCCGATGGTCCGCGAGCTCGGTGAGGTCTGCTGGGTGGTCGACTTCAACCGCCAGTCCCTGGACCGGGTGGTCCCGGACATCTCGGTGACCCGGCTGCACGGGCTCTTCGAGGCCGCGGGCTGGCAGGTGATCACCGTCAAGTACGGCCGACTGCTCGAGGACCTCTACGCCCGCGACGGCGGGTCCGCGCTGCGGCGGCGCATCGACGGCATGACCAACCCCGAGTACCAGCGGCTGCTGCGCTGCAGTCCCGCGGAGCTGCGCGAACGCCTCCCCGGAGAGGGCCCGGCTGAGCACCCCGAGGACCCTCAGCAGATCTCGGCCCTGCTCGAGACCGTCGACGACGACGCCGTGCACGCCGCCATCCGCAACCTCGGCGGCCACGACCTCGGCGCCCTGCTGGACGCGTTCGACGCCATCGACGACACCCGCCCCACGGTGGTGTTCGCGTACACCGTCAAGGGTTACGGGCTGGCCACCCAGGGCCACCCGCAGAACCACTCCAGCCTGCTGACCGAGGCCCAGATGCGCGAGCTCGCCGCCCACGTGGGCGCCGACCTCGACGACCCCTGGCGTCCGCTGCCGCCGGATTCCGACGCCGCCCGGCTGTGCGTCGACACCGCGGCGCGCCTGGACCGCCCCCAGGAGGCCGAGACCGTCGCCGCCCCGGCCGTGCCGACCGACGCCGGGCGGACCCCCCACGGCACCGGCACCACCCAACAGGCCCTCGGCCGGGCGCTGCTCGACCTGACCCGCGAGGCCCCCGACGTGGCCGCGCGGCTGGTCACCGTCGCCCCCGACGTGGCGTCCTCGACCAACCTCGGGGGCTGGCTGAACAAGGTCGGCACGTGGTCGGTCCGCGAGCGCCGCGACTGGTTCGACGATGACGCCGAGACCATCCTGCACTGGCGCGAGCGACCCACCGGGCGGCACATCGAGCTGGGGATCGCCGAGACCAACCTCGTCGGGTTGCTCGGTGAGCTGGGCGCCACCTGGTCCCGCTGGGGCGAGCCGCTGCTGCCGATCGGGGTGCTCTACGACCCCTTCGTCTCCCGCGCCCTCGAGCCCTGGGCGTTCGGGATGTACGCCGGTGGCCAGTCGATCCTCGTCGGCACCCCGTCCGGCGTGTCGCTGGCCCCGGAGGGCGGCGCGCACCAGTCGGTGATCACCCCGTCGATCGGCCTCGAGCAGCCGGGCTGCATGAGCTACGAGCCGGCCTTCGCGCTCGACGCGGAGTGGGC
>NZ_DASXJD010000030.1:0-33936 GCF_036497585.1 Actinomycetospora sp. | reverse complement strand
GCACCCGGGGAGGCTCGGCACCCTTCCTGGTGCGGGACCGATCGGTCCGCTATGGTGGTGCACGAGGAGGTGGAGCGACATGGCACGCACCCCGGCGCCGGGCACCCGCGAGCGCATCCTGGGCGTCGCGTCCCGGCTCTTCTACGAGAACGGGGTCCGGGCGGTCGGGATGAACCGCATCATCACCGAGGCCGGGACCGGCAAGAACCTGCTCTACCAGCACTTCCCCGCCAAGTCCGACCTGGTGGCGGCCTACCTCGAGCGCAGCCGCGAGCGGCGGGCGCGCAGCACGGCTCGGGCGCTCGAGGCCGCGGGGGACGACCCGCGCGAGCAGGTCGTGGCGCTCGTCGCCGAGGTGGCCGCGACGGTGCGCCGCCCCGGGTTCCGGGGGTGCGCGTTCCGCAACTACCTCGCGGAGTTCCCCGAGGACGACACGGACCCGCCGGCCGCGGTGGCCCACGCCCAGCTCGCCGAGACGCGGGCCCAGCTCGCCGGGATCGTGGCGCGCCTCGACGTCGCCGACCCCGACCGGCTCGTCGAGCAGCTCTGGCTGCTGGTCGACGGGCTGTTCCTGCAGGCGGCGTACCGCGACCGGCTCGACGACCGCCTGGATCCCGCCGCCGACGCCGCCGTCGACCTCGCCCGCCGTCTCGTGGGCGCCTGACCCGCCCCACCCCCGCTCGCGTCGGCCACCCCCGGGAGCGGCCCGCCGCGCCGGACCGATCGGTCCGACACCTCCCGAAGGGACCCCATGAGCACCGCCCGACCCGGCGCCGTCCTGGTCGTCACCTCGGCAGCCGCGTTCCTGTCGAGCCTCGACCTGTTCATCGTCAACATCGCGTTCCCGGACATCCGCGCGGACTTCCCGGGCACCGACCTCGGGCAGATGTCGTGGATCCTCAACGGCTACACCGTGGTGTTCGCGGCGTTCCTCGCGCTGGCCGGGCGGGTGGCCGACCGCTTCGGCCACACCCGGGTCTTCCTCACCGGCCTCGCCGTGTTCACGTTGGCCTCCGCCGCCTGTGCCGCCGCCCCGGGCGTGTGGCTGCTCGTCGCCGCGCGCGCGGTCCAGGCGGTGGGCGCCGCCCTGGTGGTGCCGACGTCGCTGTCCTTGCTGCTCGCGGCCTACCCGGCCGAGCGCCGCACCCGCGCCGTCGGGGCCTGGGCCTCGATCGGCGCCGTCGCGGCCGCGCTCGGGCCGCCGCTGGGCGGGCTGCTCGTCGAGCTCTCGTGGCACTGGGTGTTCCTGGTCAACGTGCCCGTCGGGACCGTCGCGCTGGTCGCGGGCAGCCGGGTGCTGCGCGACCCGGCGGTCGCCCGCACCGGGATGCCCGACCTGCTCGGCGCGCTCGGCATCGTCGTCGGGGTCGGGGCACTCGCCTTCGCGCTGGTCCGTACCCCCGACGCCGGATGGGGCGCCCCGGAGGTGCTCGTCGGGCTCGGGGTCGCCGTGGCGGGGCTCGTCGCGGTGGTGCTGCGCTCGCGGCGCCACCCGGTGCCGGCGCTGGACCTCGCGGTGCTGCGCGTGCCCGTCGTCGCGCTGGCCGCGCTCGTCATGGTCGCCTTCACCACCGGCTTCGCCGGGATGCTCGTGGTCAACGTGCTCTACCTGACCGGGACGTGGGGCTGGTCCCCCCAGCTCGCGGGGCTCGGGCTCGCGGCCGGCCCGCTCGTCGTCGTGGTGGTGTCGCGGCTGGCCGGGCACCTCTCGGCGCGCGTGGGGATCGGGCCGGTGGCGCTGGTCGGCACCCTCGCGTTCGCGGCCGGCCCGACGTGGTGGCTGGCGCACCTGGGCCCGACCCCCGACTACGCGGCCGGGATGATGCCCGGCCAGCTGCTCACCGGCCTCGGCGTGGGCCTGATCCTCCCGACGCTGTCCTCGGTGGTCGGCTCCGCGCTGCCCGCGCCGCAGTGGGGGTCGGGCTCCTCGTTGATCAACACCGCGCGTCAGGTGGGCTCGGTGCTGGGCGTGGCGCTGCTCGTCTCGGTGATCGGGGCGCACACCACGGGCAGCCCCTCGGAGCTGGGCTCGGTGCGGGCGGGGTGGACGCTCCTCGTGGCGGCGGCGCTGGTGGGGACGGTGCCGGCGGTGGTGCTGTCGGTCGTCGAGCGCCGGCCCCGCCCGGCGACGGCGGTCCTCGACGCGGGGGCCGGTTCCGGGGTCAGAGCAGGAGCCGCATCCGGGACTCGATGACCCCGGGGCTGCCCGGCAGCGGCTGCCGCTCGCCGGTGGCCTCGAAGCCGAGCCGCTCGTAGAGCCCGAGGGCCCGCGGGTTGTCGTCGACGACCCAGAGCGCCAGGAACGCCGCGCCCTCCCGCCGCGTCCAGGCCATCACCGCCGCGACCAGCAGGTCAGCCAGACCGCGGCCGCGGAACGCCGGCTCCACCCACATGCCCACGAGGTGGCGTCCGGTCTCGTCGTCGGGGTCGGGGATGCCGCAGGCCAGTCCGACGGTCGCACCGTCGGCGCGGGCGAGGAACCAGGCGTTCGTCGTGACCCGGTGGAGCCACTCGTCGTCGTCGAACGCCTGCTCGCGCTCGAGGGTCGAGGCGAACGCGCCCGGCGAGTCGGCGAGGGCGCGGAGACGGACGTTGCGGGCGTCCGCCCGGTCGTCGGCGCCGGCCCGCACCACCTGGACGTCGGCCACGTCGCGAGCGTGCCATGGGCCTGGTCCGCGCCGCCGACGGTCCTCCGCTGACACCTGACGTCAGGACGGAGCCGTCCTCACATCGGGGTGCCGTGCATGACCCGTCCCGGGCGACGGGCCACCATGGAGGGGAACGCGGCACGGCCGGGAACCGGCCGGGCCCCGGCGGCGACGTGCTGGACGACCACCAGACGTCGCGCGCGACGACGGAGGAGACGACGAGCATGGCCGAGCACGGCAGGGGAACCGGCGGGCGGCACGCGACCCCCGGAGAGGCCCGGCCCGCGTCCGGCACGACCGCCACGGTCGGCGCCGCCCCCGCGGAGGTCGCCTCGGCGGGCCCCGCCCGCGCGCAGGCCGAGCCGACGGCACCGTTCGCGAGCGCCGGGGCGCCCCCGCGGCGGGCCGCCCACGCCGGGGGCGGGCGCGCTGCCGGCCCCGACGACGGCCGGGTGACCGGACCCGCCGTCGGGACCCCGGAGCCCGATGAGCTCGACGAGTTCGACGACGACACCGACCTCGACCTCGGCGCCCCCGTCCGCGGCGTCGGCTGGGTGCTGCTGATCGGCGGGCTGGTCGGCGCGGTCGTCGCCCTGGTGCTGACGATCGAGAAGCTGGACCTGCTCGCGAACCCGGACTACATCCCCAGCTGCTCGATCGACCCGGTGCTGTCCTGCGGGACGATCATGAAGACCTGGCAGGCGTCGCTGCTCGGGTTCCCGAACCCGGTCATCGGGCTGCTGACCTTCCCGGTGGTCGCGGCGTGCGGGGCGGTCGTCGTCTCCGGCGCCGAGCTGCCGCGGTGGGTGTGGCTGGCCCTGGAGGCCGGCTCGTTCGCGGGCGTGCTGTTCATCCACTGGCTGATCGTGCAGAGCCTCGTCACCATCCACGCGCTGTGCCCGTACTGCATGGTCGCGTGGGTCGCGGTGATCGCCATCTTCTGGTTCACGACGGTGCACAACCTGCGCGAGGGCAACCTGGGCGGCGCACCCGCCGGGGAGACGCTGGCCCGCCGCCACGGGTGGGGCCTCGCGGCCTGGTACCTGCTGATCGTGGTGGCCGTCGTCGCCTCGTTCCCCGCCTACTTCGGCGCGATGGTCGGGCTGGGCTGAGAGCGGGCGCGGGCCGCCTGCGCCGAACGGGTCAGCGCGCCGACCGCTCGTCGGCCGCGCCGGGCCGGTCGACGGCGAGGGCCGGTCGGGTCCTCAGCTCCGGCGGGTGCGACCCGGGCCGCTGCCTACCGTCGGCGCGCCCCGGACCCCGCTCCCCAGGAGTCTCGCGCCGATGACCGTGTCGTCCCCCTCGGCCCCGTCCTCCCCGTCCTCCCCGTCCTCCCCCCACGTCACCGAGCTCGCCGTCACCGGCATGACCTGCGGTGCGTGCACCTCGCGGATCGAGCGACGGCTCGGGAAGCTGGCGGGCGTCACCGCCGAGGTGAATCTTGCGACCGGACGGGCCCGGGTCACCCACGATGGCGACCCCGAGGTGCTCGTGCGCACCGTCGAGAAGCTCGGGTTCGGGGCGTCGGTGGTGACGACGGCCGCGCCGGTTCCGAGCGAAGGGCACGTTCGGTCGGTAGAGCCGGTCGATGGTGCCCCTCGCGCGTCGCTGCCCACCCCGCGCGTTCCGAGCGAAGGTGCCCTTCGGTCGATAGAGCCGACCGGAGGTGCCCTTCGGTCAGCCGGCCACGAACCCGAGTCCGACCCGCGTCCCGACGACGACCCCGAGGTCGCCGACCTGCGCCACCGCGCCCTGGTCTGCCTCGCGCTGAGCCTCCCGGTGATCGCCGTCGCGATGACCCCGCGGCTCCAGTTCGCGTACTGGCAGTGGTTCTCGCTGGTGCTGGCCACCCCGGTGGTGTTCTGGGGCGGGTGGCGGTTCCACCGGGCGGCGTGGCGGCACCTGAAGCACTGGTCGCTGACGATGGACACGCTGGTCTCGGTCGGGGTGCTCTCGGCGTACGGCTGGTCGGTCGGCACGCTGTTCTTCGGCGAGGCGGGCCTCGGCGGGGTCCACCACGTCCTCTCGATCGTCCCTCAGCCCGACATCTGGGGCGGCACCCGGACGATCTACCTCGAGGCGGCCGTCGCGATCGTCACCGCCGTGCTCGTCGGGCGCTGGATCGAGATGCGCGGGCGCCGGAAGGCGATGGCCGCGGGCGGTGCCGGCGCGGACGAGCACGCCACCGCGGACGCGACGCTCGTCGTCGCCGACCGTGCCCTGCGCGTCCCGGTCGGCAACGTCGTCGTCGGCGACCACGTGATCGTCCGCGACGGCGAGACGGTGCCGGTGGACGGCGTCGTGGCCCAGGGGGTCGCGACGCTCGACGTCGCCGCGATGACCGGCGAGTCGGTCCCCGTCGAGGCCGCCGTCGGCACCCGCGTGCTCGCCGGCACCCGGTGCGCCTCCGGCCGATTCCTGCTCCGCGCGACGCAGGTCGGCGCCGACACCCAGTGGGCGCGGCTGACCCGGCGCGTCCAGGACGCCCAGGTCGGCAAGGCGTCGGTACAGCGGCTCGCGGACAAGATCGCCGGCCGGTTCGTGCCGGTCGTGCTCGTACTCGCCGCCTACACGTTCGGCTTCTGGTGGTTCGCCGACGCCGACGCGGGCTTCGCGGTCGCCGCCGCCATGGCCGTGCTCGTCGTCGCGTGCCCCTGCGCGCTCGGTCTCGCGACCCCGACGGCGCTCGCCGTCGCCGCCGGACGCGGGCGCAAGCTGGGGATCCTGCTGCGCGGGCCGCAGGTGCTGGAGACCTCGCGGCGGATCGACACGGTGGTGCTCGACAAGACCGGCACCGTCACCACCGGCCGGATGGGCCTGCGCTCGCTGCGGGTGGCGGAGGGCGACGGGCCCGGGATCGACGACGAGGCGGTGTGGCGCCGGGTCGTCGCGCTCGAGACCGATGTGGACCATCCGGTGGCCCGGGCGCTCGTGGAGGCCGGGCGGGGCCACGCGCCGGAGCACGCCGAGGGCGTCGAGGTCGTCGACGGGCTGGGCGTGCGCGGCACTGTCGACGGGACCGCGGCCGTCATCGGGCGGCGACGCCTCGTCGAGTCCGAGGGCGTGAGGCTGCCCGCCGACCTCGACCGCGCCCACCGCGACGCCGAGGCCGCCGGCGCGACGGCGGTCGTGCTCGCGTGGGCCGATCCCGACGGACGCCTGGCCGCCCGGGCGGTGCTCGCCGTGGCCGACACGGTGCGGCCGACCTCGGCGGAGGCGGTCGCCCGGATGCGGGCGATGGGCCTGCGCCCGGTGCTGCTCACCGGGGACAACGCCGCCGCGGCGCACGCGGTGGCCGCCGAGGTCGGGATCCTCCCCGACGACGTCGTGGCCGAGGTGCTGCCGACCGAGAAGGCTGACGTCGTCGACCGGTTGCGCGGCGAGGGGCGCCTGGTCGCGATGGTGGGCGACGGCGTCAACGACGCGGCTGCTCTGGCCCGCGCCGACCTCGGCCTCGCGATGGGCGGCGGCTCGGCGCTCGCGGTCGACGCCGGCGACCTGACGCTGGTCGGCGACGACCTGCGCGGCGTCACCGACGCGCTGCGCCTGGCCCGCCGCACGCTCTCGACGATCCGCGGGAACCTCTTCTGGGCGTTCGTCTACAACGTCGCGGCGCTGCCGCTGGCCGCGACCGGACTGCTCAACCCCATGATCGCGGGCGCCGCGATGGGGCTCTCGAGCGTGTTCGTGGTCGGCAACAGCCTGCGACTGCGCCGGTTCCAGCCGCAGGGGTAGGCCCGGGCGGTTCCGGCGAGGGGTTCCCACGGCTCATCTAGTCGACCGAAGGTGCCCTTCGCTCGAAACCCGAACCGGCGGAGGCGACGGCGGCCTGGCTCGGGTGCGGCCGGGGGACCGGACAGGTCATCGGGTAGCCGCGCCCCGCGTAGTCGAAGCCCTCGAGGGCGAGCTCGCGGCGGGTCGGGTCGAGCGGGGAGGCGTAGTACGCGCGGATCTCCGCGATGAGACCGCTGTCGCGGTCGAAGACGTACCACTCGTCGCCGCGGAGCACGGTGTCCTCGGCGGTCCGGAAGTGGCTCCACTCGATGACGGCCTGGGCGCTGCCGGCATCGGTGAGGACGCGGTCGACGGTCCACGCCGAGCCGAGCGTCGCGACGCGGTGCGCCCAGTTCTCCGCGATCGTCCGCGCGCCGCGCCAGGCCCCGCCGTACATCCCGGGCGGGAAGTAGTGGACCGCGTCGGGGGTGAAGCAGGCGGTCATGCCCTCGACGTCGGCGTCGTTGCACCCGTCGAAGTAGCGGCGGATGAGCGACTCCATGTGCTCGGCGGTGAGCATCGCGGCGCACTCCTCGGCTCGGGCGTCCGAGTGTGACGACGACGGGTGCCGCGGGCGAGCGCCCGGTTCGCCGCCCCGGAACGTCAGGGGGTCTCCGGCACCAGCTTGTCCAGGCGCGTGTCGCCCGGCTGGAGCAGGGCGTTGTCGAGGACCATCGTCGGGGTGCCGAAGCCGCTCTGCCCCTGGCGGACGAGCTTCGGGTCGTGGGAGGCCGAGGCGAAGTTCGCGGCCACGTCCTTGGTGTGGGCGCCGTTCCGCACACAGGCCTCGAACCCCGGGCCGGCGCCGAGGCGCTTGCCGAGGTCGACGACCTGGTCGACGCTCCAGGCCGTCCCGCCCTCCTCGGGCTGGGCGGTGTAGAGGCTGACGTGCAGGTCGGGGAAGATCCCGTTCTCGGCGCCGCAGAGCATCGCGTTGCCGCCGAGCATCGAATAGCCCGCCGGCTGCGACCTCGCATCGAGCATGTTCAGGAGGTGGTAGCGGATCTTCAGCGTCCCGGCCGCCACCGCGTTCGCCAGGCGGGCGCCGCCGCGGGACTCGAGGGCCTGGCAGGCCGGGCAGAGCGCGTCCTCGTAGAGGTCGAGGGTGTGCGGCGCGGCCTTCGCGCTCTTCTTGCTCGACTTCGTGGGTGCGGTGGGCGCACCGGCGACGACCACCCCGTCGACGACGCTCGTCGGGAACTGCACCGCGGCGCGGGTGATCGGGATCGGGCCGACGGTCGAGGACCCGCCCGAGGCGTCGGCGTCGTCACTACCCCCGCCGAGCAGCGTGCTGCCGATGACGATCGCGAGGACCCCGACGACGAGGATGCCGACGATCAGGGGCGTGCGGGACCCGGTGCCCCTCTTCTTGACGGCTGATCGCTTGCCCATCGATGCCTCCACAACGTCGGCGGATGCCCTCTGGAAGGCCCAACGCGGCGACGCGCCGGGAGGGCGCGTGTCCTGCGGGGTGCGGTCAGCGTCCGGCGCCCAGCGGTACCACGACGCCCGATCGTGGCGCCGAACGGGGTAATCAGTGCCGACGGTGGGCGAGGTCGGCCAGCATTGCGTTGTAGGCGGCCAGCTCGGCGTCGCCGTGGCGGTCGTGGCGGGCGCCCTCGCGGTCGTCGTGGCGGGACCACTGCACGAGCAGCGCGATCACCACCACGAGCAGCGGCACCTCGCCCGCCGCCCACGCGACCCCGCCGCCCAGGCTCTGGTCGGCCAGCAGGTCCGGCACCCACGGCAGCGCGAGGTCGCCGAAGAAGCGCTGGCCGATCACGGTGTCGTCTCCGAAGAGCGCGACGCCGAAGAAGGCGTGGAAGGGCGTCGACGCGAGCAGCAGCGCCAGACGTGCTACGTGCGGGAGCGTGCGCGGCGCCCGGTCGACCCCGATGATCAGCCAGAAGAACAGGTAGCCGGTGACGACGAAGTGCAGGTACATCAGCTGGTGGCCCCAGTGGTAGGGCAGCGCCGCACCGTAGATCGGGGAGAAGTACAGCGCATAGAAGGAGCCGACGAACACGACGAGCGCGACCACCGGGTGCGTGAGCACCCGCGACACCGGCGACCCGAGCAGCGACAGCAGCCACTCCCGCGGCCCGTCGAGGGCGGGCTCCCCCCGTGACGGCGCGAGCGCCCGCAGCGCGAGCGTGATCGGGCCGCCGAGCACCAGCAGGATCGGCACGAGCATCGAGAGCAGCATGTGGGTGCCCATGTGCACGCTGAACATCGCCATCGCGTACTCGCCGAGGCCGCTGGTCGTCGCCCACGCGGCCAGCGCGCACCCGGCGAGCCACGCGGTGGTGCGCCCGGGTGGCCAGGCGTCGCCGCGGCGACGCAGGCGCAGGACCCCGGCGACGTAGAGCCCGGCGAGCACCAGGCACGCCACGTCGACCAGCACGTTCACCCGGCCCGGCCCGAGCAGCCCGAGCACGCTCGGCGCGCCGGGCAGGTCGTACCCGAGCAGCGTCTCCTGCGCGGAGGCCGGGCGCAGCAGCCCCGGTGGGAGCCCGCTCGCCGCCAGCCCGGCCGGGACCACCGCGAGGCCCAGCGTGGTCAGCGTCCATCCCGGGGGCAGCCGGGGCGCCAGCAGCGGGGCGGCGGCGAGCGCGACGAGCACGAGCGCGGCGATCGCGATCCCGCCGTAGAGCGTCGACCAGCCGCCGCGCACCAGGTAGAGATCCACGACGACGAGGCCGACGAACGCCACCGGGCCCGCGACCAGGGCGACCCGCCTCCAGCGCCGCGCGACGACGTCGCCGTCGGGACGGCGCCGCGCGCGGTGACGGTGGAGCGCGACCGTCGTCCCGAACCATGCGGCCAGTGCGACGGCGGCCAGCACCGCCGTGTCGGTGGCGATGTCGTGACCCGCGCCGACGCTCGCGACATGCCCGGTCGCGACGGGCGCGACGACGGCGAGAAGGGCCGGGACCAGTGCACCGACGGCGGTCCGCCAGGAGAACGTCACCCGGCACATGACCGCGACGACGCCGGCCGCCACCGCGGCGACGAGGAAGCCCGCCGGTTCCTCGAGCGCGCCGACCGAGGCCAGGAACCCCGCGGGGGAGCCGAGCACCGCCGGATCCCCGCCGGTCCCGACGAGGACCGTCAGCGGCACCGCGACCGAGGCCGCCAGCGCCCACAGCGCGGCGGCCGTCCCGGCCCGGCGCACGGCGGCGTAGCCGTCGGCCGACAGCCCGCGGGCCCCGGTGCGCGAGGGGAGCACCCCGATCGCCGCGACGAGGCTCCCGACGGTCAGCCCGGCCGCGAGGACCACCACGGCCCGGACCAGCGGGACGGCGAGCCGCAGCGCCGTCGAGGGGGCGCTGACGCCGAGCGCGCGGTACGGCGCGTCGCCCCAGGCGCCGACGGCCAGCAGGACCGCGACGACGGCGAGCGCGGCCGCGGCGAGCGCGACCGCGACGCGCAGGGCCGGGCGTGGCGGCGCGGGATCGGCCGGGGGCGTGCGGCCCCGCGGGGGTGCGGTGGTGCTCACGCCACGTCCCGGCGGCCCCGGCCCGGCGGGCGCTCGCGGGCGACCGGCCCGAGGTCGTCGCGCGACGCGACCGCCAGCGGCGCCGCACCGGTGGTCGACCTCGCGGCGCCCCCGACCTCCTCCGCGGTCTCGCCGGTGCGCGGGGCCGGGCCCGGGTCGTGACGGGGGCCGCTCCGCGCGACCGCGACGGCGAGCGCGAACCCGACCAGCAACACCGCGTGCGAGGCCACCCGGTCGGGCTCCACGCGCCCCGCGGCGAGGTCGAGGCCGCTCAGCACCGCGAGCGTGACGATGAAGACCCCGAGCACGGGGAGCAGGCCGGCGAGGTGACGGGTCCAGCGGGCGCCCGCGAGGAACGCCACCCCGAGGGCGAGGTTCCAGGCCGCGGTCTCGTGGCCCATGTGCGCCATGTCCGCGCCGCCGAGCATCGCCGTGGCGTCGCCGTGACCGGTGAGCCCGACCAGCTCCGACACCCCGAGCACCAGCTGGGCGACGCCGACCGCGGCGAGCGCTGCCCGCGCGCCCACCCGCCGTCGGGACCGGGGCGGCGCGGCCGGGAGGACCCGCGCGACGAGGTCGGGCCCCGCCTCCGCGGGGCCGGTGCGCGTGAGCCGGGTGACGACGGCGGCCTGCTCGCGCCACCGCGTGCAGTCCGCGCACGCGTCCAGGTGCGCACGCACGGCGGGGCGCCGCGCCGGGTCGCCCTCGCCGTCGAGCTCGGCCGAGAGCTCCTCGCGGCATCCGGCGCAGTTCAGAGGCCCCATGACGGGCAGGTCGTCCGGCGCGGCGTGCGGGTTCCCGGCGATGCCCACGAGCCGCCGGGCGGGGTCACGGTTCACGGGTGGCCGCCTCTCCCCCCGGGGGCGCGGACCGCTGCCCGAGCGACTCGACGAGGTCGCCGCGGGCCCGGGCGACCCGGGAGCGGATGGTACCGATCGGGCAGCCGAGGACCTCGGCGGCCTCGGCGTACCGCAGCCCGAGCAGCTGGGTGACGACGAAGGCCTCCCGCCGGTCGGTCGGCAGCGCGTCCACGGCCAGGCGCAGCGCGACGCCCTCGGCGACGTCGCCGGGCCGCACCGCGCCGAGGGGCTCGTCCCCCTCGGCGAGGTCGGCGGGCGTGGCCGGTCGGCGGGCACGGCGACGCAGGTGGTCGGCCGCGACGTGGCGGGCGATGGCGAGCAGCCAGGTGCGGGCCGGCGACTCCGCGCGGTAGCGGCGCAGCGCGCCGAAGGCCCGCTCGTAGGTCTCCTGGGCCAGGTCGGCGGCGACCCCGCGGTCGGTGAGGTGCACCAGCAGGCGCCACACCTGCTGTTGGGTGAGCTCCACGAACCGCGCCGCCGCCGCCCGGTCACCGTCGCGCGCGGCCAGCGCCGCGTCGGTGATGACCGCGTCGTCCATCGCCTGCCCGATCCTCCCGCCCCGCCGTCGCGTACGACGGCCTGTCGTGGACAGTCTCCCCGCTGCCGCCGGGTCGGGGCGACACCGGGCGGTGCGGGCTTCCTCTCGGTTCCCGGACATGAGAGAAAGGAGCGAACGCCTCAGCTCGTGCCGGTTCGTGGGTGCGGCCTCCTACGGTCGTCGCCAGGCCCGCGCTCCCGACGCTCCTGGAGGCCTGACCCATGGTCGACGGCTGGTTCGGCATGACGGTGGCGACCGTCTTCGTCCTGACGACGGCGCTGTGCGCGGTCTCGCTCGCCACCCACCGGCCCCGTCACGCCCCACGCATCGCGGCCGCCGAGGCCAACCACGTCGTCATGGGCGTGGCGATGGTGGTCATGGTGACGCCGACGACGGCGGGTCTGGTGCCGCCGGTCCTCGGGGCGGTGATCTTCGGGCTGGCGGGGGTCGGGTGGCTGGCGGCGCTCGTCGTGACCCGTCGGCGCGGGGAGGCGCTGGGGTCGGCGATCGGCGTCGACCGCTGCACCGCGCACCCGACGCACCTGTTCCTGCTCGACGCGGCGATGCTCGTGATGTACCTGGCGATGGCCCCGGCCACGACGCCGGTGGCGGAGATGCCGGGAACGGACATGGCGGGGATGCCGGGCATGGACACGCCGGCCACGCCGCCGATGGGACTGCTCGTGCTCGCCGCGATGCTCGCCCTCTACCTGGTGGCCCACGCGGTCGCGACGGTGGTCGTCGTGGTGCGCCGCGCCCGGGTCGAGCAGCCGGCCGCCGCCGTCGTCGGGACCCCGACGGGCACGGAGCCCGCCGGAACGGGCGGGGTCGCCGTGGCCGTGGCACCTGCCCCCGCCGTCCCGCGGGCGGTCTCGGTGCTCGCGCACGGGCCGGTGCAGCTCATCGGCCAGGCGGGCATGAGCCTGGCGATGGCCGCGATGCTGTGCCTGCTGTAGGTGCGCTCCGCGCAGGTGAGCAGTAATCCGCCCGTTGACACGGATCTCTGCTCACGGGCGCGCGGCGCACCGTGGACGACGAGCGTGAGGTCGGGCCGCTCCGCGGGGTGCAGCACGGTGTGCGCGAGGGTCACCGCGCCGAGCCGGGGATGCCGGACCCGCTGGGTGCCCGAGCGGTCCTCGCGGACGTCCTGGCGGGACCACCACGCCGCCGCCTCCGCGGACTCCCGGCGGAGGGTCGACAATGGCGGCGACGCGCGCGTCGTCCGGGTGGCGGGCCGTCGCCGCCCGCAGCCGGGCAAGCACCCCGCGGGCCACCTCCTCGTGGTCGACGAGCACCTCCCGGGCGTGCGTGTCGGTGAACACTGGTGTGGTAGGTGCAAGCCGGAGTGGACCTCCACGGCTGCCACGGCAGCCCTCGGGGTCCACTCGGCCGGGACCGTCGCGCCGACCACCGACGCCGAGTGGACCTCCACGGCTGCTCGCCCAGCCTCCAGGGGCCACTCGGTGAGGCGCGGCTTCGGGAGGCCGCCGAGAGAGGAGCGCCGACCCGCCGCTCGTCGGGTCGGGGCTCCGCCGCGGTGGACGGGTGGTCTGTGGCAGGCGGGCATCGGGCCGACGGCGCTCGGCATCAGGCCCAGCGGAAGGGCTCGTGACGCTGGGCCGTTCGGGGGCTGCTCGCGAGTAACCTTTACGCTGGGTATTGATGGCGGTCGGCGCCAACAACGCTGAGTGCTGTGGTTGTGTGTCTCGGGTCGTGGGGTCGGAGCCGTGCGCGGCGCCGTCGGGGCCCTCGTCGTGAACCGCGTCGTCGCTGGTGGAACGCCTGATCCGCCCGGTCGGCGCTTCGCCACGGACCCGGACGGAGACCGCATGCGACCCCGACTCCCGCTGCCCCGACCGCGCTGCTCCACTCGGAGGATGATGCCCGCGATATCGGCGGCCGTGATTGCGCTCGGTGTCGGAGCCTGTGGGGCGCAGCCCCCGCCGCCCCCGCAGACGGTCCGGGTGGACCGGACCTCGGTGAGCACCGGCGTGGACTCGACCGGCTCGGTGTCCTCCGTCGGGTCGACGAACCTCGGCTTCCCCACGGGCGGGCAGCTGACCTCGGTGAGGGTCAAGGTGGGCGACCTCGTCCACGCGGGCCAGGTGCTCGCCACCATCGACGACTTCGCCGCCCGCCGGGCGCTCCAGCAGGCGCGCGCCCAGCTCGCCGGTCAGCAGGCGCAGTACGACAAGGTCGCGGACGCCCCCTCGGTGCAGGGCGCGCAGAGCTCGGTGAACGCCGCCGCCTCGATCGTGTCGGCGACCAAGCGCCAGGTCGACGCGACCCTCGCCGCCGACGACGCCGCGGTCGCCGCCGCGGGGCAGGGTGCGTCCGGAGCGACCCCGATGACGGGGGAGGACGCCACGGGTGCGACGGCGGGCGTCGTCACGGCGGCCGGCTCGACGGCAGCGGGCGCGGCGTCCGGGCTGGCGGCCGGCGCCATGGCCGCGGGTGGGTCCGCGCTCACCGCGGCGGGCTCGACGGGGGGTGCGGCGGGCCCAGCAGGCGCGGGCGGCGCCTCGGGGGCGCAGACGCTCGCGCAGGCGACGGCGAAGCGGCAGGCCGACGCGGCGGCGGGCCAGGTCCAGATCGCGAACGCCCGCCAGGGCCAGGTCACCGCCCAGAACAGCCTCGACTCCGCGAGCGCGGCCCGCCCGAACGACCTCGCCGCCGCGCGGGCGGCGGTCGACGCGGCCCGGTCCCAGGTCCTCGTCGCGCAGCAGAACCTGGCGAACACGACGCTGCGGGCCC
Source organism: Actinomycetospora sp. (assembly GCF_036497585.1). Taxonomy (GTDB): domain Bacteria; phylum Actinomycetota; class Actinomycetes; order Mycobacteriales; family Pseudonocardiaceae; genus Actinomycetospora. Next base: position 19,863 of record NZ_DASXJD010000030.1, on the reverse strand, counting down.
CTGCCGACGGCACCATCACCGCCCTCAACGGCGTGGTCGGCGAGTTCGTCGCCGCCAGCGGTTCCACCACGCCCGCCGCCCCCGGCACCGACGCCGCGATCCCCGGGGCCGCCCAGGCCGCGAACGCGGCCGCGGGCGCCGCCGGTGCCGCGGCGGGCGCCTCCCCGACCCGGCCGGGCGGCACCCAGTTCCTGGTGCTGCAGAACCTGACGCAGTTCGCGGTGGTGGTGCCGTTCCAGGAGATCGACGCCGCGAAGATCGCCCCGCAGCAGCACGTCTCGGTGTCCCTGGACGCGATCCCCGACGGGACCCTCGACGGGACCGTGCTCGCCGTCGCGCCGTCCGCGACCGCGCTCTCGGGCAGCATCGAGTACTACGTGACGATCGGGCTGCCCGCCGACCCCCGCGTGCACGACGGGCAGTCCGCCCGGGCCACGGTGATCACCTCGCAGTCCGGCCCGACGATCAGCGTCCCCAACGGCGCACTGCACCGGCAGCCGAACGGCACCTCGGTCACCGTCGTCACCCCCGACGGGCGCCAGGTGCCCACCCCGGTGACCACCGGCGTGGCCGGACCGGACCGCACCGAGATCACCGGCGGACTGGCCGAGGGCCAGCAGGTCGTCGTGGGTGGGGGCAGGTGAGCTTCGCGCTCGTGAGTACTTGTGGTGGCTATAGCCACCACAAGTACTCACCTGCCGAAGGCACCTCGCAGCCGAGCCCGGATCGCGGTGAGCAGTAGCCGCAGCGGACCGGGTCCCGACGACGGGTGCGGCGCCTCGCCCGTCCGGGCCGCCTCGTCGACGGCGGCCGCGAACTGCTCGAAGAGCCGCCGCGAGACGTCGCCGGCGAGCGCGCGACCGAACTGGGCGATCCGGCCGGAGAGGTGCACGTCGGCCCCGGCCCGCAGGGTCGTCCCGCCGACGTCGGTCGCGTGGGCCGCGAGCCGGATGACCGCGTGGGTGCTCGACCCGCCGCGGTCGGCGCCCTGGGCCAGCACCCGCATGACGTGCTCGCCGGGGTCGTGCTCGACGACGTGCGCGAGCCCGTCGAAGGCCAGCGCCACCGGTCCGAGGGCGACCTTCGCGGCGCCGCGGTAGTGGTCGTTCCCGAGGTCGGCGGTCATCCGCGCACCGGGCAGACACGCGGCGAGGCGCTCGAAGTCGGCGAGTACGGCCCAGACGTCGTCGATCGGGGACGTCAGGGCCTCCTCGACGTCGACGGTCACGGTGGGCGGTCCGGACGGGACGGTGACCTGGGCTGGCGCCTCGGGGGCCTCCTCCGTCTCGGGAACCGGGCCCGCGCTCACCCCACCGACCCTCCCGACGAGGGCCGCGGGCACCGCCGCCCGGGGTGCGGGCACGCCGTCGGGATGGGTCGCGGCGACGTCCGCGACGGCGGCGAGGATGCCGCGGTAGCCGGTGCAGCGGCAGAGCACGCCGGACATGTCCTGCGCCAGAGTGCCCTCGTCGTAGGTGCCGCCGGCGAGCAGGTCGTAGCCCGACATCAGCATCCCCGGCGTGCAGAACCCGCACTGCAGGGCGTGGTGGTGGGAGAACGCGCGCTGCAGCGGGTGCTGGTCGCCCGCGCTGCCGAGCCCCTCCACCGTCGTGATCTCCGCGCCCTCGCACTGCACCGCGAAGAGCAGGCAGGCGCGGGCCGCCTCGCCGTCGACGAGGACGGTGCACATCCCGCACACCCCGTGCTCGCAGCCGACGTGGGTGCCGGTGAGGCCGAGCCGGTCACGCAGCACGTCGGAGAGGGTGGTGCGGGGGGCGACGGCGAGGGTGGTCTCCCGCCCGTTGACCGTCAGGGTGAGGTCGGTGGTGGCGTCGGCGGCCACGTGTCGCCCGCTCATGAGAGCGCCTCGCGGTGGGCGCGGGCGAGCTCACGGGCGGCGAGCACCCCGAGCAGGCGGGCCCGGTAGGCGGTGGAGCCGTGCGCGTCGCCCGCGGTGTCGACGACCTCGGCGGCCAGCGCGTCGGTGCCCGGACGCAGCTCGGCCTCGGTGAACCCGAGCGTCAGCAGGTCGGTGACGTCGCGGACGACAGGACGGTCGGAGACCCCGAACGCGGCCAGCGTCGCGTCCCGCACCCCGCCCGACGACGAGGCCCGCACCCACACCGCCACCCCGGCCAGGGCGAAGTCGCCGTGGCGGCGGGCGATCTCCGCGAACCCGAAGCCCTCGCCCGGAGCCGCCGTCGGGAACCGGACGCCGGTGACGAGCTCGTCGGGCGAGACGGCCGTCGTCATCGCGCCGGTGACCAGCTCGGCGGCGGGCACCTCCCGATCCCCGCGCGGGCCGGTCACCTCGACGACCGCGCCGAGGCAGGCCGCCACCGCGGGCAGCTCCGCGGCCGGGTCGGCGTGGGCCAGGCTCCCGCAGACGGTGCCGCGGCTGCGCAGCTCGCGGTGCCCGACGAAGGGCATCGCGCGCCCGATCAGGGGCACCGCCGCCGTCAGCGGGTCGCGCTCGACACGGCGCTGGCGCACGGCGGCGCCGACGCACAGCTCGCCGCCGCGGCGCTCGAACCGGCCCAGCTCGGGCAGCGCGGTGATGTCGACGAGCGTGCCGGGCCGGCCCAGGCGCATCGCGAGGACGGGCACGAGCGACTGGCCGCCGGCGAGCACCTTGGCGTCGCCGGCGGCGAGGGTCTCGACGGCGTCGCCCACCGAGTCCGGCCGGTGGTAGGCGAAGGGTGCTGGCTTCATCGGATCCGGGCCTTCATACGGTCAGCGCCCCGTGAAGTTCGGGGTGCGCTTCTCGGTGAACGCGGTCACGCCCTCGGCGAAGTCGTGGCTCGAGCGCAGCATCGCGTAGGCCTTGCGCTCCAGCTCGATGCCCGAGTAGAGCGGCGCATCGACGCCGCGGTCGAGCACCTCCTTGGCGGTTCGCAGTGCCATGGGGGAGAAGCCGAGGAGCTTGTCGACCAGGGCGTCGGTGGCCTTGTCGAGCGCCTCCCGGTCGGGGTGGAGCTCGGCGAGCAGGCCCCAGTCGGCCGCCTCGGTGGCGGTGATGCGCTTCGCGGTCATGACGTGGTGCTTGGCCCGCGAGAGCCCGATCAGCCGGGCGAGCCGCTGGGTGCCGCCGGAGCCCGGGATCATCCCGAGGTTCATCTCCGGGAGGGCGAAGCGGCTGCGCTCGGTGGCCAGCCGGATGTCGCAGGAGAGCACGAGCTCGAGCCCCACCCCGAAGCAGTAACCGTCGACGGCGACGACGACGGGTTTGGGGGAGCGCGACGCGGCGGTCACCTCGTGGCCGAGGTCGGTGAAGTCGATCGGGTCGACCTCCATGAACCCGGCGATGTCCCCGCCCGAGGAGAAGTGCTCGCCGTCGGAGCGGACGACCACCACGCGGACGTCGTCGTCGCGGTCGATCTCGGCGAACCGTGCGGCCACCGCCGAGCGCATCTCCCACGTGATCACCGTGTAGGGGCCGTGGGCCAGGACGAGGTTCGCGACGCGCCCGTCGTGCGAGCGCTCGAGTCGCACCTCGCCTCCGGTCAGTGCCATCAGGACAGCCCTCCTTCGTCGGGCATGTGAACGGATGTGGTCGTCGGAGCGACCACATCCGTGCACATGCGCTGGAACAGCGCTTCGCCGTGCAGGGGCAGCGAGTCGATCGCAACGCCGGCCGGGGCCAGCGCGTCGGCGACCGCGTTCGCGATCGCCACCGGCAGGCTCATCGAGCTGCCCTCGCCGCAGCCCTTCGCGCCGAGCGGGGTGAGCGGCGAGGGGGACTCGAGGTGGTCCGAGACGAGGTCGAAGCCGGTCTCCGCCGTCGTCGGGCAGAGGTAGTCCAGGAACGTCGCCGACTGCGGCTGCCCGGCCTCGGAGTACCGGAACTCCTCGTACAGCGCGCCGCCGAGCCCGTGGACCAGCGCGCCGAGCACCTGGCCCTCGAGCAGGACCGGGTCGAGCACGGTGCCGGCGTCATGGACGCTCGCGACCCGGTCCAGGGTGATCTCGAGGGTGTCCGGGTCGATCCGCAGGCCGACCAGCTCCGCGACGAAGCCGTAGCAGAGCGAGGAGTTGATCGTGTCCTCCGCGGTCGCCGCCACGGCCTCGGGCGGCCGGAACTCGCCCTCGGCGCTGGTGCGCGGCGGGACCTCGGCCGGCAGCGCTCCCGGGTCCCAGTGCAGGAGCCCGGCCGCGTGTCGGAACCGGCAGGACGCTCCCGACGACGGGTCGCGGACCTCGCCGCCCGCGAGCTCCAGCCGGTCGGCGGCCTCGGGGGGCAGACCCAGCAGCACCGTGGCCGCACCGCGGACCGGCTCGGCGAGCCGGTCGACGGCCGCGATCACCGCGCTCGTCACCAGCGGCGCGAACCGCGAGGAGTAGCTGCCCGACGTCACCGTCCACGGCGTCGTCGCGGTGTCCATCTCGATGCGGACGCGGACCTGGTCGACCGGGAGGCCCAGCCGTTGCGCGGCCACCCGCCTGGCGACCGTCGCGTGCCCCTGGCCCTGCGGTACCGAGCCGAGCAGCACCGTCACCACGCCCTGCGCGTCCACCGACGCACGGACGATCTCCGTGGAGCCGGACTTGTCCCGGCCCGGCTTGCGCTCCGGCGCCGGGGTCGCGAGCCCGACGTAGCCGATGTTGGTGCCGGACGGGTCGACGACCAGCGCGAGTCCGACGCCGTAGTACGCGCCGGCCTCCCGTTCCCGGACCTGGCGAGATCGCAACTCGTCGTACCCGCCCTTGGTCACGAGCACGTCGAGGGCGCGGGCGTAGTCCCCGGAGTCGTAGAGCCCGCCGGTCGGGGTGCGGTGGGGGAAGGTCCGGACGAGGTTGCGGCGGCGGACCTCGGCGACGTCGAGACCCGTCGTCGTGGCGACCGCGTCCATGAGCCGCTCGAGCCCGAAGTAGAGCTGCTGGCCGCCGAAGCCGCGGTTGAGCCCGGTCGGGGCGCGGTTGGTGACGACGGCCCGGGCGCGGATCGCGACCGCGGGCACGTCGTAGGCGCCGGTGATGTTGCCGAAGCAGCGGTAGAGCGTGGACGGCTCGGGCGGGCGCAGGTAGGCCCCGACGTCGTCGACGAGGTCGACGCGGAGTGCCTCGAGGTCTCCGTCGGGCGACACCGCCGCCTCGAAAGCCATGACCCGTCCGGCGCCGGACGAACTGGCCAGCAGGTGCTCGATGCGGTCCTCGGTCCAGCGCACCGGCCGCCCGGCGTGCTTCGCCGCGAGCGCCATCAGCACGACGTAGGGGTAGATGCCGGACTTGATGCCGAAGCTGCCGCCGATGTCGGCCGGGACGTGCAGCCGGAAGCGGCTCGGGGGCAGACCGAGCGCCCCGGCGGCGACCGGCACCATCGTGAACGGCCCGTGGAAGTTCGCCCACGCCTCGACGGCGGGCCCGTCGGCGTCCTCGCTCCACCGCGCGATCACGCCGTAGGTCTCCATCGGCACCGACGAGTAGCGCGGGAAGGTGTACTCGCCGCGGACGGTGTGGGCCGCCTGCTCGAAGGCGCCGTCGACGTCGCCGAAGCGGAAGGTCCGGTCGGTGGCGACGTTCGTGCCGGCCTCGTCGTGCAGCAGGGGCGCCTCGGGTTCCAGGGCGCGGCGGGTGTCGACGACGACGTCGAGCGGCTCGTAGTCGAGCGCCACCAGCTCGGCGGCGTCCTCGGCGACGTAGCGGTCGGTCGCGACGACGACGGCCACCGGCTCGCCGACGTAGCGCGCGCGGTCGACGGCGCTGGGCAGGTAGGGCATCGGCGTCGCGGTGGACAGCGGGAACGGGCGGACGGCGGCGCGCACCTCGTCGGGCCCGATCACCGCGGCGACCCCGGGATGGGCGCGGGCCCGCTCGAGGTGGGCGCCGGTGATGCGGGCGTGCGGATGAGGGCTGCGCACGACGGCGGCGACGAGGGTGCCGGGCAGCGGGTCGAGGTCGTCGAGGAACGCGCCAGTGCCGGTGACCAGGGCGGCGTCCTCGTCGCGGGCCGGGGTCCAGGCGGTCTCGCTCATCGGCCGGCCCCGGGTTCTGAGCGAAGGGCACCTTCGGTCGATCTATCCGACGAGGGGCGCCCCTCGCCGGAACGCGGGCCCGGTACCGGTTCTGACTGAAGGGGCCCTTCGCTCGATCTACTCGACCGAAGGTGCCCTTCGCTCGGAACCGGATCGGGGCTGGCCGCACTGTCGGCCAACGCCTCGTACTCGCCCGCCACGAGCACCCGCCGCAGCGTCTTCCCGACCGCCGAGCGGGGCACCGCGGTCAGCGCCATCACCCGCTTCGGACGCTGCAACGAGGGCAGCTCCGCACGGCCCCACCGATCGGCCGCCGCCACCGCCACGTCCGGTGCGACCCCCGGCGCCGGCACGACGAACGCCGTCACCGCCTGGCCCCAGCGCTCGTCGGGCAGGCCCGCCACCACGACGTCGGCCAGCTCCGGGCAGCGCACCAGCGCCGCCTCGATCTCGTCGGGGTAGAGGTTCTCCCCACCGGAGTTGATCATGTCGTCGACGCGCCCGGCCACCCAGAGGTCGCCGTCGTCGTCGGCCACCGCGAGGTCGCCGGGGAAGTACCAGCCGTCGCGAACGGTCCTCGCGGTGGCGTCCGGACGGCGCCAGTAGCCGGCGAACGCCTCGGGGCTCGCCATCGACACCGCGACCTGGCCCAGCTCGCCCGGCTCGACGAGCGCCTCGGGCGACGCGTCCGGCGACGGCTCCACCAGCCGCAGCCGGCCGAACACCCCGGCGCGGCCCGCGCAGCCCGGCTTCGCCGCGACGTCCGGGCCGATGGAGAACGTGTAGATCTCGGTCGAGCCGAAGTGGTTGACGAACGACTCCGGCGCCAGCGTCTCCACCAGCCGCTCCGCCAGGGCGGGCGCCATCGCCGCGCCGGCGTAGGCCAGCCGCCGCACCGATCCGAACCGTGACAGCGACGCGTCCTCGCGCAGCAGCGACCAGAACATCGTCGGGACGAGGTAGAGGGACGTGACGCCCTCGACCGCCACCAGCTCGGCGGTCTCGGCGGCGTCGAACCGCGCCTGCGGCACCCAGGTCCCGGCGGCGAGGACGGTCGCGACGAGCGTCCGCACGCCCATGGTGTGGAAGAGCGGCATGACGCCGAGCGTCACCTCGCCGGGCCGCCCCGCGGTCTGGAGGAGGTGCGCGACGGCGGCGGCGTGCTCGGCGGCGTGGGTGCGCGGCACGCCCTTCGGGCGCCCGGTGGTGCCCGAGGTGTAGAGCATGACGCTGACGTCGTCGGATCGGGGTGTCCCGGTGGGTGGCGAGGTGTCGGGCGCTCCGGCCGCGGCGTGCTCGAGGTCGTCGACGACGCGGTGGGTGTGGGGCCGCACGCGGGGATCGGCCGCGGCGGCGCTGACCCGTTCCGCGGTCGCGGCGTCGGAGACGACGACGGCGGGTGCGGCGTCGGCGAGGCAGTGGACCAGTTCGTCGTGGCCCAGGCGGGTGGACAGCGGCACGGCGACGGCCGCGAGCCGCTGCGCGGCGAGGTGCAGCGAGGCGGCGGGCTCGCCGCCGGTGAGCACGAGCGCGACCCGGTCGCCCCGGCGCACTCCCAGGTCGGCTAGGGCGTGGGCGAGGCGCGCGGTCCGCGCGTCCCACTCGGCCCACGTCATCGGGTCCGGTCCGCCGACGGCCCGCCGGTGCGGATAGCGCTCCACCGTCCAGCTCCACGCCGTCGCCAGGTCCACCGGGCCGCCTCCGCGATCATGCTCCGACTCATATCGTCCGGATCGGACTGTATGGACCGTAGGGTTCGAGGGCAAGGGTCGGTAGGGTCCGGCGGGTGGCCGAGCGGTTGTCCCCGACCTCGTACGTCGTCCTCGGGACGATCGCGCTGCGCGGGCCCTCGACGTCCTACGACCTCAAGCGCGCGGTCGGCCGGTCCATCGGCTACTTCTGGCACTTCCCGCACGCGCAGCTGTACTCCGAGCCGCAGCGGCTGGTCGACCTCGGCCTGCTCGAGGCCGAGATCGAGGAGGGTGGTCGGCGACGGCGGACGTTCCGGCTGACCGACTCCGGGCGGGCGGAGCTGCAGGCCTGGCTGGCCGAGCCGACGCCCGAGCATTTCCAGATGCGGGACATCGCCGAGCTCAAGCTGTTCTTCAACGAGGTCGGCGGCCCCGGCGACGTCGAACGGCTCGCGCGCGAGCAGGTGGCGGCGCACCGCGAGCGGATCGCGGTGTACGAGGACATGCAGGCGCGCTACGCGTCGCTCGACGCCGTCGCCAAGCGGATGATCACGTTGCGGCTCGGGCTGGAGATGGAGCACGCCGCGCTGCGGTTCTGGTCCTCGCTGCTGGAGGAAGGCGGCTGAGGCCTATCCGGGGTGCCCGGTGCTGGCCTGGGTCTGCCTCCTGAGCCAGTCCGCGAACCGGGCGGTCGACCAGCCGCGGTCGAGCACCAGCCGGCGGTAGAGCGTGCCGTCGTTCAGCGCCCAGAACGCGTCGGCCGCCTGCTCCACCGTCGTCCCGGAGGCCAGACCGCCGATCGACGCGAGGTGGTCGGCGAACGCCCGCGCCCCGTCGAGCCGCTCCGCACCGGCCTTCGCGAGCAGGGCCGCCGCTTCCTCGTCCACGTCGGCGGCCGCTTCCAGGGCGCGTCCGATCGCCGCCACGCGCTCCTCGATCTCGACGGTCATCTCCGCCCAGAGCCGCACCGACTCCGCGGGGTCGGTGCTCGCCCGGATCGCGAGCACTCCCGGCCGGTCGGCCATCGGGACCGGTTCGTCGTCGCCGACCAGCGAGAAGTCCCAGGCGAGCGCGAGCAGGGCCGCCTTGCCACCGACGGCGTTGACGACGGTCCGGCGGCTCACCCCGGCGGCGGCAGCGACGGCATCCAGGGTGGTGTCCGCGTAGCCGCGCGCGACGAACAGCCCGGTCGCCGCTTCGACGACGGCCCGGCGCGTCGCCCGGGCCTGCTGCGTCCGGAGGTCGGACCGGTAGGCGCGCCGCTCGATCACCGTGTCCTCCCGGATCTCTGCACGAAACGTGTCTTGACGGGGCCCGCGAATAGATTGCACTCTCGGTGCAACGAATCTAGCAGTCAGGAGGCCGGGATGCACGTCGCGATCATCGGTGCGGGCCCGACGGGACTGTTCCTCGGTGCCGCGCTCGCCCGTCGTGGTCACCGGGTCACCGTGGTCGACCGCGACGCCGGCCCGGCTCCCGACGGCGGGTGGGCCCGCCGCGGGGTGATGCAGTTCCACCACGCCCACGGGTTCCGCCCGCAGGTCGGCGACGCCCTCCGGGCCGAGATCCCGGAGGCCCTCGACGCCTGGGTGGCCGCCGGCGCCGAGCCGATCACGTTCACGCTGCCCGACGGCCGGCTCATGCCCGGCGGGATGCGCTCACGGCGGGAGACCTTCGAGCGGGCGTTGCGCGCCACCGTCGTCGGGACCCCCGGCCTGACGCTGCGCCGCGGCCACGTCGACGCGGTGGCCCTCGACGGGGTGGACGCGACCGGTCTGCGGGTCGACGGCGAGGACCTGCCCGCGGACCTCGTCCTGGACGCCTCCGGCCGGGCGGGCCGGGCCACCCGCGCGCTGCGCGCCGCCCCGTCCCTCACGGGTCGGACCGGTGTCGCCTACGTCGACCGGCAGTACCGGCTGCGGCCCGGCGCCGACCCGGGTCCGATGTCCAACCCGCTGGCCTGGCAGGCCGACCTCGACGGCTACCAGGTGATCGTCTTCCGGCACGAGCGGGGGATCTTCTCGGTGCTCGTGGTGCGGCCGACGGCCGATCCCGACCTCGCCCTGCTCCGCCACGACGCCGCCTTCGACGCCGCCTGCCGCGTGGTCCCGGGCCTCGACGCCTGGACCGACCCCGAGCGCGCCGAGCCGATCACCCCGGTGCTGGCCGGCGGTGCGCTGATCAACCACTACCGCGGGCAGGCGGCCCTGGACGGCAGCATCCATCGGCGCTTCGTGGCGGTGGGCGACGCGGTCGCCACGACGACGCCGATGTTCGGCCGGGGCATCACGACCTCGCTGATGCAGGCCCGCGAGCTGCTCCGCCGCCTCGACGACGGTGCCGGGCCCGACGACGTCGCGGTCGGCTTCGACGCGTGGTGCGGCACCCACATGCGGCCCTGGGTGGCCGATCACGTCCGCATGGACTCCGTGATGCTCGACCGGTGGGCGGGCGGCGACGTCGACCTCACCCGTCGCCTGCCGTCGGACCTGATCATGACCGCGGCGCAGGTCGACCCCGCGATCGGCGCCGCGCTCCCGCCCTATCTCGCGATGCTCGCCGGCCCGGACTGCCTCGACGCGGTGGAGCCGCTCGCGCGGGAGGTCTACCGCCGCGGCTGGCGGCCGTCTCCCGCCGAGGGCCCGTCCCGGGACGAGCTCGCCGGGGTGCTGCGGGGTACGCCCGTCCCGGCGTGATCAGCTACTGGCGGTAGTTCTCCACGACGGTCGCGTCGCGCTCGTGGGCCTCGCCCTCGTCCTCGCCCGCGTCGCGACGGCCCTGGCGCTGCCGCTTGAGGTCGTAGAGGCGGTCGCGCTCGACCTCGAGGGAGCGCAGCCGGGCCAGGTCGTCGTCGCTCAGCCCGCCGTGGGAGCCGTTGCGGATCTCGTGCTCCTCGGCGGCGTTCGCGTCGATGCGCTCGGCGATCTCGGCTTCGGTACGGGGCTCGTCGTCGGTCACGCCCGCCACCCTAGGTGCGCTGCGCGCTCGTGAGCACTTTCTGGTGCTATAGCGACGGAAAGTGCTCACGAGGCCGGAGGCCACCATGGTCGAGCCGTACAACGCCGTCGGGCTGATCCCCACCTTCTGGGGCATCCGCGAGCGTGCCGACATCGCGTACAACCTCGAGCACCTCGAGTCGCTGACCACCGCGGCCTTCTGGCTGTCGAACCTCGACATCCCGGTGAAGCTGCTGGTCATCCCCGAGGGCGCGCTGCAGGGGTTCAACGACGAGATCCTCGACGTCGACCACGTCGAGTTCGCCCACCACTGCGCGATCGACGTCCCCGGCCCGGAGACCGAGCGGCTCGGCCGTCTTGCCCGTCGATGGGGCGTGTACGTGATGGCGCAGGCCAAGGTCCGGCACCCGGAGTGGCCGGACCTGTTCTTCAACGCCGGCTTCGTGATCTCCCCCGAGGAGGAGCTCCTCCTCGTCCACTACAAGCTCAACGCCCTGCTGCCGGTCGAGCGCTCGGTCTCGCCGCACGACCTCTTCGACTGGTGGGTCGAGCGCTACGGCCGCACCCTCGACGCGTTCTGGCCGGTGGCCGACACCCCCATCGGTCGGCTCGGCGTGATGATGGCGATGGAGGGCAGCTATCCGGAGAACGGGCGCGGGCTCGCGCTCAACGGCGCCGAGGTCGTCTACCGCGCCTCGCTGCCCGCGCCGTTCACCGAGAACGACGTCTTCGAGATCTCCAACCGCGCCCGGGCCCTGGAGAACAACTTCTACGTCGTCGCCCCCAACATCGGCGGCTACCACCTCTACCCGGACAGCCCGCACGCCATCGACGCGGGGGGTGGGCGCTCGATGATCGTCAACCACCGCGGTCAGCTCGTCGGGAAGCAGTTCGACACGAACGGCTCCACGTTCGTCAGCGGGGCGATCGACATCGAGGCGCTGCGCCACCACCGGGCCACCGCGCAGATCAGCAACTGGGCCAAGGACATCCGGACCGAGCTCGCCCAGATCGTCTACGAGCGCCCGATCTACCCGAAGAACCTCTACCTCGACCGCAAGCCGCCCCACCACGACGAGTACCGGCGCGAGGTCCTCGAGAAGCAGATCGAGCTCATGCACGACCGAGACGTGTGGCGCCGTCCCCGGTAGGTGCCTTGCCGAGCGGCGCAAGGACCGACGTCGGACGGAGTCATTGCGACGGCGTTCGGTCCAACATCGTCCGCGATCCGACTCGTGATCGCCGGCCGGGGAACTTCTCCGGCATGAGCGCTGACGACACCGCCAAGAACCGTTCCCGCCAGGTGAAGGGGAAGGCCAAGGAGGTCACCGGGAAGGCCACCGGGAACAAGAAGCTCGAGTGGAGCGGCAAGACGGACATGGCTGTCGGCGAGGTGAAGGAGCGCACCTAGATCCGCGCGCCGTACACCCGCTCCACGGCCATCGTCATGAGCACCCGTCGGTCCGCGACCATGGCGGCGCGGTACTCCTCCCAGTCCGGGTGCTCGCCGGCCGCCGCGCGGTAGTACGTCACGAGGGCCTCGACCTCCGGCCCGTGCGGATCGCTGCCCGGCCCGGTCAGCGTCACCGACCCCTCGGCGACGGCCCACGCCCGACCGTCCTCGGAGGTGACCTCGAGCGAGGCGCGCGGGTCGCGGCGCAGGTTCGCCGTCTTGGCCCGCCCCTCGGTCATCGAGACCTGCAGCGTCCCGGCCTCGGCGTCGTAGAAGGGCGTGACGGGGGAGAGCTGGGGGACGCCGCTCGACTTGATGGTGGCCAGCACGCCCAGGCGGCTCGAGGCGAGCAGGGCGTCGTTCTCGGCGCGTGAGGTCATACCGCCGATCCTCCTCCCGATCGCGCTGACGAAGGTCGGGACGGGGTAGCCGCCCCGGTGCGCGTGGCGACGTGGAACGTCCTGCACGGTCGGTCGTACGACGACGGCCGCGTCGACCTCGACCGGTTCTCCGCAGCGATCGGCGAGCTCGACGCCGACGTCGTCGCGCTCCAGGAGGTCGACCGCGCCCAGCCCCGCTCCCACCGCGCGGACCTCACCGCGCGCGCCGCCGCGGCCCTCGACGCCGGGCACCACCGGTTCGTCCCGACGATGATCGGCGAGCCGGGGATGTGGTCGCCGGCCGCCCCACCGGTCGCGGCCGACACCGGGTGGGTCCGCGGCACGGAGCCGCTCCCGCCGCCCGTCGACCCGGCCGCGCCGACCTACGGCGTCGCCCTGCTCTCGCGCCACCCGGTGGTCGCGTGGCGGGTGCTGCGGCTGCCTCCCGCCCGGGTCGTGCTGCCGCTGCTGCTCGGGCGCCCCCCGCGGCCGGTGCTGGTGCCCGACGAGCCCCGGGTGGCGCTGGCGGCTCGGGTCCGCGCACCGTGGGGAACGGTCACCGTCGCGACGACGCACCTGTCGTTCGCGCCGGGCTGGAACCTCGTCCAGCTCCGGCGGGTGGTCGCCGCCCTGGCGGACTCCGACGACCCCCTCGTCCTGCTCGGGGACCTCAACGCCGGCGGGTGGCTGGTGCGGGCCGCGAGCGGCCTCTCGGCGTTGGCCGTGGAGTCGACGTTCCCGACGTGGTCACCGGTCCTGCAGCTCGACCACGCGCTGGGACGAGGCCTCGTCGGGTCCGACGCACGGGTCCACCGGTTCCGGGTGTCCGACCACTGCGCGCTCGCCGTCACCGTCGCGGAACCCTAGCGGGCGAGCAGGTCGAGCGGGTCGTCGTCGTGCTTCGGGGTCGCGCCGTGGTGCGACGCCAGGGCGGGCTTCGTGCGGTCCTTCTTCGGGCCGTCCGGCTTCACGAGCCCCTGCCGGCCGTGCTGGGGGACGCTCGCGAGGAAGCCGCCGAGACCGCTCGCCCGGTCGTGCGAGACCGGGGTCTCGGGGTCGGCCTGCTGCGTGGTGTCGTCCGTCGTGCGCGCCGGGGTCCGGGACGACGGGGCGGACGTGTCGTCGGTCGAGGTGTGGTGATCGGCGACGGGGGTGGACGCCCGGGCGGCGTCCTGGTCCCCGACCGATCCGCCGACCGATCCGCCCGACGGGGCCCGGTCGGCGGCGTCGGCGACACTCGGGGTCTCCGGGGACGCCGTGTCTCCGGTGTCGGCCGACGACGGGGTGTCGGGGTCGGCCGAGGTCGAGGCGTCGCGCGGCATCTGGATGTTCAGCGCGAAGGGCGGAGCCGCGGCCGGGGCGGTGGCGGCCAGCGTCGCGCTCGGCGCGGCGGGCGCCGAGCCGGCGGCGGCGAGTGCGGCGCCCAGACCGACCACACCGCAGACGGCGGCCACCAGCGCGACCCGTCGTCCGTGCCGGCGCACCGTGGTCCCGGCGACCCGGGCCGCCGAGCGGAACGGCGCGCCCGCGGACACCGTCCGCAGCCGGCGCAGCACCTCGTCGAGGGCGGGCCGCTCGGCCGGGGACTCGGCGGTCATGTCGTCGAGCAGGTCCCGCAGCGCCGGCCGCATCCCGTGCTCGGGGGCGAGCTCACCGAGCAGGCGGCCGAGAGCGTAGACGTCGGTGGCCGGCCCGGACGGCGCCCCGGCGCGCTGCTCCGGCGCGGGGAACGGCGGAGCCACCGGGACGGCGTCCCAGCGGGCGAGCCAGGGCAGCAGCCCGAACTCGGCCAGGCTCGTGCCGCGGGGGCTCCACGCAACGGTCCCCGCCCCGAGCCCGCCGTGGACGGCGCCGTGCTGGTGGCGGGGGAGCAGGGCGGTGGCCACCGCCGTGCCGAGTTCACGGACCGCGAAAACGTCGAGGCCGCCCGGGGGCGTCGTCTCGGCGAGCGTGGGCTCGTCGGGGTGCTGGGTGACCAGGAACTGGTGGCCGCCGTCGCTCCCGGCGTCGTAGAGCTCGGCGACCTCGGGCCCGCGGTCCTGCCAGCACCGGGGTCCGAGCGCGAACGGCGTGGGCGCGTCCGGGTCGGCCGCCACGAGGGTGACGCTGACCGTGCGCTGCAACAGTTCGTCGTAGCCCCGGTGCGCGCAGCACCCGGCGGAGCGGCGCAGGACCGGCCCGAGGTGGTAGCGGTCGGCCACGGTCTCGGCGTGGCCGTCGCACGGCACGGGTGCGCGACGCTCTTCGAGCACGGGTCCCCCATCGGACGTCTCGCGGGCGGGCCCGGACGCAACCGTCCGGACGGGACGTGGCCGACGCGTCGACCACAGAGCGGATAGCCGGGTCGTCGTGCCCCGACACGTGTGATCGGCGCCTCAGCTCGCCGACCGCGATCACCGCCGCGGTGTCCTCCCAGGTCAGCGTGGGGGCGGCCGCGCTGCTCGTGGCCTCCGAGGAGGCCGTGCGCACCCACGGGCTGACCCCGGTCGCGAAGGTGACCACCCTCGCCGTCGTCGGGGAGGACCCGGTCCTCATGCTGACCGGCCCCATCCCCGCGACGCGGATGGTGCTGAAGCGGGCGGGCCTGTCGATCGACGACATCGACCTCTTCGAGTGCAACGAGGCGTTCGCGCCGGTCGTGCTCGCGTGGGCGCAGGAGAGGGGCGCGCCGCCGGCGCGCACCGACGTCAACGGCGGCGCGATCGCGATGGGCCACCCGCTCGGCGCGATCGGCGCGGTCCTGGCGACCAAGCTCGTCCACGAGCTGGTGCGCACCGGCGGCACCCGCGGGCTGCAGACGATGTGCGAGGGCGGCGGTCAGTCGAACGCGACGATCATCGAGAGGTGCTGACGCATGTGAGCACTTTTCGTCGTGATAGCCACTGAAAGTGCTCACGTGCGCTGGCGCACCCATTCGACGATCCGGTCCAGCGCCGCCGGGTCGGCCAGTGAGTCGCGGCTGGCCATGTCCTCCGGCGCGGCACCCCGCAGCAGCCGCTTCACCGGCGTCTCGAGCTTCTTCCCCGAGAGCGTGCGGGGCAGCGCGTCGACCCACGCGACCTCGTCGGGCACGTGCCGCGGTGACATCTCGCTGCGCAGCCGGCGCACGATCTCGGCCTCGAGCGCGTCCCGGTCGGACCCGCCGACGAGCAGCAGCACGAGCGTCCCCGCGCCGCCGACCTGGTCCTCGAGGTGCACGACGAGGCTGTCGGTCACGCCCTGGATGTCCTCCACCACGGTGTAGAAGTCCGAGGTCCCCAGGCGCACGCCGCCGCGGTTGAGCGTCGCGTCGGAGCGGCCGGTGATGACGCACCCGCCGTCGTCGAACACCGTGATCCAGTCGCCCTGGGTCCACACGCCCGGGAACCGGTCGAACCACGTCGAGACATAACGAGCGCCGACTCCGTCTCCATCGTCACCCCACAGCGCCACCGGCATCGACGGCATCGGCGCGGCGATCACGAGCTCGCCCGGCTCGCCCACCACGTCGCGGCCCTCCTCGTCGAACGCGTGCACGTCGACGCCGAGCATCGGACCGGAGATCTCCCCGGCCCGCACCGGCAGCAGCGGCGCGGCGCCGACGAACCCGCTCGCGACGTCGGTCCCGCCCGAGGTCGAGTTGACGATGACGTCGGGCCCGAAGGTCTCCGCCGCCCACCGGAAGCCCTCCGCGGGCAACGGCGAACCGGTGGAGCCCAGCATCCGCAGCGCCGACAGGTCGTGGTCCTGCCCGGGGTGCAGCCCGGCGTCGCGGCAGAGCATGAGGAACGACGCCGAGGTCCCGAACTGGGTCAGCCGCTCCGCCTCGGCCATCCGCCACAGGGCGTCGAGGTCCGGGAAGGCCGGGTTCCCGTCCACGCAGACCACGGTGGCGCCGACGAGCAGCGCGGAGACCCCGTAGTTCCACATGATCCAGCCGGTGGTCGAGTACCAGAAGAAGCGGTCGCCGGGGCGGACGTCGTTGTGCAGCCCGAGGGTCTTGTGGTGCTCGAGCAGGATGCCGCCGTGCCCGTGCACGATCGGCTTGGGCAGGCCCGTCGTCCCGGAGGAGAACAGCACGTAGAGCGGGTGGTCGAAGCCGACCGCGACGTGCTCGAGCGGGCCCGGCTCGGTGAGCAGGTCCGCCCACGAGATCGCGTCGGGCGGAGTCGAGGCGTCCGGGTCGAGGTAGGGCAGGAACACCGTCGCGCGCAGCGAGGGCAGCGCAACGCGGATCTCGGCCAGCTGGGACGTGCGGTCGATCGGGCGGTCGCCGTAGCGGGTGCCGTCCACGGCGATCAGGACCGTCGGCTCCACCTGCCCGAGCCGGTCGACCACGGCGCGCGGACCGAACTCCGGCGGGCACGAGAGCCACACCGCCCCCAGCGACGCCGTCGCCAGGAACGCCACGATCGTCTCGGGCACGTGCGGCAGGTAGCCCGCGACGCGGTCCCCGGGCCCGACGCCGAGGCGCGCCAGCCCGGTGCGGGCGCGGGCGACCTGGTCGCGCAGGTCGTCGTAGGACAGCTCGACCCGCTCCCGCGCCTGGGAGATCCCGACGACGGCGGGTCCGGTCCATTCCGGGCGCAACGCGTGCGCGGAGTAGGACATCCGCGCCCCGGGCAGCCAGCGCGCCCCGGGCATGCCGGCGTCCGCGAGCACCGTCGTGAGGTCGGAGATCTCGACGTCGAAGAAGGCGACGAGGGCGCGCCAGAACGCTTCGGGATCGTCGACCGACCAGCGGTGCAGCGCGTGGTAGTCGCCCTGGCCGAGCGCGGCGGTGAGGAAGCGGCCCATGCGCGTCGCGGTGGCCGCGTCGTCGGGGACGGGTCGGAGGATCTCGCCGCGCTCGTCGGTCACGCCCGCATCCTGCTCGGCCGCCCGGGCCGGAGCCAGCGGCGGGTCAGGATCTCCCGTGGCCCGCCAGCTCCGCGGTGGCGGTCGCCGCGGCGTTGCGGATGTGGTGAACGCACGCGCCGGCCGCGGCCTCGGCGTCGCCGGCCTCGATCGCGTCGACGACCGCGGCGAGCTCCTCGGCGGCCTGGTGGGGACGACCCGGGACCGACAGCGAGGTCGCCCGCAGCAGGCGCACCCGGGCCTGCAGCCCGGCGAGGGTCTGCAGCAGCGGGTCGCTGGCCGACCCGGCCATGAGCACCTCGTAGAAGCGGTCCTTGGCCTCCAGCTGGGCGAGGGCCTCGCCGTCGGGGCCCGAGGCCGTGCGGGCGATCTCGTCCACCGCCGCCCGCAGCGCGCGGACGTGGTCGGGATCCGCGCGCTGCACGAACCGCCGGACGGCGAGCGCCTCCAGCGCGGCGCGCATCTCGTAGATGTCGGCGGCGTCGGAGGCGGACAGCGAGGTGACTTCGGCGCCTCGCTGGGGCACGACGGTGACCAGGCCCTCGGCGGCGAGCTGGCGGATGACCTCGCGGATCGTCGCGCGCGACACCCCGAGGTTCTCCACCAGCTCCCGCTCGACGAGCCGCTGTCCCGGCTGCAGGCGCAGGTCGAGGATCGCGGCCCGCACCCGGTCGGTGGCCTGTTCGCGCAGCGGTGCGGCGACCCGCGGCAGTGGCTCCTGCCCCCACACCGACGACGTCACGGCCGCCATGGTCCCACCGGACGGATCCATCGCGCTCAGCCGAGCCGGCCGCCTCGATCCCCCGCGAGCTCGGCGAGGATCGGCGCGCCGACGGTCGCGGCGTGGATGCCGACCACGCTGGCGACCTCGAACATCTCCAGGATCTCGGCGACGGTCGCGCCGTGGCCCAGCGCGTTGCGCAGGTGCAGCTTGAGGCCCGGGACGTAGAGGTGGGTCGCCGAGGCGTCGAACGCGCAGTAGACCAGCTCCTTGACCTTGGGCTCCAGCGTGCCGGTGTGCCAGGGGACCGAGGAGAACGCGACGTAGGCCTCGAACAGGTCGGGGTCCAGCTCGAGGATCTCGTCCCAGAACTCGTGCCAGTAGCCGCGGGTGGCGGTGAACTCCGCCTTGAGTCGCTCCTGGCGCTCGTCGAGCGGCGCGGGACCGTCACGCAGGCCCTGCTCCTCGAGGACCTCGGCCAGGATCGGGATGCCGATGTTGGCGGCGTGGATGCCGAGGGTGCTGGTCAGCTCGAGCACCTCCATCACCTCGGCCGGGGTGGCGCCGGCATCGAGGGCCGCCTGCACGTGCTGCCGGACGCCCGGGGTGTAGAGGTGGGTGGCGGCGGCGTCCACGGCGATGAACAGCAGCTCGCGGACCTTCGGCTCGAGCACCCCCGGGGTGCGGCGCAGCGGCACCGCGGACAGGTCGAGGTAGGCCCGCACGAACGCCGGGTCGAGCTCGAGCATCCGCTGCCACGGCTCGCCCCACGTGCCGCGCACGCGGACGAAGTCGTCCTTGATCGCCTGCTGCTCGGTGGTGAGCTCGGTCGTCGTCATCGGGCGTCCTTCCCCTGCAGCCAGCGGACGATGTCGGTGTGGTCCGCGTCGGGCGGGAGGTCGTCCTGCGCCTCCGCCCACAGCGCGACGGTGCTCGCGGTGTGCCGGGACGGGGTCCCGGTGCTCACGACGAGGTCCCGGGCGATGCGGATGTCCTTGACCATCAGCCCGAGCCCGAATCCCGAGGCGAAGGTGCCGGGCAGCACGTGGCGGGGCCACTTGACCTCGGTGGACCCGCTGCGCCCGCTGGAGGCGTTGACGACGTCGAGCATCACCTCGGGGTCGAGCCCGAACGCCTGCCCGGCCAGCAGCGCCTCCGAGCTCGCCAGCAGGTGCGCGGCGCTCATGAGGTTGTTCAGCGCCTTGAGGGCGTGCCCGGCGCCGGTCGGGCCGACGTGGCGGGGGTGGCCGATGGCCGCGAGCGCCGGTCCGAGCGCGGCGACGGCGTCGTCGGGCCCGCCGACCATCACCGCCAGCGTCCCGGCGCGGGCGCCGCTCACGCCGCCGGAGACCGGGGCGTCGACCAGCGTGTGGCCGGCCGCGGCGGCCCGCTCGGCCAGGGCGCGGGTGCGCACCGGCTCCGACGAGCTCATGTCGACGAGCACCGTGCCCGGCTCCAGGGCGTCGAGGAGCCCACCGTCGACGACCGCCTCGACGACGTCGGAGTTCGGCAGGCACAGCAGGACCGCCTCCGCGCCGCGGGCGGCCTCGGCCGCGGACCCGACCACGGTCGCCGTGGTGACCTCCGCCCCGAACGCCTCGCGGGCACCCGGGGCCGCGTCGAACGCCCGCACCGTCGCGCCGGCGTCCGCGAGCCGCGCGGCCATCGGCGTTCCCATGTTCCCGAGGCCGACGAACCCGAGGGTGCGACCAGCGAGGTCGGCGGTCATGCCTGGGCCGCCGTCTCGTCCAGTACCCGCTCCGCGATCCGGAACGCCTCGAGGCCCGCCG
The DNA here is from genome assembly GCF_036497585.1 of Actinomycetospora sp. Taxonomy (GTDB): domain Bacteria; phylum Actinomycetota; class Actinomycetes; order Mycobacteriales; family Pseudonocardiaceae; genus Actinomycetospora. The sequence goes on along the minus strand of NZ_DASXJD010000030.1, from coordinate 63 downwards.
GCGCCCCGCAGTACACCGTGGCGTGCAGCAGCGTCTCCTGGATCTCCTCGACGGTGGCGCCGT
>NZ_DASXJD010000029.1:0-1914 GCF_036497585.1 Actinomycetospora sp. | reverse complement strand
AGCTCAGCGTGGAACAGGCGGTCCTGACCGGGGTGGCGCACGACCGGTCCGAGGCCAAGGTGACCATCGTCGGCGTCCCGGACCAGCCGGGGTTCGCGGCGCGGATCTTCCGCGCGGTCGCCGACGTCGACATCAACATCGACATGGTGCTGCAGAACATCTCGCACCTGAAGACGGGTAAGACCGACGTGACGTTCACGCTGCCGGTCAAGGACGGCCCGAAGGCGGTCGAGGCGCTCGCCGCGGTGCAGCCCGAGGTCGGCCACGAGGAGGTCATCTACGACGAGCACGTCGGCAAGGTGACCCTGGTCGGCGCCGGGATGCGCAGCCACCCCGGGGTGACCGCCACCTTCTGCGAGTCGCTCGCGGAGGCCGGCGTGAACATCGAGATGATGAACACCTCGGAGATCCGCATCTCCGCCCTCATCCGCGACATCCAGCTCGACGACGCCGTCCGCGCCCTGCACGAGGCCTTCGACCTCGGCGGCGAGACCGAGGCCGTCGTGCACGCCGGGACGGGAAGGTAGACGCGATGACCACCCTCGCCATCGTCGGGGCCACCGGGGCGGTCGGCTCCGTCATGATCGACATCGTCAACGCCCGCGAGACGGTGCCGTGGTCGGAGATCCGGCTGATCGCCTCGCCGCGCTCGGCGGGCCGGCGGCTCACCGTCCGCGGCCGCGAGATCGAGGTCGTCGCGCTGGCGGACGAGGCCTTCGACGGTGTCGACATCGCCATGTTCGACGTGCCCGACGAGGTCAGCGCCACCTGGGCACCGGTGGCCGTCGCGCGCGGGGCGATCGCGGTCGACAACTCCGGCGCGTTCCGCATGGACCCCGAGGTGCCGCTCGTGGTGCCCGAGGTCAACGCCGAGGCCGCCCACATGCGGCCGAAGGGCATCGTCTCCAACCCGAACTGCACGACGCTGTCGATGATGGCCGCGATCGGTGCGCTGCACCGGGCGTTCACGCTGACCGAGCTGGTGGTGGCGTCGTACCAGGCGGCCTCCGGGGCCGGCCAGGAGGGCATCGACCGGCTGCAGGCCGAGATGTCGGCCGTCGCCGGCAAGGGCGTCGGGCACCGGGCGGGCGACGTCCGCGAGGCGCTCTCGGCCGCGGGCCTGTCCGACGGGTCGCCGTTCCCGGCGCCGCTGGCGCTCAACGTGGTGCCGTGGGCCGGGTCCTGGCGCGACGGCGGATGGTCCTCGGAGGAGCTGAAGGTCCGCAACGAGTCCCGCAAGATCCTCGGGATCGACCACCTCAAGGTCTCCGCGACCTGTGTCCGCGTCCCGGTCGTGACGACCCACGCGCTCGCGGTCCACGCGACGTTCGACTCGCCGGTGGACGTCGAGACCGCCCGCCAGGTGTTCGCCGCGCAGCCCTCGATCGTGCTGGTCGACGAGCCGCGGGAGGGCCGCTTCCCGACGCCGGCCGACGTCGTCGGGGAGGACCCCACCTACGTGGGCCGCATCCGGCAGGCGCTGGACTTCCCGAACACGCTCGACTTCTTCGTGTGCGGGGACAATCTGCGCAAGGGCGCGGCGCTGAACACCTACGAGATCGCCGAGGAGCTCGTCCGGGCCCGGTGAGGTGTCATGTCAGCGACGGTCCGTTGCTGACACCTGACGTCAGGGTGGCGCCGATCTGACGTGCCGGGGCGCTGTGCGCGGTGGCCCCGGTCCACCGGACCCTTTTCTTGACCGGTTCCAGATCGGTGGCACGGTGGCGCCCATCATGACGGTCAGCACTCGCCGCGCTGGCCGACCACCCGCACGCCACGGCCGACGCGGTGGCCACCGCGGTCCGCGGCGAGCTGGGCACGGTGTCCACCTGTGCCCCGCATGCCGAACCGTCCCGAGCGGGTAACCCTCGGACCTACCACCGATCCGTCTTCTACCACAGGAGAGGTGCAAGT
>NZ_DASXJD010000028.1:0-6747 GCF_036497585.1 Actinomycetospora sp. | reverse complement strand
GCAGGACACGATCCTCGAGGTGGACATAGAGTGCGGTCAGGAGGGCGTCACGGTCGTTCGTCACACAATGACCTTTGGCGCCCTCCGCCCACGTTCAGGTGAACGACACACCCCAAGATCTAATCGGACTCATTCATCTAGTCCTCCAGCTACTACGGCCTCACCGCATGGCTGCCGGAGATCCTCGCCGACCTGCGCGGGCTCGAGCGGCGAGCGCGGGGGTGGCGTCGTCGCTCTTCCAGATCCTCGCGGTCGCGGGAGCGCTGGCCACTCCGCTGGTGCGTGGCCGCACCGGGAGCCTGCGCCTGGCCTTCGTCCCGTGGCGCTCGGTTGGCTGGCGCTGCCCGGGGGTCTCTTGATCGCTCCGGCGGCCTGGCCTCTCTGGTGCGCCCTCGGTGGGGCCGCCCAGGGCGGCGGCTTCTTCGTCTTCTTCTCCGCGGTCCCGCTCGACCGACGGGAACCGCCGGCTCGGTGCCTTCATGCAGACCGGCGGGTACGCCGTGGGCGCCCTCGGACCGACGGTGCTCGGCGCCCTGCATGGCGGGGGCGGCGCGTGGACCCCCGCGCTGGTTCTCGTCCTGGGCGCGGTCGGGGTGCTCGGCGCGAGCGGGTTGGCGGCCACCCGGTCACGTCCCAGGTCGTAGCGCGGGCACGGGACCCCCGCGCTGCCCGTCCGGGCGACCAGCCGGTAGGAACATGTCGTGTCGACGACCGTGGACCGGGGGGACGCGGCCCCCGAGGACGCCGAGCGCGGTGCGCTCCCGCCCCGGGGCGGATCGCGGGCCGACACCGCGGTCGCCGTCGGGATCCCGAGTGTGCTCGTGGCGGCCCACCTGCTCGTCTACGGGCGCTGGATCGTCGACGACGCCGGGATCACGATGGCCTACGCCCGCTCGGTCGCGACCGGTGCCGGCCCGGTGCTGCAGCCCGGCGCCGCGGTCTCGGAGGGCTGGTCGGACCCCGCGTGGCTCGCCGTGCTCGTCGTCGGCCGCTGGCTGGGGCTCGTCGACCACGGCGCGTGGTTCGGCGTCCCGGACCTCGTCGCGTTCCCCAAGCTCCTCGCGATCCTCTGCTCGGCCGGGATCTTCTGGGCGTTCCACCGCGTCGCGGTGCGGGTGTCGCGCAGCCCGGTGACGGTGACGGCCCTCGCCGGGACGCTGACCGCGGCCGCGCCGCCGTACGTGGTGTGGATCGGCAGCGGGCTGGAGAATCCGCTGCTCGCCCTCGTCGTGGTCGTCCTCGCGGCCCGCTTGGTCACCGCCGCGCTCGACGGGCGCCTGCTCGACACACGGGTCGCGGTCACGTGCGGCCTGCTCGCGGGACTGGCCGGGCTGACCCGGCCCGACGGTGCCGTCTACCTGCTCGCCCACCCGCTCGCGGTCGTCGTCGCAGGAGCCTCCGGGACGCGCACCCGACGGCTGCGCGGCGCCGCCACCTCGTTCGTCGTTGGGGTGGTCCCGGTGCTGCTCTACGAGGTGTGGCGGCTCGCCACCTTCGGCGACCTGTTCCCGACGACGGCCCTGGCCAAGCAGCAGGGCGTCCTCTCCACGCTCGACCTCGCCCGGCCCGCGGATCTCATCGGGCTCGCCGGCTGGTTGGCCTGCCTCGTCGTGGCCGGGGCGGTCGGGATCGTCGTCTCCCGCCACATCGAGCCAGCGGACGTCGTGGTCCGGGCGCTCCTGGTCCCGCTCGGCCTCGCCCTCGCGGCGTACGTCGTGCTCGCGGCGGACTGGATGGCGCTGGCCCGCTTCGCCACCCCGGTCTGGCCGCTCCTGGCGCTGCTCGCCGTGGTCTCGGTGGCCGCCGTGCTCCCGGCGCCGCGGACCACGGGACGACGGGTGCTCGTCGGCGTCCTCGCGCTGGCCGCGTTGTCGAGCGCGGTGTCCTGGACGAGCGCGGCCACGTCGTTCCGCGCCCGGCCGACGCTGTCGCTCTGCGAGGTCACGCGGTCCACCGCCGAGACGGTCGACGCCGGGGCCGACGCGCTCGGGGTGCGGTCGGGCTCACTGCTCGGGGTCGACGCAGGCGGGGTGGCGCTCGCCAGCCGGCTCCGCTTCGTCGACCTCGCGGGCCTCACCGACCCGGTGATCGCCGGGTACTGGGCCCGCGGAGACATGGCCGGGCTCCGGGACCACCTCTTCGAGCAGGTCAAGCCCACGTTCATGCGTCTCTGGCAGGGGTGGAACATCCCCGAGGGGAGCGGGCTGTTCACCGATCCCCGGCTCGACCGGGACTACGAGCTGATCTGGACCAACTCGCAGGGCGGGAGGACGTACGTGCGTCGCGACGCGGTGCCCGATGCCGACCACCTCGCCGACGCCCGGCTCTCGTCGCAGCAGGTGATGGACGCCGTCGTCACCTCGCTGAACCACGCGGGTCCGACCAGCTGGACGTGCGGCGCCGCCGTGCGGCCGTCGTCCTTCGGGACGGCGGCCGCGACGGCGGCGCGGGGTGGGTAGAGCGTCAGGTCTTCCGGACCTCAGTGAGGTTCGCGTAGACGATCACATTGGCCTCGTAGCTGCGGGCCGCGGGGTCGAACACGCCCCCGCAGGTGATCAGGCGCAGCTCCGAGTCCGGGGTGTCGCCGTACACCTGGTCCGCCGGGAAGGCGGCCTTCGGCACGGTGTCGATGTGGGAGACCGTGAAGACCGCGGTCTGCCCGTCCTGCCGGGCGATCATGACCTGGTCGCCCGCCTTGACGTCCTTGAGCCGGTAGAAGATGCCGGCCTTCCCGTCCCCGTTGACGTGCCCGAGGACGACCGCCGGTCCGAGGGTTCCCGGGCTCGGGCTCTTGTCGTACCAGCCGGCCTGCATCGGGTTGGCCAGCGGCGGCACCTGGAGGCTGCCGTCGGAGTTCTGCCCGAGGGAGATCAGCGACGACTTCGCCCCGATCGACGGCACGGTGACCGTCGTCGGGGTCGAGGCCGCCAGGAGCTGCACGTCCGAGGCCGGGGAGTTGGACTTCGAGGTCCCCGCGACGACGAGGCCGATGAGGGCGAGCACCACGATCAGCCCGATGCCGATCTTCAGGGTCGCCGAGTCGGTCTTCGACCGCCCCCGGGTGGGAGGGGTCTCGTCGGTGCTGGTCATGCGCCGCTCCCCGTACCGATCACTGGAACGAACCGTCGCCGGTGTTCACGCCACCCTTGGGCACCGACGCGACCTGGGTCGCGACGACCGTCTGCGGAACGTAGTTCGGCGAGGCGTACCGGTCACAGCCGCAGCCGCTGTCGTGGTAGCGACCGTAGTAGCGGTGCCCGTACTGGCCGCCGTAGTACTGCGGCGGCGCGTAGACGGTCATGATCCCGCTGGTCGAGCTAGAGGACGTGCTGCTCGTCGATGTGCTGCTCGTCGAGAGCGTCGAGGGCAGCACGGAGAGGCTCGACAGCACGCTCAGGACCGAGGACGTGCTCGAGGTCGACGACGTGCTGGAGGTCGACGACGTGCTGAGCGAGGACGCCACGCTCAGGGAGGACACGACGCTGAGCGAGCTCGACGTGCTCGAGGACGACGACGAGCTGTCCGTGCTCGAGGTGCCGGACGTGCCCGAGGAGCTATCGGTACTGGACGCCGGTGCCGGCACGTCGCTCCGGACCTGGGCCGAGGCGACCCCCGACCACACCAGGCCCACCAGCAGCATCCCCGCCGCGACCGCGGCGGTTCTCTTGACGGTTCGGTGCCGTCGTTGGCTCATTCCACACCTGTCCCCTGGTCGGGCGAACAACACGACACACCGCGTGTCGGCTCCACGGCAGTCCCTGTTACGTCGCAACGACGAGAGAGCTCCTCTGGATGCTCACGATTCGGTGACGGCCGGAGCCGGGGTCGCCGGTCGGCGCGCGATCGACCGGTCCCGCAGCGCGAGCACGGTCCGCTCGGTGCCCGCCGGGGGCAGGAACACCAGGTAGAGGCACCACATCCCGATGCTGAAGAAGCCGACCATGATGAAGATCTCGATGCCGAGGTGCATGAGGAACCCGGCCCCGAGGACCCACCACCGGGCGCGGCGGTTCCACACGAACAGCCCGATCGAGAGCTCGACGAGCAGGGTGCCGAAGGTGAGCCACTCGATCAGCAGAGGCGAGCCGGCGACGAACCCGGGGTTCGGGGCCCGGAGCTGGTCGAGCATCCGGAGGGCGAACGAGAGGGCCGTCCCGTTGCGCCAGACGTCACCCTGCAGCTTCGCCCAGACGGCGGCCAGGTAGATCACGGAGAGTTGCACCTGCAGCATCCGCAGTGCCCACGGCGCGCGGCGCGGGAACTCCCAGAACCGCTCGGGGTCGCGGCGCCAGCGGTCCCAGGACAGGCTCTCCGCGGACGGGGCGAAGACCAGGTAGACCGCGAGCACCCGCAGCAGGATGTCGCCGGAGTTCAGCACGTAGGGGTCGCGCCGCGTGAGCGCGATCATCCCGACGAGCAGCACGATCGCCGCGACCCGCGGGGAGGCCCCGACCAGCAGCGCGAGCCCGGCCAGCAACGTCGCCAACCAGACCACCGCGAGGGCGGGCACCGAGTTCAGCGTCGTGAGGACGCTCCACTGCCCGGCGCTGACCGGCGGCGGGGTCGGGAGCACCCCGTCCGGGCCGTAGAAGGTGAACAGGTGCGGCAGTTGGGTGAGCGTCCACAGGGTGACGACCAGGCCGTACGCGATCCGGAAGACGGCGAGCGGCGCCGTGGACTCGGGGGTGAAGAAGAAGCGCTCCCAGGCGCCCCACACCCGCTCGCCGGTCGTGCGGACCAGCGTGCCCGCGCTCACGAGCCGACCCCGATGGAGAAGAACGGGTGCTCGTTCCAGGGGGTCCTCGGCGTCGGGGCGTCCGGGGGCTGGCTCACCGAGGAGATGTTCACGAGCGTGACGACGGTGGGGGAGTGGCCGGCGGCGCGGTCCTGGGCGGCCACCCACTGGGCGTACGGCGCCCATCGCGGCTTGTTCTCCGGTCCGTTGAGCAGCGTGTCGGCGTATCGCTGCCAGCGGTAGTCCCAGTACTCGGAGAGGCCGTGCTGCAAGGGAACCGGGTAGGTCTGCGTGGTCCCGTCGCGCTCGAGGACCCGGGCCTCGAGATAGGTGCTCTCCTTGCGCGGCGACGGGGCGTAGACCGCCCACCCCTGGTCCAGCCCGACGACGTTCGCGACGGGTGCGGCGGCGTGCAGGAGGGCCCGCTTGGTGATCGAGTCGGGCATGTTGACGATCAGCACGGTGCCGAGGAGCACGACTATCACCACGCTGATCAGTGCGCGACCGCGCGGCGTGCGCTCCAGCCGCTCCTGCAGGTCCGGGAGATCCTCCGGGTCGTCGTCGACCCGCGTCTGGCTCTCGGTGCTCATCCGGCGGTGGTCATCGGCACGCTCCGCGATCTCCGTCACGGTGGGACCGCGCGAATCTAGCAGCGGCCTCCGGACGACCCGCCGCCGGTTTCCCGCTCGGTGACCGAGGGGTAACTGCACGTCGACGCGGCATGGCGGCCGTGACTCCGTCGGGAGGTCGCGATGTGGTGGAACTCCGTGGTGGGCCTCGGCCTCGAGCACGCCGGACGCGCGACCCTCGGCGTCACGGGCCTGCGGTACCGCTCGGTCGGGACCGACGAGGCCGTCGAGCACCCCGGTGAGGGCCCCGTCGTCCTCGTGGGCGGGCTCTGCGAGACCCGGCCCTGCCTGGAGCCGATGTCGCTCTGGCTCACCCGCCTCGGCTACGACGTCAGGCCCTACACCCTCGGCGCCGGGATGGGGTGCGCGCAGCGCACGGTCACCTCGCTCGTGCGTCGGGTGCGGGAGATCGCCGACGACGCCGGGCGCCCGGTCCGGCTCGTCGGGCACAGCCGCGGTGGGCAGTTCGCCCGTGCCGTCGGCCTCGAGGCGCCGGACGCGGTCTCCCACCTCGTCACGGTGGGGACGCCGTTCGACCTGTGGGGCATCACCCCGCACATGTCCGCGATCGTCTGGGGCCTCGGGGCGGCCGGCACGGCCGGGGTGCCGGGCCTCTACCGGCTGGGCTGCCTCGTCGGGAGCTGCTGCGCCCGGTTCCGCGCCACGCTGCGCGCTCCGTGGCCCGGCGACCTGCCGTTCACCAGCATCTACAGCCGCTCCGACGCCGCTGTGCCGTGGCGCTCGAGCCACGACCCCTACGCCCACAACGTCGTCGTCGACAGCGGGCACGTCGCGCAGCTGACCGCGGCGAGCACCCAGCGCGCGGTCGGCGAGGCGCTCGTCCGCTCCGCGTCGGCGACGGAGGCCGTCGCGGCCTGAGTGCGAGCGTTCAGTCTGGTTCGTCGGTTCCGGACACAGCGCCGTCACGCGGGGTTCCGGGGGGCGTCACGGAGCGCGTTCATCGTGGTCCGCGTCTGAACCCCGACGTGTTCCGGGGACGCCCACCACCTGGAGGTCGCCGTGACGTCGCACGCGCCCGCCCGGGACTCCCTCCACCCCGTGGACGAGGTCCTGCCGCTGCCCAGACTCGTGGTGCTGGGCCTGCAGCACCTGTTCATCATGTACGCCGGGGCGATCGCGGTCCCCCTCATCGTCGGGCCCGCGGTGGGGCTCGACGAGTCGGACATCGCGATCCTCGTCAGCGCGGACCTGCTGGTGTGCGGGATCGCGTCGATCATCCAGTCGGCCGGGATCGGGAAGATCCTCGGCGTGAAGCTGCCGGTCGTCGCTGGAGCCACCTTCACGGTGCTCAACCCGATGATCATCATCGCCACGTCGTACGGCGGTCGTGACGGCCTGCCCTACGTGTACGGCGCGATGATC
>NZ_DASXJD010000027.1:0-27920 GCF_036497585.1 Actinomycetospora sp. | reverse complement strand
TCCACGCCGCGGTTTCCTCGCCGGTCAACCCGGCCGGGTCGAGGCCCTCCAGCGCGGCGGACAGCGCGGGGCCGGCGGGCAGGGCGTCGAGCCCCCCGCACACCGCTTCGTCGATCACCACCGCCATGGATCGAACACTAGATCGACCCCCGACAGCCACGGCGGGAATCGGGGATCAGAGACTGGGCCGGACGAGTGAATTCCGAAGAAGGCCCTGCCCGCCGACCCGACCCCGACACGCGGCTACCGTGGAGGGCGTGTCGTACCCGCAGCCCGGTCCGTATCCGGGTGACCCCTACCGCGGTGGCGGACAGGGCCCCGCCGGCTTCAACCGTGGACCGGGCGGCCCCTCCGGGACGCCTCGTGGTGCCTCGCGACCGAGCTCGCGCGGCCCGTCCGGCGGCGGTCGGCCTCCGCGCTCGTCGATCCGCCTCGACCCGGTGCTCGTCGAGTGCCTCATCGGCGTCGCCTGGCTGACGGTGGGGAGCCTCGGGCTGGGCTCCGACGGGGCGGGGACGCTGCTGCTGGCGGCCGGGATCGCGCTGGTCGTCTTCGTCCTGGTGGAGAACCGCCGGCGGGGCTCGCGGTCGTTCGACGCCCCCCGCTCCGCGGACCTGCTGCGCTACGGGGCGTTCGCGGTGGGCGGCATCGTCGTGGTGTCGGTCCTGCTCGGGCTGATCTCGGAGGCCGGGTTCGCGCCGGGACTGTCCGCGGTGATCACGGGGGTCGCCTTCCTCGCCGTCGCGCGCTCCACCGGGCAGCGCCCGACGCAGTGGCTGGGCATCGCGTTCGTCGTCCTGGGCGTGCTCGCGGCACTGCTGTCGACGCAGGAGACGTCGAGCTTCGTCTCGCAGGGCCTGCTGGGTCTGCTCTGCGGGCTGCTGGTGCTGGTCTCGGCCGCGGACCGCATCGGGATGCTGGATACCCTCCGGGACCGAATGCGATGAGCGCCGCACCCGACGACTCGCCCCAGCTGCCCGTCCTCTCGCTCTCGGGGACCGGCACGCGCCGCACCCGCCCGCCCCGGCACTTCGCCGACCTCGGCCCCGACGAGCGGAAGGCCGCCGTCACCGAGCTTGGCCTCCCCGGGTTCCGGGCCGACCAGATCGCACGGCAGTACTACGCGCGCTACGAGGCCGATCCGGCTGCGATGAGCGACCTCCCCGCCGCCGCCCGGGACTCCATCGCCGGCCTCTTCCCGCAGCTCTTCGAGCCGACCTCCGTCGTCGAGTGCGACGGCGGCACCACCCGCAAGACGCTCTGGCGCGCCGTCGACGGCGCCCTCGTCGAGAGCGTCCTCATGGGCTACAGCGACCGCGCCACCGTCTGCATCTCCAGCCAGGCCGGCTGCGGGATGGCCTGCCCGTTCTGCGCGACGGGGCAGGGCGGGCTGCAGCGCAACATGTCCACCGCCGAGATCGTCGAGCAGGTCCGGACGGCGGCCGCGGCGGCCCGGGACGGGGCGCTCGGCGCCGGCGTCCCCGCGCGGCTGTCGAACATCGTCTTCATGGGGATGGGCGAGCCGCTCGCGAACTACCGGCGGGTGGTCGACGCGGTGCACCGCATCTGCGACCCCACGCCGGCGGGCCTCGGCATCTCCCAGCGCAGCGTCACCGTCTCCACCGTCGGCCTCGTCCCGGCGATCCACCGGCTCGCCGACGAGGGACTGCAGGTCACGCTCGCGGTCTCGCTGCACACGCCCGACGACGAGCTGCGCGACACCCTGGTCCCGGTGAACACCCGCTGGCCCGTCCGCGAGGTCCTCGAGGCCGCCCGGCACTACGCCGACACCACCGGTCGCCGGGTGTCGATCGAGTACGCCCTCATCCGCGACGTCAACGATCAGCCGTGGCGCGCGGACCTGCTCGCCCAGCTCGCGAGCAGGCACCTCGGCCGGCTCGTGCACGTCAACCTCATCCCGCTCAACCCGACCCCGGGCTCGAAGTGGGACGCGAGCCCCGCGCCGGTGCAGGCCGAGTTCGTGCGCCGGGTGCGCCAGGGCGGAGTGGCGTGCACCGTCCGCGACACCCGGGGTCGGGAGATCGCCGCGGCCTGCGGCCAGCTGGCGGCCACCGGTGGGCGAGACGGGCGCGCCGACGAAGCGACCGCGAGCTGAGTCTCGGGTGCCCGACGCCGGGCCGGTCGTCCGGTCCATGACGCCGCGCGTCACCGAGGGCTCCGCCGATGCCGGCACCGTCGCGTGGACGCGGGCGATGTCCGCGGCGTTCCTCGCGCCGCGGTCGGACTCCGAGCAGCTGGCCCGGGTCGGCGCCGGGTTCGAGGGCCAGCGCCTGCGCGGGGCCTATGCCGACCCCGACCCCTCCCCGGTCGCCACGCTGCGGTCCTGGGACGCCGAGCTCACGGTGCCCGGCGGGACGGTCACGGCGGACGCGATCACCGGGATCGGCGTGCGCTCGACCCACCGCCGCCTCGGCCTCGCCCGTCGCCTGCTCGCCGAGGACCTCGCGGCCGCGGTCCGCGCGGGCAGCCCGGCCGCGGTGCTCACCTCGACGCAGGGCTCGCTCTACGAGCGCTTCGGGTTCGGCCTGGCCACCCGCACCCGGTCGATCCGGCTGGACACGACGAAGGCCCGCTTCCGCGACCCCGCCCCGCGCGGCAGCGTCGAGATCGTCGACCGACCCGATGCCGCCCTCGCGCTCGCCGGACCGATCCACGCCCGCGCCCGCCGTCGTCACCCCGGGGCCCTCGCCCGCACGCCGGGACAGTGGGAGGTCCTGCTCACCGGCATCGCCCCGTGGAACGGGATGGAGCCCGACCGGCAGCGGGGGATCGCCGTCTGGCGCGACGACGACGGTACGCCCGCTGGCTACGTCGTCCAGCGCGTCGAGGAGGGCTGGCACGGGGCGGGGGCGGCGACTCTCGGGATCGTCGACCTGCAGGCCACGACGTCGGACGCCTACACCGAGCTGTGGCGCCACCTGTGCTCGCAGGACCTGGTCGGCACCGTCACCTGGGCGCAGGCCTCGGTCGACGAGCCGTTGCCCTGGCTGCTCGACGACCACCGTGCGGTTGCCGTCGAGGGCGAGCGGGCGATGGTGTGGCTGCGTGTGCTCGACGCGCCCGGTCTCCTCGCGGCGCGCCGCTACCCCCTCGAGGAGGCGATCGTGCTCGAGATCGTCGACGACGCCGGCTACACGGCGGGCCGCTGGCGCCTGGACACCCACGACCGGCTCGCCCCCGTCGTCGAGCCCACGCGCGACGCGCCGGACGTCGTGCTGCCGGTGAGCGCACTCGGCTCGGTGGTCCTCGGCGGCGTCGACCCCCGGGTGCTGGCACGCTCGGGGCGGCTCGAGGAGGTCTCCGCGGGCGCCGCCGGGCAGCTGGCGCGGCTGCTCGCCGCGCCATCCGTGCCCTGGAACGGCACCCCGTTCTAGGCCCTCACTCGTCGAGGTCCGCCGCGGGCGCCTCGGCGGAGTCGCGCTCGGCCCACTCGAGCAGCGGCGACAGGTCGAACACCGCCTCGTCGATCCCGGCGTGCAGGTCGCCGATCTCGGCGAACCGCGCGGGCATCGTCGCGATCGTGAAGTCGCCCGGTTCGACGTCGGGCACCTCGTCCCATCGGACCGGAGCCGACACGATCCCCAGCGGCGTCCCGCGCACCGAGTAGGCGCTGGCGATGGTGTGGTCGCGGGTGTTCTGGTTGTAGTCGACGAAGACCGTGCCGGGCTCGCGGTCCTTGCGCCACCACGCCGTCGTCACCAGCCGCGGCGCCCGCCGCTCCACCTCGCGGGCGAACGCCCACGCCGCGCGGCGCACCTCGCCGAAGGAGTGCTCGGGCGCGATGCGCACGTAGACGTGCAGGCCCTTGCCGCCGGAGGTCTTCGGGAAGCCGACGGCGCCGAGCTCGTCGAGGACCTCGTGGACGACTCCCGCGACCTCGCGGACGGTGCCGAACCCGACGTCGGGCATCGGGTCGAGGTCGATGCGCCACTCGTCGGGGGACTCGACGTCGGCGGCGCGGGAGTTCCAGGGGTGGAACTCGACGGTCGACATCTGCACGGCCCACACCACGTCGGCGACCGAGGAGACGCAGAGCTCGTCGGCGGTGCGGTTGTAGCGCGGGAAGCGCACCCGCACCGTCGGGACCCAGTCCGGGGCGCCCTTGGGGAGGCGCTTCTGGTGGACCTTCTCGCCGTCGACGCCGGTCGGGAAGCGGTGCAGCATGCAGGGGCGGTCGCGCAGGGCGTTGACGATGCCGGGGCCGACGGCGAGGTAGTAGTGGGCGAGATCGAGTTTCGTTTCACCGCGCGCCGAGAAGTACACCCTGTCCGGGTTGGTCAGGCGCACGGTGCGCCCGTCCACCTCGATCTCAGCCACAGGTCTCGACCCAGCTTCGGCCACGTGGGCACGCTATCGGAGGTTCGGCAGATGACCCGTCGCATCGTCGTCGTCGGCGGGGACGCCACCGGGATGAGCGCGGCCAACACCGCCCTGCGCCACGCCTCGGACGAGGTCGAGGTGACCGTCCTCGAGAAGGGTCACTACTCCTCGTACTCCGCCTGCGGCATCCCGTACTGGATCTCCGGCCACGTCCCCGACGGCGACTCCCTCATCGCCCGCACGCCCGAGCAGCACCGCGAGGCCGGGATCGACCTGCGGATGCGCACCGAGGTGACCGCGATCGACGTCGAGAAGCAGGTGGTGTCCTTCCGCGCCGTGGACGGCGACGGCGAGGACGGCGAGATCGAGTACGACGACCTCGTGCTCGCCACCGGTGCCCGGCCGCTGCGCCCGCCGCTGGAGGGCATCGACGCCGACGGCGTCTTCGGGGTGCAGTCGCTCGAGGACGGCGAGGCGATCATCAAGGACCTGACCGACGGTGACCAGCGGCGCGCCGTCGTCGTGGGCGCCGGCTACATCGGCGTCGAGATGGCCGAGGCGATGGTGCTGCGCGACCTCGAGGTGACGATCCTCGACCAGGCGCCGGAGCCCTTCACCCAGATCGACCCCGACATGGGCGCCATCGTCCGCGAGGCCATGCAGGGCATGGGGATGACCGTGCTCACCGGCGTCAGCGTGCAGGGGTTCGACGTCGGTGACGACGGCCGGGTGACCGGGGTGCGGACCGACCGGGACACGATCCCCGCGGACATCGTCGTGCTCGGGCTCGGCGTGCGGCCCAACGTGGACCTCGCCCGGGAGGCCGGGCTGACGGTGGGGGCGTCCGGCGGGCTGGTCACCGACGTCCAGATGCGCTGCGCGGGCCACGACAACGTGTGGGCCGGCGGCGACTGCGTCGAGGTCCAGCACCGGCTCTCGCACCGGGGCGTGGCGATCGCGCTCGGCACCCACGCCAACAAGCACGGCCGGATCATCGGCACGAACCTGGCGGGCGGCTACGGCGCCTTCCCCGGGGTCCTCGGCACGGCGATCTCGAAGGTGTGCTCGCTGGAGATCGGCCGCACCGGGCTCGGCGAGGCCGAGGCGACGGCCGCCGGGTACGGGTACGTGACGACGACGATCGAGTCGACCAACGTCGCCGGCTACTTCCCGGGCGCGGAGACGATGACGGTGAAGGTGCTCGCCGAGAAGCGCTCCGGGAAGCTCCTCGGCGCGCAGATCGTCGGGCGCGCCGACTCGGGCAAGCGCATCGACGTGTTCGCGACGGCGATCTGGAACGACATGGACGTCGAGGAGATGACGTTCATGGACCTGTCGTACGCGCCACCGTTCTCGCCGGTGTGGGACGCGGTGCTCGTCGCCGCGCGCAAGGCGGCGAAGGCGGTGGAGGGGGACGTCCCGGTCTCGCCGGCTTAGCTCCGCGTGTGCGTGCGTTTCCGTGCTGAGACACGGAAACGCACGCACGAGGCGTCAGCCGACGTGCACCGCCGGGCGCCGGGACGGGTCCGGCTCGGCCTCCCGCAGCACCTCGCGGGTCACGGGCGCGACCTCGCCGACCCCGAAGAGCAGGTAGCGCACGAGGTTCACCGCCGGGTTGCCCTCGGTCCACTCGAAGTAGACGTGCGGCGCGCGACCCGTCCGGTCCCGGAGCTCGAGCAGCAGCGCCGCGATCGCGTTGGGCACGCTGGCCGAGCGCGCCCGCAGGATGCGGTACCCGTGCCGGTACTCGCCGAGCACGTGCAGCTCCTCCTCGAAGTCCGAGGGGTCGCCGACCGTGATCTCCACGAAGATCAGGGCGTCGCCGGACGGGATGTGGTGGTCGTAGCGCTCCTCGAGCTCCTTGTCGTGGTACTCGGCCCGGTCGCGGCGGTCGGGCTCGTTGGCGATGAGCCGGATCGTCGACTCCGGGTCCAGCGTGTGGGCGTCGCGCAGGATGTGGTCGGCGGTGTCGTCGAGGTGCACCGCGGTGATGCGCAGCTCGAAGGACCGTGCGGCCCGCGAGGCGAACGAGACGACGAGGATCGCCAGCACGAAGATCAGGCCGATCTTGAGGCCCTCCGGCCGTTCGACCATGTTCGTCACCGTCGTGTAGACGAACACCACGCTGACCACGGCGAACCCGGCGAACGCCGCCCGCTGGCCGTGCTTGCGCGCGGACAGCGTCACCGACACCGACGCCGAGGTGATCAGCACCAGCACGCCGGTCGCGTAGGCGCCGGACTGGGCGTCGACGCTCGCGTCGAAGACGACCGTGACGAGGATGCCGACCAGCGTGAACACCGCGACCATCGGCCGGACCGCCCGGGCCCAGTCCGGCGCCATCCCGAAGCGCGGTAGGTAGCGCGGCACGAGATTGAGCAGCCCGGCCATCGCCGAGGCCCCCGCGAACCACAGGATGACGATCGTCGAGAGGTCGTAGGCCGTGCCGATCACGTCGCCGAACTGCTCGTGGGCGAGGTAGGCCAGCGCCCGGCCGTTCGCGGGCCCGTCCGGTCCGAACGCCGGGAGCGGGATGAGCACGGTGCACGCGAAGCTCGAGGTGACCAGGAAGCCGCTCATGATGAGCGCCGCCGTCGTGAGGAGCTTGCGGGCGCCGGCGATGCGCGCCTCGGGGGAGCGCTCGGTGTCGCCCTCGGCGCCCTTGATCAGCGGCATCACCGTCACGCCGGTCTCGAAGCCGGACAGCCCGAGCGCGAGCTTGGGGAACACGAGCAGCGCGATCCCGACGATGACCAGCGGGTTGCCGTTCTGCGTGGTCAGCGCCGCGCCCCAGTCGACGACGAGCTGCGGCGTCGTCGCGATCCGCACCAGCGCCCCGACCACGACGACCAGGTTCATGACGAGGTAGATCCCGACGATGACCACGGCGATCCCGATGGCCTCGTGGAACCCGGCGAGGAAGACCACGCCGAGCAGCAGGATCAGCGCGATCGTCAGCGGCACCTCCCAGCCCTGCAGCGCCGATCCGACCAGGGGGTTCTCGATGACGTGGGCGGACGCGTCGGCCGACGAGAGCGTGATGGTGATGACGAAGTCGGTGGCGGCGAACCCGAGCAGCACCAGCACGAGCAGCTTGGACCACCAGTAGGACAGCAGCCGCTCGAGCATCGCGACCGAGCCCTCGCCGTGCGGGGACTCCCGGGCCACCCGGCGATAGATCGGCAGCGCGCCGAGCAGGGTCAGCGCCACCAGCACGAGGGTGGCGATCGGCGAGACCAGCCCGGCCGCCGCCACCGCGACGGCCGGCTGGTAGCCCAGCGTCGAGAAGTAGTCCACGCCCGTGAGGCACATGACGCGCCACCACGGCTTCCCCGCGGTGGGGTCAGGGCCGCGGACGCCGGGCCCGGTGTGCCGGTTGGAGCGATCGACGAGGCCGTCGAGCATCCACTGCCGGAGGGCCCCGGGTCGGGTCAACGGCGCCAGGCGGTGCGGGCCCGGATGACCGACCCGAGGGAGAGGAAGAAGAAGCCGATCGCGAGCGCGATCACCCACACCCGGTCCTCGCCGTTGTAGTAGTTCGAGTACAGCATGATCAGCAGGACGGCCGCGACGACGAAGCCGGAGAGGCGGGCGACCTTCGGGTAGTGCCCGTGCCAGCCCCACTCGACCGAGGGCTCGTCGTCGGACGACACGCCGTTCACGACGACGGCGTGGTGCGTGTCGCCCTGCGCGACCTCGCCGTGGGCCTGACGGGCCGGGGTCGAGCCGCTCGCCACGGGTCCTCCTCGTGCGGTCCGGTCCCCCGGACACCGGGGGTCTCGCGCGTCAACCTATCCGCCCGCGGCGTGCGGGGCGATCGGTGGGCGGGCCAGGATGACGGTGATGGCCACCTCCGCACCGCAGACCGCGCCCGACCGCCGCTCCGTGGTTCTGCTCGGCTCGACCGGGTCGATCGGCACGCAGGCGCTCGACGTCGTGCGCAGCAACCCCGACCGCCTCACCGTGACCGCCCTCGCCGCCGGCGGCGGCCGCCCGGAGCTGCTGGCCGCCCAGGCCGCGGAGTTCGGGGTGGCGAGGGTGGCCGTGGCCGACCCGGCGACGGCGGCCCCCGTCGAGCACGCGCTGCGCGAGGCCGGCGCCCGCGCCACCGTGATCGCCGGCCCGGAGGCGATGACCGACCTCGCCGGGTCCGGGGGGCCGGGCACCGTCGTGCTGAACGCCGTCGACGGCTCGCGCGGGCTCGCGCCGACCCTCGCCGCGCTGCACACCGGTGCCACACTCGCGCTGGCCAACAAGGAGTCGCTGGTCGCCGGGGGCCCGCTCGTCACGCGCGCGGCGACCCCCGGGCAGATCGTCCCGGTGGACTCCGAGCACTCCGCGATCGCGCAGTGCCTGCGCGGCGGGGCGGCCGACGAGGTCGACCGGGTCGTGCTCACCGCCTCCGGCGGCCCGTTCCGCGGGCGGACCCGCGCACAGCTCGCGGAGGTCTCGCTCGACGACGCCCTGGCCCACCCGACGTGGGCGATGGGGCCGGTCGTGACGCTGAACTCCTCGACGCTGGTGAACAAGGGCCTCGAGCTCATCGAGGCGCACCTGCTGTTCGGGGTGCCCTACGAGCGGATCGACGTCGTCGTGCACCCGCAGTCGATGGTCCACTCGATGGTGACCTTCGCCGACGGCGCCACCATCGCCCAGGCGAGCCCGCCGGACATGCACCTGCCGATCGCGCTCGCGCTGGGCTGGCCCGACCGGCTGGCGGGGGCGTCGCGGCGCGAGACGTTCGCCGCGGCGTCGGCGTGGACGTTCGAGCCCCTCGACGCGACGGCGTTCCCGGCGGTCGACCTGGCCCGCGCGGCGGGGTCGGCGGGCGGGTGCCTGCCGGCGGTGTTCAACGCCGCGAACGAGGAGGCCGTACACGGGTTCCTCGCCGGGCGCGGCACCTGGCTGGGCATCGTCGACACGGTCGCGGAGGTGCTCGGCGACGCGGACGGGTGGTCGCGAGACCCGGTCGACGTGGCCGACGTGCTCGCCGCCGAGGAGTGGGCGCGGGCCCGGGCGGGGGAGATCCTGGGGGCGGCGCGCGCCTGAGGCACCCGGGGCCGCACGAGATCGCCACATCGGCCCGGATACCGTGGCGCCTCGTGATGCTCGTCGTCGGGATCGTGCTGTTCGCGCTCGGTCTGTTGTTCTCCATCGCCTGGCACGAGCTCGGCCACTTCACGACCGCCCGGTGGTTCGGCGTGCGGGTGCCGGAGTTCATGGTCGGCTTCGGCCCGGTGCTGTTCTCCCGGCAGCGCGGCGAGACCTCGTTCGGCGTGCGGGCGATCCCGCTGGGCGGCTACATCCGCATGATCGGGATGGTGCCGCCGGCCCCGGGCGAGCGCATCGGCCGCAGCCGCCGCTCCGGGCCCTTCCAGGGGCTCATCGACGACGTCCGGGCCGACTCGGCGCGCGACATCCAGCCCGGCGACGAGGACCGGCAGTTCTGGACCCGCAAGCCGTGGCAGCGCATCGTCGTCATGTTCGCCGGCCCGTTCATGAACCTGGTCCTGGCGGGCGTGCTGTTCGTCATCGTGCTCATGGGCTTCGGCATCCCGACCTCGCAGCCCGTGGTCAGCGCGGTGAGCGAGTGCGTGGTGCCCGCCTCCCAGGCCACCCCGGACAACCGCTGCCCCGTCGGCGCCCCGCCCACCCCGGCCGCCCAGGCCGGGTTCCGGGCCGGTGACCGGATCGTCAGCTTCGAGGGCCGCACCTTCGACTCCTGGCAGGATCTCCAGCTCGCCATCCGCGACGCCAAGGGCACCGTGCCCGTCGTCGTCGAGCGCGCGCAGCCGGGCGGGGGTGTGCAGACCCTGACGCTCTACCCGCAGCTCATCCAGACCCAGCTGCTCGACCTCGACTCCGCGCAGTCCGGGGAGCCGCGCTACGTCACGGGGTCGTTCCTCGGACTGACGCCGATCCAGCCGGTGATGCGCCAGACCCCCGGCCAGGTCCTGGACTACACCGGCCAGATGTTCTCCAACGTCGTGACGAGCGTCGCCGCCCTGCCGCACAAGGTCCCGGCGCTGTTCGGCGCGGTGTTCCTCGGCCAGCAGCGGGACGCGACCGGACCGGTCAGCGTCGTCGGCGTCTCGGTCCTCGGCGGAGAGGTCCTCGCCTCCGACCAGCCGGTGACCACCGAGCTCGCGACGATGCTGCAGCTGCTCGCCGCGGTGAACATCTCGCTGTTCCTGCTCAACCTGCTGCCGATCCTGCCGCTCGACGGCGGGCACATCCTCCCGGCGCTGTGGGAGGCGGCCAAGAAGCGGTTCGCGCGGATGCGGGGACGCCCCGACCCCGGGCCGGTGGACATGGCGCGGCTGATGCCGATCGCCTACGGCTTCGCCATCCTGATCATGCTCTACGGCGGGCTCGTGATCGTCGCCGACATCGTCAACCCGATCAAGCTGAACCTCTAGGGCGAAGCCCATGTGAAGGCCTGTGGACGTCATGGCGACCACATCCGCTCACGTGGGCGTCAGCCCTAGACTGGATGGCATGACGATCGACCTCGGCATGCCGGAGGCGCCCGCGGTGCTCGCGCCGCGCCGCAAGACCCGTCAGCTCGACGTCGGGGGCGTCGGGGTGGGCAGCGATCACCCGGTGTCCGTCCAGTCGATGACGACGACGCTCACCGCCGACGTCAACGCCACCCTCCAGCAGATCGCCGAGCTCACCGCCGCGGGCTGCGACATCGTGCGCGTGGCCGTCCCGAGCGCCGACGACGCCGAGGCGCTGCCGGCGATCGCGAGGAAGTCGAACATCCCGGTCATCGCCGACATCCACTTCCAGCCGAAGTACGTGTTCGCCGCGATCGACGCCGGGTGCGCCGCGGTCCGGGTGAACCCCGGGAACATCAAGAAGTTCGACGACAAGGTCGGCGAGATCGCGAAGGCCGCCAAGGACGCGGGCATCCCGATCCGCATCGGCGTCAACGCCGGGTCGCTGGAGCCGTCGATCATGGCGAAGCACGGGAAGGCGACGCCGGAGGCGCTGGTGGAGTCGGCGCTCTGGGAGGCGAGCCTGTTCGCCGAGCACGACTACCACGACATCAAGATCTCGGTGAAGCACCACGACCCGGTCACGATGGTCCGGGCCTACGAGCTGCTCGCCGAGCAGTGCGACTACCCGCTGCACCTCGGCGTGACCGAGGCCGGGCCGACGTTCCTGGGCACGATCAAGAGCGCCACCGCCTTCGGCGCGCTGCTCTCCCGCGGCATCGGCGACACCATCCGCGTCTCGCTCTCGGCGCCGCCGATCGAGGAGGTCCGGGTGGGCCTGTCGATCCTGGAGTCGCTGAACCTGCGCCCCCGCAAGCTCGAGATCGTGTCGTGCCCGTCCTGCGGGCGCGCGCAGGTCGACGTCTACAAGCTCGCCGACGAGGTCACCGCCGGGCTCGAGGGCATGGAGGTGCCGCTGCGCGTGGCCGTCATGGGCTGCGTCGTCAACGGGCCCGGCGAGGCCCGCGACGCCGACCTGGGCGTCGCGTCCGGCAACGGCAAGGGCCAGATCTTCGTCAAGGGCGAGGTCATCAAGACCGTGCCCGAGGCCCAGATCGTCGAGACGCTGATCGAGGAGGCCATGCGCCTCGCCGAGGAGTCCGGGGAGGACGAGCTCGCCGGTGGCCACGCCGGCGGCGCGCCCACCGTCACCGTCGGGTAGGAGGCCGGGGGCCGCCGGTCGTGGTGGGATCGGGATCGATGAGCACCTTCGACGATCTCGACGCCTTCGTCGCCACCCGCCGCCAGGCCGGGCTCGCGCTGTCCCCGGACGGCGCCCGGCTGGTCACGACGGTCTCCGAGCTGGCGCCGGACGCCACGAAGTCGGTGACATCCCTGTGGGAGGTCGACCCGACGGGGGAGGCCCCGGCGCGGCGGCTGACGCGCTCGGCGGCGGGGGAGTCGTCGGCGGCGTTCGCGCCCGACGGCGACCTGCTGTTCACCTCGCGCCGCCCGGACCCGACGGTCGAGGCCGGCGAGGACGAGCCGGCCGCGCTGTGGGTGCTCCCGCACCACGGCGGCGAGGCGCGGCGCATCCTCGACCCCGGCGACGGCATCGCGTCCTTCGCGGTCGCGCGCGACGCCGGGCATGTCGTCGTCACCACCACCGTGCCGGTCGGGCCCGCGCCCGAGCCGCCCGCCGAGGCGGAGGACGCGGGCGAGGTCCCCGACGCCGCCGCCGCGCTGCGGGCGGCGCGCAAGAAGGCCGGCGTCTCGGCGCGGCTGCACGACCGGTTCCCGGTGCGCTTCTGGGACCACGACCTCGGCCCGGGACGCCCCCAGATCCGGGTGCACGACCAGCTCGCGGCCGACCGCCTCACCGACCCGGTCGCCGTCGTCGACCCCGCGGAGCCGACCCAGCGGGTCCGGGAGTCCGCGATCGCGCCCGACGGGTCCGTGCTCGCCGTCGCCGTGGACATCCGGGATCGAGCCGACCCCGCCGCCGTCCGCGTCCGCCTCGAGCTGCGCCCCACCGGCGGCGGCGAGACCGAGGTCGTCGCCGACGAGGCCGGTGCGGACCACGAGATGCCCGCGATCACGCCGGACGGGCGCTGGCTGCTGTGGATCCGCGAGGAGCACGCCGCGCCCGGGCGCGCGCCGGCGCAGTCGCTCATGGCGCGGGAGCTCGCCGGCGGCGAGGCGCGGACCGTCGTCGAGACCGGTCGCTGGGCGATCCGGTCGGTGGTCGGGGCGGCCGACCCCGACGTCGTCCTCGTCGTCGCCGACGAGCGCGGTCACGCGCCGGTCTTCCGGGTCTCGATCGCCGACGGGTCCGTGACGCGGCTGACGGCCTCGGGCGCCTACGGCGACGTCGTCGCGAGCCCCGAGGGCGGCGCGCTCTACGCGATCCGCGCGACGATGGACGCCCCGCCGACCCCGGTCCGGCTCGACCCGCACGCCGCCGACCAGGAGCCCGCCGTGCTGCGCGGCGCGACCGAGATCGACGACCTGCCCGGCTCGCTCACCGAGGTGCACGCCACCGCCGCGGACGGCACCGCGCTGCGGGCGTGGCTGGCGCTCCCGGCCGGGGCGTCGGAGCAGGCGCCGGCGCCGCTGCTGCTGTGGGTCCACGGCGGGCCGTACATGAGCTGGAACGCCTGGTCGTGGCGCTGGTGCCCGTGGCTGATGGTGGCGCGCGGGTACGCGGTGCTGCTGCCCGATCCCCGGCTCTCCACCGGGTACGGCCGCGAGTTCACCGACCCGGCGACGGGTGCCTGGGGCGGGCTGCCCTACACCGACCTCATGACCGTCACCGACGCCGCGCTGGAGCGCCCCGACCTCGACGGCTCCCGGACGGCGACCATGGGCGGGTCCTTCGGCGGCTACATGGCCAACTGGATCGCCGGGCACACCGACCGCTTCGACGCGATCGTCACCCACGCCAGCATCTGGCACCTCGACGGCTTCGTCGGCACCACCGACGGCTCGTTCCACTGGGTGCGCCAGTGGGGCGACCCGATCACCGACCGCGACCGCTACGACGAGCACTCACCGCACCGGTCCGCGGCGCGGATCAGCACGCCGATGCTCGTGATCCACGGCGACAAGGACTACCGCGTGCCGATCGGGGAGGGGCTCCGGCTCTGGTACGACCTGCAGCGCCACGGCCGCGTCGGGGACGTCTCGCAGTTCCTCTACTTCCCGGACGAGAACCACTGGGTGCTCAAGCCGGGCGACGCGAAGCTCTGGTACTCGACGGTGTTCGCGTTCCTGGCCCACCACGTGCTGGGGGAGAAGTGGGAGCGCCCCGAACTGGTCTGACGCGGATCTAGCGCCTGGTGCGCCGGGGGTTCGCGACGCTGCGCGGGTGCGCCAGCGCCTCGAGCCGGTCGTGCTCCTCGCGGGAGGCGCCGTCGTCGTGGAGGGTGTCGTTCTGGGCCATGCTCCGAGGGTCCCCGATGTGGCTGTGTAATCCGTGACCGACAGCTGTGGCGATCATGACGGTGCGATGAGCATCGCGCGACGCAACCCGGCACGGGTGTACGGACCGTGCACGTCCGGTGGCGGCCTCCGTGTGGCACTCTGGACCCGTGCTCCGTACGGCCGGTGCGCGGCTCCTGGACGACCGTGACCGGTCGAGGGTGCGCGGTGTGCTCGACGGCGACCCGATCGCGACCTGCATGGTCGCCTCGCGCGTCGAGACCGTCGGCGTGGAGCCGTGGCGCCTCGGCGGGGAGCTGTGGGGCGTCGGCGGCCGCCTCGACGGGCTGTGCTTCTCCGGGGCCAACCTGGTGCCGCTGCGCGGCGAGCGGGTCGCCGTGCGCGCCTTCGCCGACCGCGCCCGCCGTCACCGGCGCACCTGCTCGTCCCTCGTCGG
This sequence comes from Actinomycetospora sp., assembly GCF_036497585.1. Lineage (GTDB taxonomy): Bacteria > Actinomycetota > Actinomycetes > Mycobacteriales > Pseudonocardiaceae > Actinomycetospora. The sequence continues at coordinate 13,262 of NZ_DASXJD010000027.1, read as the reverse complement.
GCGCCGCGAGCTCGTGCTGCCGCTGTGGGAGGAGCTCGCCGAGCACTGGGGCACCGCCCGCGAGGTCCGCTCGGACCAGCCGCTCATGGCGATCGACGGCATGCCCGCCATTGCCCCCGACCCCGACGTCCGCCAGGCGCGGCCCGACGACATGGAGCGCTACCTGCCCGCCGCGATCGCCATGTTCCTCGAGGAGGTCGGCGTGGACCCCCGCCTCGGGGACGGCGGCGCGGGGTACCGGGCCCGGGTCGGGGAGCTGATCTCCTCGGGCCGGGCGTTCGTCCGGTTCGAGAACGGCGAGGTCGTGTTCAAGGCCGAGGTCGGTGCACTCTCCACCAGGGTCGGGCAGATCCAGGGGGTGTGGGTGCACCCCGACTGGCGCGGCCGGGGCCTGGGGCAGTCGGGCACCGCGGCCGTCGTCGAGCACCTCGTGCGGGCCGGCCGGATCGCCTCGCTCTACGTGAACGCGTTCAACACCCCGGCGCGGGCGGCCTATCAGCGGGTGGGGTTCAGCCAGGTGGCGAGCTTCGCGACGGTGCTCTTCTGATGCGCCGGCCGATCGTGGCGCTCGTCGACGCGCTCGCCGTGCTCGTCTTCGCCGCCATCGGGACGCGCTCGCACCAGGAGGACCTCGGGATCGTCGGGGTCCTCGAGGTGGCGGCGCCGTTCCTCGTCGGCGGTCTCGTGGGCGCCCTCGTCGCCCGCACGTGGCAGGACCCCCTGAGCCCGCGACGCGGCATCGCGGTCTGGCTGGGCGCCGTCGTCGTGGGGATGCTGCTGCGCTGGGCGTTCGTCGACCGGCCGCCGCTCTCGTTCGTCGTCGTCGCGACGGTCTCGCTCGCCGTCCTCGTCCTGGGCTGGCGCGGGGCGGTGCTCGGCATCATGCGGCTGCGCGCCCGCCGCGCGCGGCAGCACGCCTGACGGGACGCCTACGCTGGGGGCCATGCCGGTACGTGCTCCCCTGCGCCCCGGGCAGCAGACGCCGCTGCGCCCGGTGCCCTCCTCGATCGTCCGTCCCGAGTACGTCGGGAGGTCGGGCCCCGAGCGGTCCACCGACCCGTGGGTGCAGCACCCCGAGGTCATCGAGAAGATGCGGGTGGCGAGCCGGGTCGCGGCGCAGTCGCTCGTCGCGGGCGGCGAGGCCGTGAAGCCCGGCGCGACCACCGACGACGTCGACCGCGTGGTCCACGAGTTCCTCGTCGACGCCGGCGCCTACCCCTCGACCCTGGGCTACCGCGGGTTCCCGAAGTCGTGCTGCACCTCGATCAACGAGGTCATCTGCCACGGCATCCCGGACTCGACGGTGATCGGGGACGGCGACATCGTCAACATCGACGTCACCGCCTACCTCGACGGCGTGCACGGCGACACCAACGCCACGTTCCTCGCCGGGGACGTCGACGAGGAGGACCGGCTGCTCGTCGAGCGCACCCGCGAGGCGACGATGCGCGCGATCAAGGCGGTCAAGCCGGGACGGGAGCTGAACGTCGTCGGGCGGGTCATCGAGTCCTACGCCAACCGGTTCGGCTACGGCGTCGTCCGCGACTTCACCGGGCACGGCATCGGGCGCACCTTCCACTCGGGTCTGGTCGTGGTGCACTACGACGACCCGGACCGTCACGAGGTCCTCGAGCCCGGCATGACCTTCACGATCGAGCCGATGATCACCCGTGGCGGCATCGACTACGACATCTGGGACGACGGGTGGACGGTGACGACGAAGGACAAGTCGCACACCGCGCAGTTCGAGCACACGATCCTCGTCACCGACACCGGCAGCGAGATCCTGACGCTGCCGTGAGCCGGGCATGAGACCCCACGTCCTCGCCTCGTGCGCGGTCTCGCTCGACGGGTTCCTCGACGACGCCGCTCCCGAGCGGCTGCTCCTCTCCGGCCCGGACGACCTCGACCGCGTCGACGCCGAACGCGCCCACGTCGACGCGATCCTGGTCGGCGCGGGGACGGTGCGCGCGGACGACCCGCGGCTGCTCGTGCGCTCGGCGGGCCGCCGGGCCGAGCGGACCGCGCGCGGGCAGCCCCCGTCGCCGTTGCGGGTGGTGCTGTCCGGCAAGCCCCTCGACCCCGCCGCGCGGGTGCTCACCGAGCCGGGCGCCGAGACGGTGGTCCTCGACGGCTCCCCGGGCGAGGTCCTCGACGACCTCGCCGGCCGCGGAGTCGTGCGCCTCATGGTCGAGGGCGGCGCGGGCGTCCTGCGGGAGTTCCTCACGGCGGGTGTGGTCGACGAACTGCAACTGGTGGTGGCGCCCCGGCTCGTGGGCGCGGGGCCGCGGTTCACCGGCGCGCCGGAGTCCGCGCCGCACCTCGTCGAGACCCGGGGTGTCGGGGAGGACCTGCTGTTGCGCTACCGGTTCGGCGCCCCCGACGACCGTCACCTCGCCGAGGCCTGCGTCCTCACCGAGCGCTGCCCGCCGAGCGCGAGCGCGTTCAGCGTCGGGTGCGTGGTGGTCGCCGACGACGGGTCCGTGCTCGGCGTGGGCTGGTCCCGGCGCGAGGACCCGCTGGACCACGCCGAGGAGGGCGTCCTGCGCGACCTGGCGGGCGACCCGCGGCTGCCCGGCGCGACGCTCTACAGCTCGCTCGAGCCGTGTGGGCAGCGGGCGTCCCGGCCGGACTCGTGCGCGACGCTGATCGAGCGCGCCGGGGTCGCGCGGGTCGTCTACGCCTGGCGCGAGCCGCCCGAGTTCGTCGCCCGCCCGTCCGGGATCGCCCAGCTCGACCGGGCCGGGATCACGACGACGCACCTGCCCCGCTGGGAGCCCCTGGCCCGGCGGTGTGCAAGGTGCGCTCCGCGCACGTGAGCAGTAATCCGCCCCATGACACGGATCAGTGCTCACCTGAGCCGTAGGCTCACCTGATCATGCGTGGTGCCCTCCTCGTCGCCGGCACCACCAGCGACGCCGGGAAGAGCGTGCTCGTGGCCGGGATCTGCCGCTGGCTGCGCCGTCGGGGCGTCGACGTCGCGCCCTTCAAGGCGCAGAACATGAGCAACAACTCCGTCGTCACCGCCGACGGCGGGGAGATCGGGCGCGCGCAGGCGCTGCAGGCCGCAGCGTGCGACCTGCGTCCGAGCGTCGGGTTCAACCCGGTCCTGCTCAAGCCGGGCTCCGACCGCACCAGCCAGGTCGTCGTCCACGGCCGCGTCGACGGCACGGTCACGGCGCTGTCCTACCGCGAGCGCAAGGCCGCCCTGCTCGACGTCGTGACGACGACGCTCGCGCAGCTCCGCGCCGAGCACGACGTCGTGGTCTGCGAGGGCGCCGGCTCGCCTGCCGAGATCAACCTGCGCGCCACCGACATCGCCAACCTGGGCCTCGCCCGGGCCGCCGACCTGCCCACGATCGTCGTCGGCGACATCGACCGCGGTGGCGTCCTCGCCCACCTCTTCGGCACGCTCGCCGTCCTCGACCCGCGCGACCAGGCGCTGATCGCGGGCTTCGTCGTCAACAAGTTCCGCGGCGATCCGGCGCTGCTCGAGCCGGGCCTGGCCCAGCTGGAGCGGCTCACCGGCCGCCCGACCCTCGGCGTCGTGCCGTTCGCCCCGGACCTCTGGATCGACGCCGAGGACTCGCTGGGTCACGCCGGCGTGGTGGGTCGCCCGGCGCCGCCGCTCGGCACCGACTGGCTCCGGGTCGCGGTCGTGCGCCTGCCGCGGGTCTCCAACGGCACCGACGTCGACGCCCTCGCCTCCGAGCCCGGGGTGGCCGTCCGCTACGTGACCTCGCCGGGGGAGCTCGTCGGCGCCGACCTCGTCGTGCTCCCCGGCTCGAAGGCCACCGTCGCCGACCTCGCCTGGCTGCGGGAGAGGGGCCTGGCGGACGCGGTGCTGGCCCACGCCCGCGCCGGGCGCCCGCTGCTCGGCATCTGCGGCGGCTACCAGATGCTCGCGCGCGGCATCGACGACCCGCACGGCGTCGAGGCAGCGCCGGGGCGGCACACGGGTCTCGGGCTGCTCGACGTCGACGTCGTCTTCGACCCCGCCAAGCACCTGGGCAACCCGACCGGCACCGCGCTGGGCGAGCACGTCGCCGGGTACGAGATCCACCACGGCCGCGAGGTGCGCGACGGTGCGACGACGCCGCTGGTCACGCTCGCCGACGGCACCGTCGAGGGCGTCGACGCGGGCCCGGTCCTCGGGACGCACTGGCACGGGCTGCTGGAGAACGACGCCTTCCGGCGCCGGGTGCTGGAGCGGGTGGCGACGACGACGGGGGCGGCGTTCCGGGTGTCGACGACGATATCGTTCGCGGCGGCCCGCACCGCCCAGCTCGACCTGCTCGCCGACCTCGTCGAGCAGCACCTCGACACCGACGCGCTGCTCGCGCTGATCGAGCACGGCGCGCCGGCCGGGCTGCGGGTGGTGCCCCCGGCCGGCGCGCCCTGAGTGCTAGGTCGCGGCGTTCGCGACCTTGTCGATCGTCGCGGACATCTGGTCCTGCGCCGTCGAACTCGCCCGTCGGGCCGGTCAGCTCGCGCGACCCACCTCGTAGACGTGCCCCGCGGTGCGCAGCCGCTCGACCAGCGCCGGGCCCATCGCGGTGGCCGGGGTGAGGGAGCCGGTGCGCGCCGGCAGCCGGTCGCCGTCGAGCCCCAGGCAGAGCAGGGACTCGCCGAGCATCACCGCGGTGGCCGCGTAGCCCGGGTCGCCCGAGGCCGACACCCGCGCGGTGTAGCGCGCGCCCGTCGTCGTGGTGGCCTCGACGTCGTGGCGGAACCAGCCCTTCTCGCGGGTCTTCTCCGAGGGACCCTCGCCGGGCTTGGGCAGGACGCGGTCGAGGACCTGGCGCGCGACCGGCGTCGCGAGCCCGGCGACCAGCGCGCCGAGCCCGGCGGTGACCGCGCCGGCCGTCACCGCGCCGACCGGGCCCGACCCGGCCGCCATGACCTCGCCGTAGCGCAGCCCCTTGCCGTAGGCGTAGCCGGCGATCGCGTTGGAGCGGCGCACGATGCGGGTGTTGTAGGAGGCCATGACGAACGGCGCGGCCCAGCGGCCGTCGAGGAACCCGCCGTCGAGCCGGTGCGGGGCCGGGTTGTCGCTGGGCTGGCGGGTGTCCGGCTCGCCCTCCCGGTCGGGGGAGAGGCTGTAGGGGTCGCGCAGGACCTTCATCGTCGACCGGTCCGCCCGGACCCCGTCGGCGATCCCTCGCATCGAGTCGATCGTGCCGCCCGAGACGCCGCCGCGGACGCGGACGACGGTCGTGACGTCGGAGAGCTCGCCCTCGCCGTCGGCCTGGACCTGCGAGTGCAGGAGCAGGACGCCGAGGTCGGAGGGCACCGAGTCGTAGCCGCAGGAGTGCACGAGCCGCGCGCCGGTCTCCTGGGCGCGGGCGTCCGTCGCGTCGATGGCCTGCCGGGCGAACGTCGCCTCCCCGGTGAGGTCGGCGTAGTGGGTGCCCGCCGCGGCGCACGCCTCGACCACCGGCATGCCGTACTTCGCGTAGGGCCCGACGGTGGTGGCGAGCGCCGTCGTGGAGGCGGCCATGGCGTCGAGGGCGGCGCGGTCGCCCGAGTCGGCGATGATCAGCGGCCAGTCGGTGCCGGGGGCGGGCAACGTGGCGCGGACGCGCTCCAGCTTCTCGCGTGAGCGGCCGGCGAGGGCGACGCGCGTGCCGGTGGGGGCGTGGCGGGCGAGGTAGTCGGCGGTCAGGGCCCCGACGAAGCTGGTCGCTCCGTAGAGGACGACGTCGTGCTCGCGCTGGCTCATGGACGGGCACGGTAGCGCCGCTCCCGGCCGGCCGCCGCGCCGTCACCCGGAGATCACGAAGACCGGGTGCGCGCCGGCGATGGCGGCCAGGTCCTCGTCCGGGGCATCGGCGCCCACTCCCTGGAAGAACGCGCCGACCTCCCAGGACCAGGCCTTCAGGTAGGCCCGCAGGATCGGCACGATCTGCGCGGGCTCGGTGATCTCGCGCGCGGTCACGCGCTCGGTGCGCCGGCCGACGGTCAGCTCGGCCCACCCGGAGACGCGCAGGTTGCGCACCCACTGGGTGTGGCCGCGGGCGGCCAGCAGGTAGCGCTCGCCGTCGAGGGTCAGCGGGTTGACCGGGGTCGTGCGCATCTCGCCGGTGGTGCGGCCGGAGACCCCGAGGACCGCGGACCCGGCGAGCGAGACGCCGCGGCGGGTCAGGAAGGCGACCGTCGGGTTCATGACGCGGCGGGTCAGGAAGCCGGGCTGCTGGTAGTGGGTGCTCATGGGAGCCGCTCCTCGGTGTCGGTCGAGAGCGCTGCTCTCGCTTGAGAGCAGTGTTCTCGCCGCCCGTCGCCGGTGTCAAGAGCAGTGCTCTCGAATGTGTGCGATGCTCTCGGTCGTGCCCACCGCCCGGGAACGTGCCCGCGCCCAGACCACCGAGGCGATCCTCGCCGCCGCCCGGACCCAGCTCGCCGAGGTCGGCGCCGCCGCGCTGTCGCTGCGCGCCGTGGCACGTGAGGTCGGCCTGGTCTCCTCGGCCGTCTACCGGTACTTCCCGAGCCGCGACGAGCTGCTCACCGCCCTGATCATCGAGGCCTACGACGCCGTCGGGGAGGCGGCCGAGGCGGCGCGCGACGCCGCGTCGGGGGCGTCGGCCCGGGAGTGCTGGGTCGCGGTGTGGCGGGGGGTGCGGGCGTGGGCCCGGGCGCATCCGGCGCAGTACGCGCTGATCTACGGCTCCCCCGTGCCCGGCTACGCGGCTCCGCCGGACACCCTGCCCGCGGCGGGCCGGGTCGGCGTCGTGCTGGGGTCGATCGCGAGCGCGGCCCACGCGGACGTCGACCCCGGCGACGACGTCGTGGCCGCGGTCGCGCCCGACGTCGCCGAGGTGCTCCACCTCGACCCCCGCCTCGCGCCCGCCGCGGTGACCGCGTGGACCCAGCTCTTCGGCACCGTCGGGTTCGAGCTGTTCGGGCAGTACGAGAACGTCGTGACCGACCGGGACACCTACTTCGACCACGTCGCAGGGGCGGCGGCCTCGTCGGTCGGGATCCCCGCGGATCGGCCCGGGAATCACGACCTGCCCCGGCGGCCCGCGTCCTAGGCTGGTTCCCACGGTGTGGGAGAGGGGGCGGGGTGGACCATCCGGCCGTCGCGGCCAGGGCAGTCGAGGTCGGTGCAGTCGAGGTCAGGGGTCTGACCAAGCGCTACGGGGAGGTCGAGGCGGTCCGCGGGATCGACCTCGACGTGGCCCGCGGGGAGACCTTCGGGTTCCTCGGCCCGAACGGCGCGGGGAAGTCCACCACGATCAACATCCTGTGCACGCTCGTCGAGCCCACGAGCGGCACCGCCAAGGTCGCCGGCCTCGACGTCGTCGCCGACCGGGCCGCGGTGCGGCGCCGCATCGGCCTGGTGTTCCAGGAGCCGACGCTGGACGGGCCGATGTCGGGGGAGCAGAACCTGCGCTTCCACGGCGAGCTCTACGGCGTCGACCGGCGCACCGCCGCCGCGCGTCGCGAGGAGGTGCTGCGCACCGTCGGGCTCTGGGAGCGCCGCGCCGATCCGGTGTCGACCTACTCGGGCGGCATGCGACGGCGCCTGGAGATCGCGCGCGGGCTGCTGCACTCCCCGCAGGTGCTCTTCCTCGACGAGCCCACGATCGGGCTCGACCCGCAGACCCGGGCCTCGATCTGGGACTACCTCGCCCGGCTCGGTGAGGCCGAGGAGATCACCGTCTTCGTCACCACCCACTACATGGACGAGGCGGAGAACTGCGACCGGATCGCGATCATGAACGAGGGCCGCATCGTCGCGCTGGACACCCCGGAGGCCCTCAAGGCCCAGGTCGGGGCCGACCGGGTGGTGGTGGCCACGGACGACGACGAGGCCGCCCTCGCCGTGATCCGCCGCGAGTTCGGGCTCGAGGCGGCGGTGCGCGAAGGAGCGGTGACGGTGTCGGTGCCGAAGGGTGCGGAGTTCGTGCCGCGGCTGTTCGCGGCGCTCACCGCCGAGGGCGTCGGCGTGCGGTCGGTGTCGGTCACGCGGCCCTCGCTCGACGACGTCTTCCTCGCCCACACCGGCACGACGCTGCGCGACGCCGAGGCCGGGCGGGGCCCGTCCATGCACCCGATGGCCATGCGGATGAGGGGGCGCTAGGTGACCCAGCTCGAGGAGCCGTCGCGGCTGCGCGTCGAGGCGGTGCGGATCCCGCAGAGCGGCCCGGCGACCGAATCGCGCGCTGCCGCCGTCGTGTGGCAGCGCGAGATGATCCGGTTCTTCAAGGACCGCACCCGGATCCTGTCCTCGCTCGCCCAACCGCTGCTGTTCCTGTTCGTCCTGGGCTCGGGCCTGGGCTCGCTGCTCGCGAGCGCGGGCGGGCGCAGCGGCGGCGTCGCGCTGCCGACGTTCCTGTTCCCCGGGGTGCTCGCCGTCTCGGTGCTGTTCACCGCGGCGTTCTCGGGCATCTCGATCGTCTGGGACCGGGAGTTCGGGTTCCTGCGCGAGATGCTCGTCGCGCCGGTGTCGACGACGTCGATCCTGGTGGGGAAGGCGGTCGGCGGGGCGACGGTCGCGACGCTGCAGTGCGTCCTGCTGCTCGCGCTGGCCGGCCTGGTGGGGGTGCCCTACGACCCGCTGATGTTCCTCGAGCTGCTCTGCCTGATCTTCCTCATGGCGTTCATGATCTGCTCGCTCGGCCTCATGCTGGCCGCCCGCCTGCGGCAGGTCCAGACGGCCATGCCCATGGTGCAGCTGATCATCACGCCGCTGATGTTCCTGTCCGGGGCGCTCTTCCCGCTCGGGAACCTGCCCCTGTGGCTCACCGTGCTCACCCACGTCAACCCGATGACCTACGCCGTGGAGCCGCTGCGGCACGTGGTGTTCGCGCGCCTCGACGCCTCGGCCGCCGACCTCGCCCGCTACGACCCGGGCATCCGGTGGGGCGCCTTCGTCGTCCCCACCTGGCTCGAGATCGTGCTGACGATCGCCTTCTCGGTGGTACTCCTCGCGCTCGCGGTCGGGCGGTTCCGCCGCACCGAGTGAGGCGTTTCCGACGACGGGTCCGGCGGTCATACCCTCCGGCCGGGCGGCGGTGTGCCGCCCCGGGACGGCAGAGGAGGACCGGTGGACGAGCCCATCGACGTGGAGCCCGAGCAGCTCGCGAAGGAGATCTCGGAGGGCGCCGACCGCGACGGCCGCCGGGTCGCCGTGGTGGAGTCGTTGACGGGCGGGCTCGTGTCGAGCGACCTCGCCGCCGCACCCGGGTCCAGCGAGTGGTTCCGCGGGGGTGTGACGGCCTACGACCGCAGCACCAAGCACGGGGTGCTGGGCGTCCCCGACGGGCCCGTGGTCGCCGAGCCCGCGGTGCGCACCATGGCCGAGCGCGCGGCCGAGATGTTCGGCGCGGACCTCGTCGTGGCCGTCAGCGGGGCGGGAGGTCCCGACCCGCAGGACGACCAACCGCCGGGCACGGTCTGGTTCGCCGTCGCCGACCGCGGCACGACCGACACCTGGCAGAAGCAGTTCCCTGGGGACCCGCCCGACGTCCTCAAGGCCACCCGCATCGAGGCGCTCCACGCGCTGCGCGAGCGGGTGACGCAGGAGGGCTGACGCTCAGCCGCCGAGCGGCAGCCCGAGCAGCGCGTTCTCGATGAGCTCGGGCAGCGCCGGGTGGATCCAGTACTGGCCGGTGGCGACGTCCTGGGCCTTCCGCCCGAACACCATGGCCTGGACGAGGACCTGGATCAGCGAGGACGCCTGCGGGCCGAGGAAGTGCGCGCCGAGCAGCGTGCCGTCGGGTGCCGCGAGGACCTTCGCGAACCCCGTGGTGTCCTCCATCGCCCAGCCGAACGCCACGTCGCCGTAGGCCTGGACCGCGACGACGTAGGGGGTGCCGCGGTCGCGGAGGTCCTGCTCGCGCGCCCCGACCGAGGCCACCTGCGGGTGGGTGAACACTGCCGACGGCACGAACCGGTGGCTCGTGGCGCGCGGCGCGTCGGGGTGGAGCAGGTTGTGCTGCACGACGCGCGCCTCGTGGTTGGCGACGTGCTTGAGCTGGTAGGGCGAGCTGACGTCGCCGAGCGCCCAGATGCCCTCGACCGGGGTGCGCTGGTACTCGTCGACCTCGATACGCCCGTCGCGGGTGAGCTCCAGCCCGGTCTGCGCCACGTCCATCCGGTCGCCGTTGGGGCGCCGGCCGGTGGCCACGAGCAGGGCGTCGCCCTCGACCGTCCCGCCGTCGCCGCAGCTGAGCACGATCGTCCCGTCGGCGCGCTGCTCCGCGGCCGTCGGCTCGGCGCTCAGGTGGACCGTGAAGCGCTCCTGCGCGATCGCGGTGAACCGCTGCGAGACCAGCTCGTCCTGCTCGCGCAGCAGCGCGGGCCCGCGGGTGACGACGGTGACCTCGACGCCGAGGGCGTCGAAGACGTGCGCGAACTCCGCGGCGATGTAGCCGCCGCCGCAGATGATCATGCGCTGCGGCAGGTCCTCGAGGCGCATCACGTCGTCCGAGGTGTGGTACGGGACCCCGGACTCGGCGATCACCGCCGGCACCGTCGGGCGTGAGCCCGCGGCGATGACGACGCGGTCGGCGGTGAGCGTCGTGGCCGCGGAGCCGTCGGTGGGGGCGACGGAGAGCTCGCGCTCCCCGCTGAACCGCGCGTGGCCCTCGTAGAGCGCGACGTTCGAGCTCTCCGTGGCCCGGTAGCGCCGCCCGCCGGCCGAGATGGGGTCGATCCGCCCGAACACCCGGTCGCGGATGTCGGCCCAGCGCACCTTGTCGATGCTCGCGTCGACCCCGTACCGGCCCGCCTCGCGGACCGCCTCGGCGACGTCCGAGGCGTAGACGTACATCTTGGTCGGGATGCAGCCGACGTTGAGGCAGGTGCCCCCGAAGACGCCGTGCTCGACGACGGCGACGTCGAGGTCGTCGAACCGCGAGTCCAGGATCGAGTTGCCCGATCCCGAGCCGATGATGACGAGGTCGTGGTGCGTCACGTCCTCCACGCTACTGAGGACGCCGGGGCCCGGCTCATCCACGGAGCCGCACACCCACCGTCGTCACAAGGGCGACACACCGTGACCGTCGCCGAGCGGTCGCCGGTCTCGCCGGACGGCGTCGTCGACCGACCGCTCGTCGTGCGCTGGTCACTCCGCGGTGTCGTTTACCGCTCCTGATCGACCGTTCGTCGTCGCTCGGCGGGTTGAACTCCGCCTCTTCGCCTTGTCGCTCCCCCGCGGGCTCTGGTCAGGTGCTGCTCCGACAGGCGGTGAGGGCTGCTCCCGGTGGCCCCGTCCGGGGACGCCGGGAACAGCGGAACGTGAGGGGAGGGGTACATGCGGGAACGTGGGACGGCGGATCGGGCGCAGCACGGGACCTCGGGCCCCGGGCGGCGGGACCGCGGGGGCCGGCACCGTGCGACGCCCGTGCCGCGGGCGGTGCCCGGCGCGCGGGTGGCACGCCGGACGGTGCTGCTGGTGACGACGGGCGTGGTGACCGTCGCGATCATCGCGGTGGGGATGGTCGGCCTCGGCGGGCGGAGCTCCGCGACGGTGAGCGGTGGCGTCGCCGGGGTGGTCGTCTCGGGTCACGCCGGACCGCGCACGGTGAGCGACCCCGGCGCCGACTCCGGCAGCGGTGGCGACGGGTCGGGCGGCGACGGGTCGGGCGGCGACGGGGACGGCGGGGCCGAGCAGGGCCGCGTCGTGGGTGGACAGAAGGCCACCACCTCCGCCGCGCCGTGGGTCGTCTACCTCACCGACGCCTCGGGCTTCCAGTTCTGCGGCGGCACGCTCGTGACCCCGACCAAGGTCGTCACCGCAGCGCACTGCACCGCCTCGGCGCCCGACCGCAAGACGTTCGTCGTCGTCGGGCGCGACGACAAGCAGTCGCAGGCCGGCGCCTCGGTCCCGGTCGCGAGGACCTGGGTGAGCCCCACCTTCACCGCGGTCGGCAACGGCCTCGACGTCTCGGTGCTCACCCTCGCGACGCCGGTCGAGCAGAAGACGCTGCCCCTCGCCACGGCCGCGGACAGCGCTCTCTACTCCCCGGCGACCGCGGCGACGATCTACGGCTGGGGCTCCACCGCGGAGAACGGCACGCCCTCGCGCTTCCTGCTCTCCGCGACGGTGCCGATCCGCGACGACGCCTACTGCAAGGCGGGTGCCTCGAACTTCGACCCGGGGCTGCTGACCTGCGCCGGCTACGACGACGGTGGCGTGGACACCTGCCAGGGCGACTCCGGCGGCCCGCTCGTGGTGGCGGACAAACTCGTCGGGATCACCAGCTTCGGCGACGGCTGCGCGCGGGCGGGCAAGCCGGGCTACTACACCCGCGTCGGACCGAACAACGCGATCATCGCGAAGCAGCTGACCTGAGCGGCGGCACGGGGGCGGCCCCGCCGGTGGGCAGACCGGAGCGGGGTGCAGGGCGGATCGGCGGGCAGGCCCGTCCGCCCTCGGTCTCCGGTGGGTCAGCCGGGTCAGTCGAACGACGGCGGACGGCGGGGCAGGCCGTCGTAGGCGGTGCACAGCGCGAGGTAGGCGTCCTCGTACTCCTCCGCCGACAGGTGGGCGCAGGCGGTGCGGACGGCGGCCATCGTGGTGTCGGCGGCGACCGTGCCGGGACGGGCCCCGTCGTCGGTCGAGGGCGGGTGGTGGTGCGCCAGCGTGGCCCGCAGCATCCGCTCCAGGCGGCCGTCGCGGACCCCCGACGGCAGGTCGCGCAGGTTGCGCAGGGCCTGCAGGCCGGCGACGACGGCCGTCGAGAGCTCGAGCGGGCCCGGCTCGGATGGCCGGACGATCCCGTCGGGATCCGGCCGGAGAGCAGGTCGGGCGCCCGGGGGTGCGGGCGCGGGACGGCTGGGACGGGGCTGCGACACGGCGGGACCTCCGCAGGCGACGGCACGACGGCTGTCTGTGGTGAACCGCCCCGATGAGATCCAGATCACGGACCCGGTCCCGGAGATTGTCACAGCGGCGGGGCGCCGCACAACCACGCCGACCCGCGAGCGCGACCTCCTCTCGATCTCCGGCTGCTGGCGCCGCGGCATGGACGAGGAGTCCTTCCAGGACGACAAGCGGGCGGGCAACGGCGTCGCGGCCTGAGGCTGCTCCGAACGGGTGGTCTCGCCACGGCGGCCCGGGTCGGTGTCATCGTGCGGGTCGCGGCTCCGACCCCGGGCGAGCCGCACATTGGGTGCGGCCACCCCGAGACCGAGGAGACCGTCGTGAAGTTCCTGCTGCTGACCCGCCACGCCGCCAGCGACACCGAGGTCGGCCCGATGAGCGAGTGGGACCCGGCCGACGCCGAGGCCCACCTCGCCGCCCTGCGCGCGAT
>NZ_DASXJD010000026.1:0-8413 GCF_036497585.1 Actinomycetospora sp. | reverse complement strand
CAGGACACGATCCTCGAGGTGGACATAGAGTGCGGTCAGGAGGGCGTCACGGTCGTTCGTCACACAATGACCTTTGGCGCCCTCCGCCCACGTTCAGGTGAACGACACACCCCAAGATCTAATCGGACTCATTCATCTAGGTGCGCTCCGCGCTCGTGAGCACTCATCCGCCCTCTAGGACGGATCAGTGCTCACCTGCCCGGAGGGCACCTCCCGGTTCGCCCACAGCGCACACCCCTGCCCGAAGCAGCTGCAACGGTGTAAGCACGACGGTGTGGACGAGCTCGACTCCTACTCCCGCACCGTGGTCGCCGTCGCGGAGACGGTCGGGCCCGCCGTGGCCGCCCTCGCCGTCGGCGACCCGGAGAACCCGCGCGGTGCGGGCTCCGCGGTCGTCGTGGGCGACCCGACCGACGCCACCGGCCGAGGCACCGTCCTGGTCACCAACGCCCACGTCGTCGCCCGCGGCCGCGCCGGCCGCGCCACGTTCGCCGACGGCACCCACGCCGACGTCCGCGTCCTCGGCGCCGACGCGCTCTCCGACCTCGCGGTCCTCGCCGTCCACCCCGACGCCACCACCCCGGCGCCCGTCGCCCTGGGCGACGCCGGCCCGCTGCGGGTCGGCCAGCTGGTCGTCGCCGTCGGCAACCCGTTCGGTCTCGCGGGCAGCGTCACCGCCGGCGTCGTCAGCGCCCTCGGCCGCTCGCTGCCGACCCGCGACGGCAGCGCGAGCCGCGTCGTCGAGGACGTCATCCAGACCGACGCCGCCCTGAACCCGGGCAACTCCGGCGGGGCGCTCGCCGACGCGTCCGGCCACGTCGTCGGGATCAACACCGCCGTCGCGGGAGTGGGGCTGGGCCTCGCGGTGCCGATCACGACGACGACCCGCGACATCCTCACGGCGCTGCGCCGCGACGGGCGGGTGCGGCGCGGCTACCTCGGCGTCGTCGGATCCCCGGCCCCGCTGCCGGTCGACGTGGCCGCCCGGCTGGGGCGGGCGAACGGCCTGCGGGTCGCCGACGTCGTCGCCGGTAGCCCGGCCGCGCAGGCGGGCCTGCGCCGGGGCGACATCGTCGTCGATGCGGACCGCGAGCCCGTCGTCGACGCCCAGGGCCTGCAGCGCCGGCTCTTCGCGGACTCGATCGGGCGGACCCTGCCGGTCACCGTCCTGCGCGGGCAGGCCATGGTCGACGTCCTCGCGGTGCCGTCCGAACTGACCTGACCCGGCTTGCCCGCCTCCGGCCCGGATGGCACCGTCGGGCCACCGATCCACAACTGCACACCGCGGGAGCCCGCGCCAGGAGCGGGCTGAGAGGGCGGCTGGACGATACGTCCGGCGCCGCCGACCGTACGAACCTGACCGGGTAATGCCGGCGTAGGGAGGCCACGCGCAGCATGAGTGCGCCCATGATCACCACCGGCCCGATCGACGGGTCCCGCAGGATCCATCTGCCCGGGGCCGACGGCGTCGACGTCGCCGCTCGCCGGATCGAGCTCACCGACGGCACCCACCTCGACGTCTACGACACCTCGGGGCCCTACACCGATGACGAGGCGATCCTCGACCTCGACGCGGGCCTGCCCCGTCGTCGGCAGCCCTGGAGGACCACCCGCACCCAGCTGGAGCGCGCCCGCGACGGCGAGACCACTCCTGAGATGCGCTTGGACCTCTTCACCGGCGCGGAGATCCACCGCACCCGCGAGAGCATCCTCCCCAACTCGCCGGTGCCGGTCGGCAGCGTGCCGATCTACCAGGCGCTGGAGAAGGTGGACGGCGACCCCTCGCGGCTCACCTGGGAGATCTACCGCGACACCGACGTCGCACCGGGGTACGACCACATCACCTCGGCGATCGGGGCGGCGCAGATCGCGCAGGCGGGCACCGCGATGCTCTGCTACGTCACACCCAAGGAGCACCTCGGGCTGCCGAACCGTGAGGACGTGAAGAGGGGCGTGATCACCTACAAGATCGCCGCGCACGCCGCCGACCTCGCCAAGGGTCATCCCGGAGCGCAGGCTCGCGACGACGCGTTGTCGAAGGCCCGGTTCGAGTTTTGCTGGCACGACCAGTTCCGCCTCGCGCTGGACCCGGACACCGCGCGGTCCTTCCACGACGAGACGCTGCCCGCCGAGCCCGCGAAGACCGCCCACTTCTGCTCCATGTGTGGGCCGAAGTTCTGCTCGATGCGCATCAGCCACGACGTCCGGGCCAGTGCCGAGGAACAGGGCCTGCTGAGTGTGGAGGCGATCGAGGCGGGCATGGCCGAGAAGGCCGAGGAGTTCGCCGAGCAGGGCAACCGCATCTACCTTCCGGTGGCGGGGTCATGACGACGAGCCCACCCGTCGCCCTGACGATCGCCGGCACCGACTCGGGCGGCGGCGCGGGGGTGACCGCCGACATCCGCGCCTTCGCGGCGTGCGGGGTGCACGGGTCGGTCGCGGTCACCGCGGTGACGGTGCAGAACTCGCTGGGGGTCTCGGGGGTCCACGAGGTGCCGCCGGACGTCGTCGCCGCCCAGATCCGCACGGTCGCCGGCGACATGGGCGTCGACGCCGCCAAGACCGGGATGCTCGCGTCGCGGGAGATCATCGACGCGGTCGTCGGGGCGTGCGACGCGGTGGGGATCGGGCGGGGCAGCGCCGTCGGCGAGGGCGTGCCGTTCGTGGTGGACCCCGTCGCGGCGTCGATGAGCGGGAGCCCGCTGCTCGCCGAGGACGCCCTGGACGCGATCCGGACCGAGCTGCTGCCCCGGGCGACGCTGATCACGCCCAACCTCGACGAGATCGCGCTGCTCGCGGAGGTCAAGGTCGTCGACGAGGCCTCGGCCCACGAGGCGGCCGCGGCCCTGCACGCGCTCGGGGCGGCGGCGGTGCTCGTCAAGGGCGGGCACCTGGAGGCGACGACGGGGCGTCCCCAGCCCGAGTGCGTCGACCTGCTGTCCCTCGCCTCCGGCGAGGTCCACGAGTTCCGCTCCCCGCGGCTGGACCGGCCGCACACCCACGGCGGCGGGGACACGCTGGCCTCGGCGATCACCGCGGGGCTGGCGCGCGGGATGTCGCTGGTCGACGCGGTGGCGCTCGGCAAGGAGTTCATCACCCGCGCCGTCGAGCACTCCTACCCGCTGGGCGCGGGACACGGGCCCGTGAGGGCAATGCCCATGTGAGCGGAGCGGTTCTGGCGCGGAAGCAACGGCACATTCCTGGCATCTGACGCCAGAACGGCGCCGTTCACCCATGGGCCGGCTCGGTCCTCCACAGCAGCAACGGCACGATCCTGGCGTCTGACACCAGAACGGCGCCGCTCACTCAACGGGCCGGACCGACCCGACGCTCGTGCGATCCTGCGGGGCCATGACCCCGACGCCGCCGCGCGCCCTGACGATCGCCGGCTCCGACTCCGGCGGCGCCGCCGGGCTCGAGGCCGACCTGAGGGCGATGACGGCGTGCGGGGTCCACGGCTGCGTCGCGGTCACCGCGGTGACCGTGCAGAACTCGCTCGGCGTCTCCGGGGTGCACCTGGTCCCGCCGGACGTCGTCGCCGCGCAGGTCCGGGCCGTCGTCTCCGACATCGGTGTCGGCGCCGCCAAGACCGGGATGCTCGCGACGGCGGGCATCATCGAGGCCGTCGCGGAGGTCGTCGACGAGGTCGGGATCGGGGCCGACCCCGACCAGGTGCCGTTCCTCGTCGACCCCGTCGCCGCGTCGATGTACGGCGAGCCGCTGCTCGCCGACGACGCCATGGCGGCCATCCGCACGCTGCTCTTCCCCCGCGCCGCGCTGGCCACCCCCAACCTCGACGAGGTCCGGCTGCTCGCGGGCGAGACCGTCACCGGACCGGAGACCGCGAGGAAGGCCGCCGACGCGCTGCACGACCTCGGCGCCCGGTGGGTGCTCGTCAAGGGCGGCCACCTGCACGGCTCGCCGGAGGTGGTCGACCTGCTCTCCGACGGCGAGCGGACGTGGGAGTTCACCGGGCCGCGGATCGACACCCCCCACGTGCACGGCGCCGGCGACGCCCTGGGGAGCGCGACATGCGCGGGCCTCGCCCGAGGACTCCCGATGCCCGAGGCGGTGGCCTACGCGGAGCGCTACATCCGGCGCGCGGTGGCGGAGTCCTACCCGCTGGGGGCGGGTACCGGGCCGGTGTCGCCGCTGTGGGCGGTGGCCGACTGGGACGGCCCGCCCCCCTGACCGGTCACGACGGCGCCGCCAGCTCCCGCACCGGCGACCCGGCCGCGAACGCCTCGATGTCCTCGACCGCGTCGGCGTACATCTCGGCGAACGTCTCCGAAGTCACGTAGCCCAGGTGTGGGGTGAGCACGGTGCGCGGGGCGGAGCGCCACGGCGAGTCCACTGGGAGCGGCTCGATGCCGTAGACGTCGAGCCCGGCCCCGCCGATCGACCCGGCGCGCAGCGCCTCGAGCAGCGCGTCCTCGTCGACGATCGGCCCGCGCGAGGTGTTCACCAGGATCGCGTGCGCGGTCATCCGGGCGAGGTCCTCCCGCCCGACGAGCCCGCGGCTGCCCCGGGAGAGCTTCATGTGGATCGTCACGACGTCGGAGGTGGCGAACAGCTCCTCCTTCGACACCGGCGTGACGCCGACGGCGTGGGCGTCGTCGGGGTCGAGGTGGCGGCTCCACGCCGCGACGTCCATCCCGAACGCCCGCCCCACCGCCGCGACCGGCTTGCCGATGCCGCCGAGCCCTACGACGCCGAGGCGGCGCCCCTTGAGGTCGGCGCCGACGGTCTGCTGCCAGCCGCCCTCGCGGATCCGGCGGTCCTCCTCGGGGACGTGGCGCACGGTCGCGAGGATCAGCGCCCAGGTCATCTCGACCGTCGCGGCGTTGTCGAACACCCCGCCGGTGCCGGACACCGTGATCCCGGCCCGCTGGGCGGCCGCGACGTCGAGCGCGGCGTTCGCGGGCCCCGTCGTCACCAGCAGGCGCAGATTCGGCAGCTTCTCGATCACCTCGGCCGGGAACGCGGTGCGCTCGCGCATGACGACGAGCACGTCGAAAGGCTCCAGCGCCGCGACGACGTCGTCGGGACCGCCGAGGTGGCGGTCGAAAGTGGTGATCTCGGCGCCGAGGCCGTCGGAGACGCGCTCCCACTGGGCGCTCGCGCGGGCCACGTGCTGGTAGTCGTCCAGGATCGCGACCCTGCGGACCTCGGGCACGGCGGGTGACCTCCTTCTCCCGGCCGGGCGCTGCGGGAGGCGGCCCGGTCCGCGGCGGTGTGCCCTCGCCGGTGCCCGGGCACACACCCGGACGTGAGCCTCACCCTCGCCCCGCGCGGGCCCCGCGTGCTCCTCTACGCCGAGCGCCCGCGCCGGCGCATGCTGCAGGTGCTCACCGACCTCGCCGTCGCGGTATGGGTGGTGCTCGTGGTCACCGCCGCGATCGCGCTGCACGACACCGTGCTCGCGCTGCAGGCGCCGGGCCGGGCGCTCACCGACGCGGGCGACCGGGTGGCGGGCGTGTTCGACGGCGCCTCGCAGGCCGCGGGCGGGGTGCCGTTCGTCGGCGATCGGCTCTCCGGGGCGTTCTCCCCCGGCACCCAGGCCGGGACGGCGATCGCCGACGCCGGGCGGGCGCAGGTCGAGGCGGTGGCCGCCGTCGCGACCGGGCTGGCGTGGCTGGTGGTGGGCGTGGCCGTGCTCCCGGTCCTCGCGACGTGGCTGGCGCTGCGGGTGCGCTGGGTGCTGCGGGCCCGCCAGTCCCTGGCCGCGCGGGACCTCGACGTCGACCTGCTCGCGCTGCGGGCGCTGACCCGCGGGGCGCCCCGACGGGTCCGTCGGGCCGCCGGGCCGGGCGGTGACGCCGCCGGGGCGTGGCGTCGCGGCGACCCGGCGGTCCTGCTCCGGCTGGCTGACGTCGAATTGCGCCGGATGGGCCTGCGGGGCGCGACGTCGGTGACCACGTCGGCCCCCGTCGCCACCCGTTCGGTGGAGCCGCGAGACGAGTGACACGCGGGACGTCACATCGGGGACACGCCGACACGCCCTACCCTGCACCCGTCCGGAGAGCTGCTCGGGCGATACGGGAGGGTGGGGACGTGGTCACCGTGGGCTCCGACTGGACGAGCGCGGCGCGAGACGTCCTCGCGCGCGCGGTGACGGCCGTGCGCACCCGGGTCACCGGGCTCATCGCCCGCCAGTACCTCGCCTGGCGCAGCCGGCGCGGCCTCGACCCGATGAGCCTGATCCCCGACTACGCACTCATGCCGCTGCGCCGTGACGGCCTCGACCCGGTGCCCGCCCTGCGCGAGGCCCGCGAGGACCACCCGGTGCGCGACTTCCCGCTGCCGTTCGGGGTCAAGGCCTGGCTGGTGACCGGGCACGAGGAGGCCCGCGAAGTCCTCGGCCGCACGCGCGGGCTCTCCACCGACTTCGGGCACCTCGTCGGGCGCGCCGGCATCGAGACCGGGCAGAACCCCGGCGGGCTCGGGTTCACCGACCCGCCCGAGCACACCCGGCTGCGCCGGCTGCTCACCCCGGAGTTCACCGGCCGCCGGCTCTCCCGGCTCGGTCCGCGGATCACCGAGATCGTGAACGGGCGCCTCGACGCGATGGCCGCGATGGGCGAGCGGGGCGAGGAGGTCGACCTCGTCCGCGACTTCGCGACGCCCATCCCCTCGCTGACCATCTGCGAGCTGCTCGGCATCCCCTACGACGAGCGCGACGAGTTTCAGGCGCTCTCCACGGCCCGGTTCGACCTGCTGGCCGGTGCGACCGCGGCCTTCGACAAGATCTCCGAGTCGCTGGTGTACCTGCGCGGCGTCGTCGAGCGCCAGCGCAAGGAGCCCGGCGAGGGCCTGCTGGGCATGCTCATCCGCGAGCACGGCGACGAGCTCGACACCGACGAGCTCGCCGAGCTGGCCGACGGCCTCCTGACCGGCGGCCTCGAGACCTCGGCGTCGATGCTCGCGCTCGGCTCGGTGATCCTGCTGCGCGACCCGTCGGTGGCCGCCATGGTGCGCGACGAGCCCCGCTCGGTGCACGGCTTCGTCGAGGAGCTGCTGCGCTACCTGACCGTCGTGCAGATCGCGTTCCCGCGGTTCGCGACCGAGCCCATGACGATCGGGGGCGTCGACCTCGCCGAGGGCGACGGCATCCTCGTCTCGCTCTCGGCCGCCGACCGCGACCCGCGGCTGACGCCGGAGCCCGAGGTCTTCGACCCCCGTCGGGAGCCGACGCCGCATCTGGCGTTCGGCCACGGCATCCACCGGTGCATCGGGGCGGAGCTGGCGCGCATGGAGCTGCGCACGGCCTACCCGGCGCTGCTCAAGCGGTTCCCGGGCATCGCGATGGCCGCCGACGAGCGGACGCTGCCGCTGCGGACGACGTCGATCGTGTACGGGGTGGACGCGCTGCCGGTGACGTTGGGCTGACCCTGCCCCTCCCTCCCGTGGCAGCGTCCTACGGAGCACGCCGATAGGGGCACGTTCCTGGCGTCGAGCGCGAGGAAGGCACCGTTCGCCCACTACGCTTCCCGCCCGTGACCGAGCGCCGCGTGACCCGCGACATCGTCGTCAACGCCCCGCCGTCCGCGGTCTTCGACGTCCTCGCCGACCCCCGCGCCCACGGCGAGTTCGACGGCTCCGGCACCGTGCGCGCCGCGATCTCGGGCCCGGCCCGGCTCTCCCTCGGCGACCGCTTCGGCATGTCGATGCGCCTGGGCGTGCCGTACACGATCAAGAACGAGGTCGTGGAGTTCGAGGAGGGCCGCCGGATCGCCTGGCGTCACGTCGGGCACCACCGCTGGCGCTACGAGCTCGAGCCCGCCGGCGAGGGCTCGACGCGGGTCAGCGAGACCTTCGACTGGTCGACCTCGCGCGCGCCGAAGGTCCTCGAGCTGCTGCGCTACCCGGCGACCAACACCCGGGGCATCGAGGCGACGCTGCCGCGCCTCAAGGCCTACGTCGAGGGCCGGGCGGGGGCCTGACGAGGCCGCACGCGTCGGTCGACGGCCTCTCGCCCTACCACGAGGAGCACGGCGAGGGCGGTATCCCGCTGCTGCTGGTGCCCGGCGGGCACCAGACGATCGAGCTGAGCTTCTCCTCGGTCCTGCCGGCGCTGGGTTCCCGACGATGCAACTGAGCACGCCGATAGGGGGTGGTGGCGGTCGAGCAGCAGGGTCACTCCACCGCCGGCGACGACGCCTGCGCCCAGTACCGCCGCGGGATCCGGCCCGCCCCGCTCGCCAACCGGCCCGCTTGCACGGCCAGCCGCATCGCCGTCGCCATCGCCTCCGGATCCGACGCCCGGGTCACCGCGGTCGCCAGCAGCACGGCGTCGCAGCCCAGCTCCATCGCCTGCGCCGCCTCGGACGCCGTCCCGATCCCCGCGTCGAGCACCACCGGCACGCTCACCGAGCCCACGATCATCTCGATGTTGTGCGGGTTCCGGATGCCC
>NZ_DASXJD010000025.1:0-10287 GCF_036497585.1 Actinomycetospora sp. | reverse complement strand
CTGAGCCGCGGCCGGCTGAGCCGCGGCGGGCTGAGCCGCGGCCGGCTGAGCCGCCGCCGGCCGCGCGGCAGCCGGAGCCGCAGCCGGGGCGGCGGCGGGAGCCGCAGCCGGGGCGGCGGCGGGAGCCGCAGCCGGGGCGGGCGACGCGAACGCCGTGGCCGGCGAGGCGGCAGCAGCGGCGAGAACGCCGATCGTCAGGGCACGGGAGCGTGCGGAGATGGACACGGACGAACCTCCACTGCAGTGGTGGGGAGCGGGACGAGGTGCCTGTGCACCCGTCGGGGGATGTGACTGGCCCAACGACGGGATGCGCGTAACGGTGCGCTCCAGGTTCGGTGATTCCGCCGGTCGAGAGACCTCATGTCCCCCCGGCGGGATACAGGAGGTGGGCAGAATCGGACATGATAGGCCGATCGGCCCCTACGGTTGGTCTCCTTGGGCCTTCACTGGTGCGGCCGGGTCGGGCCTCCGACGGTCCGCTTCCCGGGCTGCGACGTCGGCCGCAGAGCAGAAGCCGCGGCCGTGACGCTTGAGGCAGAGCAGCCCGAGCAGCACGCCGTCGGCGTCGACGACCGCGAGCCGGCGCCGACCCTCCGCGGCCATGCCCGCCCAGGTCGACGCCAGGTCCGCCGTCGGCGCGACCGTCCGACCGGCGAGCCCGCCGACGAGCGCCGCGGGGGTCGCGTCGGGCACGCCCTCGAGGTCGGCGCGTTCCACGACCGCGAGGAGCACCCCGGCCTCGACGACGGGCATCGCGTGGACGTGGTCGTCGGCGAGCGCCGCCCGGGCCTGCCCGACGGTCGCGGCGGCGGGCAGCACCTTCGGCCGGCGGAGCGCGGCCGCGGCGACGGTGCCGTGTGCGTGCTCCGCCGGGCGCTCAGACGAGCCGGACCTCGACACGGGTGTCGGAGAAGGTCGGCGCGTTGCCCAGGTCGGCGAACGCGAACGGGTTGACGGAGTTCACGGTGCTGCCCTCCTTGGCGTTCTTGGGCCACGATCCCATGGGACAGACCACCACGCCCGGCGCGACTTCCTCGGAGAGACGGGCGAGGGCGACGAAGCGACCGCGGTCGTTGGAGACCTCGACGTAGCGACCCTCGCCGATCCCGCGCGCCTCGGCATCCGCCGGATGGATGGTCACCGTCTGCTCGCCCTGGACACGCTTCTGCATCGCCTGGTCGCCGGCGCTCGAGTTGATGTACGCGTGCGACTTCGGCGAGAGCAGGTTGAGCGGGTACACCTCACCGGTCTCGCGCGGCGCGACGTAGTGCGGCAGCGGGTCGACGACGCCGCCGGGCTGGAACTCCTCGCACAGCTGCCGGAACAACGGCACGACGAAGTTGCCGGCGGCCTCGAGCGCAGCGCTCCGGAACTCCGTCTTCCCCGAGGGCGTCGGGAAGCCGCCCTCGGCGTGCGGCCGGTACTCGTCGGCGCTCGGGAGGTTCAGTCGCGCCCAGCCGGTCTCGCGCAACGAGTCGAGCGTGATGCCCGCCATCGCCGGCGCCGACCAGTCGTAGGCCTGTTCCATCAGCTGCTCGTCGGTCAGCCGGAAGTACTCGTCGTCGAACCCCATCCGTGCGGCGAGCCGGCGGAACAGCTCGGTGTTCGGGACCGCCTCGCCCTCCGGCTCGACGGCCGGGACGTTCAGCGTCACGTAGAAGTGCCCCCAGCTGAACATGAGGTCGTGCTGCTCGAGCGCGGTCGTCGCGGGCAGCACGATGTCGGCATAGCGCGCGGTGTCGGTGAGGAAGTGGTCACTGACCACCGTGAACAGGTCCTCGCGGGCCAGCCCCGCGGCGATCTTGTCCTGCTCGGGGGAGACGACCATCGGGTTGGAGTTGTAGACCACGAGCGCGGTGACCGGAGGGTCGAGCGCCCCGCCGTCCCCCGTCGCTCCGCTCGCCCCGCCCTCCCCGGTGAGCACCCGGCCCAGCAGGAACTGGTTCACCACCCGCGTCCCGGGTGTCGCGAACTCCGGGTGGACGAACGCCGGCCAGTTGACCGGGTGCGCCCACAGCGGCAGCTGGAGCAGCCCGCCCCCGACGTGGCGCCACGCCCCGACGAGCGCGGGCAGGCACGCGATGGAACGGACGGTCTGACCGCCCCCGGCGTGCCGCTCGATCGCGACGCCGATCCGGATCACCGACGGGTCCGTCGTGGCGTACTCGCGGGCCAGGGTGCGGATGTCCTCGACCGGGATCCCGGTCTCCTCCGAGGCCCACTCCGGGGTGTACTGCGCCACGCGCTCGGCGAGCTCGTCGAAGCCGGCGGTGTGGTCGCGGACGTACGCCTCGTCGTGCAGGCCCTCACCGATGATCACGTTCATCATGGCCAGCGCGAGCGCGCCGTCGGTGCCCGGCCGGATCGGGATGTACCAGTCGGCGCGCTGCGCGGTGCGGTGACGCATCGGGTCGATGCACACGACCTTGGCGCCGCGCTTCTGGGCCTCGGCGATGATCGGCCAGAGGTGCAGGTTCGTCGAGATCGTGTTCGACGCCCAGATGATGATGTAGCGGGAGTGCACGAAGCTCTCCGGGTCGATGCCCGCCGTCGCCCCGACCGTGGCGGCGTAGGCCGTGCAGGAGCCGGAGTCGCAGTAGGTGCGCTCGGTGATCGTCGCGCCCAGCCGGTTGAAGAACGCGTCGCCGACCGTGAGGCCGTTGAGGACGCCCTGGTTGCCGAGGTAGCTGACCGGCATGACGGTCTCGGGGCCGTGCTCGGCGATCTTCGCGCGGAAGGTGTCGGCGATCGTGTCGAGGGCCTCGTCCCACGAGATCTGCTCGAAGCGGCCGCTGCCCTTCGGCCCGACCCGGCGCATCGGGTGGAGCACGCGGTCCGGACTGTAGGTCTTGTCCGGGTAGTTGTTGACCTTCACGCACAGGCCGCCGCGGGTGAACGGGTGCTCCGGGTCCCCGGCGACCTTGGTCGCGCGCCCGTCCTCGATGGTCACGATCATCGCGCAGGTGTCCGGGCAGTCGTGCGGACAGGCGGCGCGCACCGTCGTCGTGGTGGGGGTGAGGGGGACGTCGATCGCCGTCACGGGTGCTCCTCGGGGGGTGGTGGTCCGCCGGAGTGGTCGTCCTCGACCGTGGGCCTGGTGATCCTGGTCCGGGAGCACCGGGGCAGGCTTGTCGCAGAGCGCCAGATGGCTGCCATGCGACGTTGACGGGACCCCGGGGCGGTCCTAACGTCGGGCGATCCACCACCCTTGACCGGGAGCCCCCTCGGTGAGTCGAGAACCCTGTCCGGTCGGGCCCTTCCCGGACACCGGGCCCGAGTACGCGAACCGCAGCGCGGCGGACGAGACCGACGGCGTCGCTCCCTGGTGCGACATGCTCCGCGAACACTTCGTCGCCCTCGACGTCGACGACGTGGACCGCGACGGCCCCTTCCCCAGCCGGGTCCGGAGCACCCTCGTCGGGCACCTGTCCGCCGCGGTCGTGAGCTCCGCGCCGCAGAGCGCCCACCGCACACCGGGGCTTGCCCGGACCGATCCGCACGCCTACCTGCAGGTCGGGATGGTCGCGGAGGGGACCGCGGTGCTCGAGCAGGACGGTCGTGAGGCGGTGCTCGGACGGGGCGCCTACGCGGTCTACGAGACCGACCGCCCGTTCGCGTGGCACTTCGCGGGCCCGTGGAAGCTCCTCGTGCTCACCTGGCCTCGGGAACTGGTCGCGCTCGGCGCCGACGTGACGCGGGCGGCGACGGCCCGGGCGCTGGGCGGCGACCGGCTCAGCGCCATCGTCGGGCACACGCTGGCCGAGACCGCGGTGTCCCCGCCGCCGCTGACCGACGCCGGCGGCGGCCGGTTGGCCGGGCAGCTCGCGGCGCTGCTGGGGACCGCGGTCGGGGAGTCGCTGCGCCGTGGGGACGTGCTCTCGCCGAGCAGTGCGGCCGACCTGCGCCGGCGGGTCGACTCCTACGTCGCCGAGCACCTCGAGGACCCGGCGCTCGGGCCCGAGGACATCGCGCGGGCCCACTTCATCTCGGTCCGCGCGCTGCACCGGGTGTTCGCCGACGCCGACACCACCGTCGGCGCGCTCATCCGGCGCCGGCGGCTCGAGCACGCCCGGCGCCGGCTGCTGGACCCCCGCGACGCCGAGCTGTCGCTCACCGAGATCGCGCACGCGTGCGGGTTCGCCGACCTCGCCTCGTTCAGCCGCCGCTTCAAGCTGGAGTTCCATGAGCCGCCGGGCAGCTACCGCCGCCGGGCCGGTCTGCGCCCGGCCCACTGAGCCCTCCCGGGCCGCACTGCTCGGAGGGGGCACGGCTCCACCCCGGGCGGGGCACCGGATCCCGAACGGGGGACGAACCCACCCTCCCTGGACGAGGTGAGCCGCGTGTGGCGTGGGTAACCATGCCGGTTGGCAGCCGACCCAGCGAGCTCCCTGGAGACCCACCGACGTGTACCCCGGAACGTTCGCGAGGCAGACCCCGGACAAGTCCGCCGTCGTCATGGCCGACACCGGGGAGTCGCTCACCTACGCCGAGCTGGAGGAGCGCTCCGTCCGGCTCGCCCACGTGCTCCGCGGCGAGGGGCTCGAACGGGGCGGCCACGTCGCCCTCATCGCGACCAACAGCCCGGACGTGTTCGTCACCTACTGGGCCGCGGTGCGCTCCGGGCTCTACATCACCGCCGTGAACCACCACCTCTCGGTGCCCGAGGCCGCCTACATCGTCGACGACTGCGGCGCCGAGGTGCTCGTCGTCTCCGCCGACAAGGCCGAGCTCGCCGAGGGCCTCGTCGAGGCGACGCCGAAGGTCCGTCGCCGGCTCGCGTTCGGCGGCACCGTCGAGGGCCACGACTCGTACGAGGACGCGCTGGCCGCGGCGAGCACCGAGGAGCCGGCCGACCAGCCCGCCGGCGTCGACATGCTCTACTCCTCGGGCACCACCGGGCGGCCGAAGGGCATCCAGCCCGCCCTGCCCGACCGCCGGGTCGACGAGCCCGGCGACCCCATGCTCGCTGTCTTCGGCCCGCTCTTCGGCTTCGACGAGCACGTCGTCTACTACTCGCCCGCCCCGACCTACCATGCGGCTCCGCTGCGCTTCGGCGGCATGGTCCTCGCGACCGGGGGAACGCTCCTGCTCTCGGCGGGCTTCGAGGCGCAGGACGCGCTGCGGATCCTCAGCGAGCACGGCGTCACGCACTCGCAGTGGGTCCCGACGATGTTCGTGCGGATGCTCAAGCTCGACGAGTCGGTCCGCAGCTCCTACGACGTCTCCACCATGGAGGTCGCGATCCACGCGGCCGCCCCGTGCCCGGTCGACGTCAAGCAGTCGATGATGGACTGGTGGGGCCCGGTGCTCTGGGAGTACTACTCCTCCACCGAGGCCAACGGCATCACGATGATCTCGCCGCAGGAATGGCTCGAGCACCCCGGGTCGGTGGGCCGGTCCAAGCTCGGCACCATCCACATCTGCGATCCCGACGACGACGGCCGCGAGCTCGCCACCGGCGAGATCGGCACGATCTACTTCGAGCGCCCGGAACGGCCGTTCGAGTACCACCACGACCCGGAGAAGACGGCCGAGGCGACCCACCCGCACCACGAGAACTGGACGACCACGGGCGACGTCGGCTACGTCGACGAGGACGGCTTCCTCTACCTCACCGACCGCAAGGCCTTCATGATCATCTCGGGCGGGGTGAACATCTACCCGCAGGAGATCGAGAACTGCCTGACGATGCACCCCGCGGTCTACGACGTCGCCGTCATCGGTGTCCCGGACCGTGAGATGGGGGAGCAGGTGAAGGCGGTCGTCCAGGTCGCGGAGGGCCACGAGGGCACCGACGAGCTCGCGACCGAGCTCATCGAGCACGTCAAGGCGAACATCGCCCGCTACAAGGCGCCGCGCAGCGTCGACTTCACCGACGAGCTGCCGCGCACCGCCACCGGCAAGCTGGTCAAGGGCGAGCTGCGGAAGCGGTACACGCAGGACTCCTCCCGAACGGCGGGGGTGTAGGCGCTGTGGCCGTGGGTGTCGACGAAGCCACCCCGGGCCGGGCGGCCCACGACGCGGACGTCGTCGTCCTCGCGCCCCGGGCCCTGCGCTCGTTCGTCGACGCGCAGTGGGTGGTGGCGACGAAGCTGGCCGCGCGCGAGGCGTTCCGCGACGAGATCGCCCAGGTCCGCGACCGGCTCGTCGAGCTGTCGCGCATCGAGGAGCGGCTGACCGAGGAGCTGTTGTCGTGACACCAGGTCCGATCCCCCTGGCCGCTTCGCCCGCCGAGGCCCGGCTCGCCGAGCGCCTCGCCGTCGCCCCGGCCGACGCGTCGGTCACCGCGTTCGTCGTCGTCGACGGCGGGCTGCTGGCCGGCTGCCCGCTCGCGCCGTTCCTGCCCCCGCCGTCATGGTGGGAGCGGTTCGCCTGGCAGGTCCGGACCGGGGTCGCCGGCCCGGACGAGGTGACCCCGGCCGACGTCGAGGAGGTCGTGCGGGCGCGCCGCGGACTGCCGGTCGACGAGGTCGCCGAGGAGGGCCGGAAGACCTTCCGCGCGGTCACCGCGTCGTGGCTGCACCCCGAGATGTGGCGCCTGGCCGTCGGGCACCTCCGGCGGGGGCACCGCGTCGTGCTCGTCTCCGCGGCGACCCGGGCCGAGGTCGACCCGCTCGCCGCGGAGCTGGGCGCCGACGACGTCGTCGTCACCCGTGTCGGCGCGGAGGGGGAGAAGGTCGCGGGGATCGCGTCCCCGGTCTGCGTCGGGCGCGCCGCGGCCGCCGCGCTGTCCGCGTGGGCCGACGCGCACGATGTCGACCTCTCCCGGGCGTTCGCGTACGGGCCTGCGTCGTCGCGGGAGCTCCTCGACATCGTCGGGCACTCCGCCGTGGTCGGCGAGCCGGACGGGCTGCGGCCGTCGCTCCCCGTCGCCGTCCGCGGCGCCGTCCCGCCCGCCGAGGCGATGGCGGGGACGCTGGGGTTCTACGGCGGGTTCATCGGGGCCACGGTTGGGGCGGTCGGCGCGGGACTGGCCACCTGGTCCCGCCGGCAGGCGATCAACGTCGCCGGTTCGACCGCGTCGGAGTTCGCGCTCGCGATGGCAGGGGTGGAGGTCGTCGTCGAGGGCGCCGAGCACCTCTGGTCCCGGCGGCCCGCGGTGTTCGTGTTCAACCACCAGAGCAAGCTGGACCCCATCGTCGTCATGACGATGCTGCGCCACGACTTCACCGGGGTGGCGAAGGCCGAGGCCCGGTACACGCCGCTGTTCGGTCAGCTCTTCCAGTTCGCGGACGTCGCGTTCGTGGAGCGGGGCAACACCCGGCAGGCCCGGGACGCGCTGCAGCCGGCCGTCGACAAGGTCCGCCGGGGGATGTCGCTGACGATGGCCCCCGAGGGCACGCGGTCGGTCACCCCACGGCCGGGCCCGTTCAAGAAGGGCGCGTTCCACATCGCGATGCAGGCCGGCGTGCCGATGGTGCCGATCGTGCTCGAGAACGTGGGCGAGCTGCAGTGGCGCCACGACCAGGCGGTCCGGCCGGGCACGGTCCGCGCCGTGGTCCACCCGCCGATCGACACGAGTGCGTGGAGCGTCGCCACCCTGGACGAGCACGTGGCCCACGTGCGCGGCCTGTTCCTCGAGACGCTCGGATTGGCGGAGAAATGAGCAGCGACACGGGCCTGTCCTGGGCCGACGACGACGAGATGTCGGCGTTCGAGACGCTGATGTGGCGGGCCGAGGCGGACCCGGAGCTGCGCTCGACGATGGTGGCCTTCGCCCTGCTCGACGGGTCCCCGGACTGGCCCCGGCTGGTCGCCGCGCACGACTGGGCGACGCGCATGGTGCCCCGGTTCCGCAAGCGGGTGGTCGAGCCGCCGCTCGGGCTCGGCTCGCCGGTCTGGGCGCTCGACCCCGACTTCGACCTCGCCCGCCACGTCCGGCGGGTCAGCCTCCCCGAGGGCGAGGGATGGCCGGCGCTGCTGGCCCAGGCCGAGCACCTCGCCACGGCTCCGTTCGACCGGTCCCGCCCGCCGTGGGAGGCGCTGCTCGTCGAGGGGCTCCCCGACGGCCGGGCGGCCTACCTGCTCAAGCTGCACCACGCGACCACCGACGGCATGGGCGGCGTCCAGCTCTTCTCCGGGCTGCTCAACCGCCACCGCAACAGCGACCCGGACAAGCCGCAGCCGCCGGCGCCCGACCCCGAGGCCGAGCCCGGCCCCGGGCCGTGGACGGCGCTCGGCCGGCAGGTCCGCCACGACGCCGAGGCGCTCGCCGGCGCGCCGACCCACGTCCTGCGGGGCGCGGGCGAGGCGCTGCGCGACCCGATCGCGAAGGCGCGCGAGGCGGTCGCCTTCGGGCTCTCCGCGATCCGGGTGATGGGCGAGCCGAAGGCCGAGGGCTCGTCGCTTCTCGCGCGGCGCGGCCCGGACTGGCGCTTCGTCGCGATGGACCTCGCCTTCGCCGACCTCAAGGCGGCCGCCAAGGCGTGCGGGCGCACGATCAACGACGCCTACATCGCGGGCCTGCTCGGCGCGTTCCGCCGCTACCACGAGGCCAACGGCAGCTCCGTCGAGGAGATCCGGATGGCGATCCCGGTGTCGCTGCGCAGCGGGGACGACGACGCGGGCGGCAACCGCATCGCCTCGCTGCGCCTCGCCGGGCGCATCGCGGAGAAGGACCCGAAGGCGCGGATGGCGCGGGTGGCCGACGACGTCGCCCGGGGCCGCTCCGAACCGGCCGCCGACGACGTCGGGCTCCTCTCGCCGCTGCTCGCGCGGCTGCCGGGCCAGGTCATCGCGGCCGTCGCCGGCGGGGTGACCAAGGGCAACGACCTGCAGGCCAGCAACGTCCCCGGCATCCGCGAGGAGGTCTACCTCGCCGGCGCCCGGGTGGAGCGGATGTACCCCTACGCCCCCCGGCCCGGGTGCGCCGCGATGATCACGATGATCACCCACGGCGACACCTGTTGCGTGGGCGCCAACCTCGATCCGGCCGCGATCACCGACCGCGACCTGTTCGGCCGCTGCCTCGTCGAGGGGTTCGCCGAGGTGCTCGCGCTGGGCGGGGACGCGGCGCCACCGGTGCTCCGCGGCTGAGGGAGCCCGGCCCCCGGTTGCCAGCAACGGCACGTTCCTGGCGTCCGACGCCAGAACGGCGCCACTCACTCACTCGCCGGTGTTCCGGGGCCCCGTGGCAGCAACGGCACGTTCCTGGCGTCCAACGCCAGAACGGCGCCACTCACTCGTCGACAACGCTGGCCGGCACCGCTCTAGCTTGCTAGCATCCTAGTGTGGCCGACGAGGTCAAGCAGTTCAACGTCTACCTGCCGGTCGAGCTGATCAAGCAGGTGAAGCTCCGGGCCCTCGAGACCGAGCAGTCGCTGTCCGCGCTGGTTGCGGAGGCCCTGCGCGCGTACCTCGCCCCGGGCCCGCCCGACGAGGAGGGATCGTCATGACGGCTGTCGACGGCATCGGCTCCGTGGTCGTGGAGACCCACAACTGGGGCCGGACCGCGAAGTTCTTCACCGCCCTGGGACTCGAGCTGGACTTCGAGACCGACCACCACTCCGGGCAGTTCCGGGGCGGTGCGGGGCCCACGGTCTTCGTCGTCGAGGTCCCCGAGGACCGGGCGCCGCGGATGCAGGTCGTCCTCGGGGTGCCCGACGCGGACGCCTACGAGCCCGACTCCTCCCTCGAGGTGGTCTCGCCGTTCGAGGACACCCACTACGGCACCCGGGAGATGGTGGTCCGCGACCCCGACGGGCGGACCTGGACGATCCGGGCCCCGGGCACGAGGTGACCGCCGTCGTCCCGGACCACACCGCGGTGCGGGTCGCCCTCTGGCGCGCCCGGCACCTCGAGGTCGACGCCGCCCCTCCGGTCCTCGACGACTCCCTCGGCCTGCGCCTCGCCGACCCCGACCCCGGCTGGCGCGACCGCGGTGACATGGACCCCGACACCACCCGCGGGGCCCGCGCCGGGATGGTCGCGCGCGCCCGCGTCGTCGACGACCTCGTCGACGAGGCCTTCGCCGCCGGCGTCACCCAGTACGTCGTGCTCGGGGCAGGGCTGGACACCTACGCGCTGCGCCGCCCCGGTCTCGACCCGGCCTGCACCGTCTTCGAGGTCGACCGCCCGGAGACCTCGACGTGGAAGCGGCGCCGCATCACCGAGCTCGGGCTCCCGGCGCCGCCGGGCCTGCGGTTCGTCCCCACCGACTTCGAGTCGGACCGGTCCTGGTGGGACGGCCTGCTCGCCGCGGGTCTCGACGCCGGGCGGCCCACCGTCGTGTCCTCGACCGGCGTGAGCATGTACCTCACCCGGGAGGCGAACACCGCGACCCTCGCG
>NZ_DASXJD010000024.1:0-3804 GCF_036497585.1 Actinomycetospora sp. | reverse complement strand
CCGCCACGAGGTCGTCGTCGTCGGCCGGGTGGCCGTCGAGCACCGCGGCGACCCGGTCGCTGAGCATGCGGAAGAACATGCCGCCGCCCCCGGCGAGGGCGGTAAGCACCGCGCCGTGCAGCGGGGTCATGGTCAGCTCGGTCGGCTCGGGCAGCAGCAGGGGCGCGGACTCGGCGGGTGCGAGCACGAGCCAGCCGTCTCCGCTGCCCACGCTGCCCGCGCCGGCCCAGACGACCTCGCCGGCCGCGGTGAGCTCGTCGAGCAGCGCGGGAGAGTAGCCGGGCACCCGCCCGGGCAGCACGAGCGTCTCAAGCGCGGACGCGGGCACGGGCGCGCCCGCCAGCCGCTCGACCGCCTCAAGGACTGCGCCCGCGCTCGCCCGCCGGGACCGGCCGGACCCGATGCCGTGCCAGGCGGGCAGGAACCGGCCGAGCACCACGGACGGCACCGGCTCGGCTTCCTTGCGCAGCCGGGCCAGGCAGCGGCGCCGCAGCATGCGCAGCACCCCGCTGTCGCACCACTGCGTGCCGTGCGCCCCGGCGAGAAACTCGCCTTCGGCGACCCGCCCGTCGGCGGCCAGCCGCCGCAGCGACATCCCGACCACGGCGACCCCGAGACCGTACCGCTCCGCGAGCACGACGGCCGTGAACGGGCCATGCGTCCGCGCCCACCGCGCCACCAGGTCACCGAGCGGATCGGGGAGCGGTTCGGTAAACGCCTCGGGGATGCCGACGGGCAGCGCCACCCCGAGCGCGTCCCGCAGCCGCCCGGCGTCCTCGATCGCCGCCCACATCGGCTGCCCCGCGACCCGCACCTCGATGGCCCGCCGCGCGGCCGCCAGCCCGGCCAGCCAGCCCGCCGCCTGCCCCGGCTCGGTGCACCGCGCCGCGACCTCGTCCGCGCTCAGCGGCCCCGACGTGCGCAGCAGGTCGGCCACCGCCTCCGCGTCCCTGCACCGGCGGTTTTCCGACAGGTGCTGCAGATCGGCCTCGGTCTCCGCCACGACGGCGGGGTCGAGCAGCTCCCGCAGGCCCTCGGTGCCGAGCAGCTCGGCGAGCAGCGCCGGGTCGAGCGCGAGCGCCTGCGCGCGCCGCTCGGCGAGCGGCGCGTCGCCCTCGTACATGAACGCGCCGACGTACCGGAAGAGCAGGTTCCGCCCGAAGGGGCTTGGCGTGACGGTCTCCACCTCCACGAGGCGGATGCGGCGCGCGGCGAGGTCGCGGAGCACCTCCGTGAGCGCGGGGACGTCGAACACGTCCTGCAGGCACTCCCTGACGGTCTCGAGCGTGATCGGGAAGCCGGGGAACTGGGCCGCGATCTCCAGCAGCTGCGCGCTGCGCTGCCGCTGCTGCCACAGGGGAGTGCGCCGTCCCGGCTGCCTGCGGGGTAGCAGCAGCGCCCGCGCGGCGCACTCGCGGAACCGGGAGGCGAACAGCGCGGACCCGCCGACCTCGGCAGTGATGATGTCGCCGATCTCCTCGGGGTCAAGCAGCGCGATGCCCGCGGGCGGCGGCTCGTCGGAGTCGGGCACCCGGATAATGATTCCGTCGTCGGTGTGCAGCGCCTGCACGTCCATCCCGCCGTAGCGCTCGCGGAGCCGCGCCGTGATGGCCAGGGCCCACGGCGCGTGCACCCGGTCGCCGTACGGGGAGTGCAGCACGACCCGCCAGTCGCCGAGTTCGTCGCGGAACCGCTCCACGACCAGCGTCCGGTCGTCGGGCACGTGCCCGGTCGCGGCCCGCTGATCGGACAGGTACGACACGAGGTTGCCCGCCGCGAGCGGGTCGAGCCCGCTCGCGGTCAGCGACGCGACCGCCGCCTCATCGGGCAGCGCGGCCAACTCCCGCACCTTGGCGCCGAGCGCCTTGCCGAGCTCGGCGGGCCGCCCCGGTGTGTCGCCGTGCCAGAACGGCAGCTTGCCCGGCTGGCCCGGCGCGGGCAGCACGAGCACCCGGTCGGGCGTGATGTCTTCGATCCGCCACGACGAGGCGCCGAGCACGAACACGTCGCCGACCCGCGACTCGTACACCATCTCCTCGTCGAGTTCGCCGACCCGCCGCGGCGCCCGGGCGGACTCTTCCGCGGCGGGCAGGAACACACCGAAGTACCCCCGGTCGGGGATCGTCCCCCCACTGGTCACGGCGAGCTTCTGCGCGCCGGGCCGCCCGTGCACCACCCCGGCCACCCGGTCCCACACGATCCGCGGCTTGAGCCCGGCGAACTCCTCGCCCGGGTAGCGCCCGGCCAGCATGTCGAGGACCGCTTCAAGCACCGACCTGGTTAGCGTGGCGAACGGCGCTGACCGCCGGATCACCGCCTCGAGCTCGTCGACCACCCAGTCGTCGAGCGCGGTCATCGCGACGATCTGCTGGGCGAGGACGTCGAGCGGGTTGCGCGGGATGCGCAGCTCCTCGATCGCGCCGGCCTGCATCCGGTCGGCGACCACGGCCGCCTGCACCAGGTCAGCGGCGTACTTGGGGAAGATCACGCCCCGCGACACGTCGCCGACCCGCGACTCGTAGACCATCTCCTCGTCCAGCTCGCCCACCCGGCGCGGCGCGCGGGACTCGGCGGCGGCGGGCAGGAAAACGCCGAAGTACCCGCGGTCGGGGATCGTCCCGCCGCTGGTCACCGCGAGCTTCTGCGCCCCCGGCCGCCCGTGGATCACCCCGGCGACCCGGTCCCAGACGATGCGCGGCCGCAGCCCGGCGAACTCCTCGCCCGGGTAGCGCCCGGCCAGCATGTCGAGCACCGCCTCGAGCACGGCCCGGGTCAGCGTGGCGAACGGCGCGCAGCGCCGGATCGTGGCCTCGAGGTCGTCCACGGCCCAGTCGTCCATCGCGGTCATCGCGACGATGTGCTGGGCCAGCACGTCGAGCGGGTTGCGCGGGATACGCAGCTCCTCGATCGCCCCGGTCTGCATCCGGTCGGCCACCACGGCCGCCTGGACCAGGTCGGCGGCGTACTTGGGGAAGAACACGCCCCGGGACACGTCGCCCACGTTGTGCCCGGCCCGGCCGACCCGCTGCAGCCCGCTGGCCACCGACGGCGGCGACTCGACCTGGATGACCAGGTCGACCGCGCCCATGTCGATGCCGAGCTCGAGGCTCGAGGTGGCCACGACGGCCGGGAGACGCCCGGCCTTGAGCGCCTCCTCGATATCGCTCCGCTCCTGACGGGACACCGACCCGTGGTGCGCCCGCGCGATGACGACGTCCTCGGCGTCGTCGGGGACCTCTCCCGGCGTTCCGCCGGCCGCGACGAAGGCCCGTTCCGAGGCCAGCTCGTTGAGGCGGCCGCACAGCCGCTCGGCCAGCCGCCGCGAGTTGGCGAACACGATCGTCGAGCGGTGCGACTGGATGAGGTCGAGGACCCGTTCCTCCACGTGCGGCCAGATCGACCGGCGTACCACCGGGTCATCGTCGCCGCCCGCGCCGCCCGGGGCCATCGGCTGGTCGGACAGGTCGCGCATGTCCTCGACCGGCACCACGACCTCGAGTTCGAGCTGCTTGGTGCTGGCCGGCGCGACGATCGTCACCGGCCGGGCCCCGCCGAGGAAGGAGGCGACCTCGGACGGCGGGCGCACGGTGGCCGACAGCCCGACCCGCTGCGCCCGCCTGGCGCCGCCCCCGGAGGCAGCACCGTCACCGGAGGCGCCGCGCAGTGCGTCGAGCCGTTCGAGGGACAGGGCCAGGTGCGCGCCCCGCTTGGTCCCGGCTACCGCGTGGATCTCGTCGACGATGACCGTCTGCACGCCGCGCAGCGTGTCCCGGGCCTGCGAGGTGAGGATGAGGAAGAGCGACT
>NZ_DASXJD010000023.1:0-6266 GCF_036497585.1 Actinomycetospora sp. | reverse complement strand
CCAGGCACTCCAGATCGAGCGCCACATGCCCATCGAGCACATCGTTGACCGTCACCGGCGTGACCATGACCGATAGCGTGCCCGCAGCTCACCTGCCCGGCCAGCCACCACCTCGGCGGTCCGAGGCGAAGCCTCTTTAGGAGACTGCTGAATTAAGCGGGGTGTCGAGTGAGGATCTTGGCCGGTGGGCTGGGATCCTTGTCTGGTGCAGGGACACTCGGATGATCAGCGTGAGCTGCTGGACGTGGAGTCAGTCGCCGGGCACCTGATCAAGCCCGGCAGCATGTTCGGGTTCCTGGCCGCCCACCGGGCCCGGTTGTTCCCACCGGACCTGTTTGAAGATCTATTCCCCAGTCAGCGAGGCCGCCCGAGCGTGCCCGGCGAGGTCGTGGCGGCGGTGCTGGTGCTGAAGTCGCTGCACCATCTCTCCGACCGTGAGGCGATCGAGGCGCTGACGTTCGACCTGCGCTGGAAAGCCGCCTGCGGGCTGGCGGTCACCGACGCCGGCTTCGACCCCTCGACGTTGACCTACTGGCGGCGCCGGCTGGCCGCCTCGAGCCGCCCGAATCGCCTCTTCGAGGTTGTCGCCGCGGTGATCGCCGAGACCGGCGCGGTGGCCGGGAAGACCCGCCGGGCGCTGGACTCGACGATCCTCGACGACGCGGTCGCCCGGCAGGACACCGTGACCCAGCTGATCGCCGCGGTCCGCCGGGTGGCCCGCGACGTTCCCGGCGCCGCCGAGATCGTCGAGTCGCAGACCTCAGGCCATGACTACTCCCGACCGGGCAAACCCGAGATCGCCTGGGACGACCCGCAAGCGCGCGACGAGCTGGTCTCGGCGCTGGTGGGTGACGCGCTGGCGGTACTGGCCGGGCTCGCCGAGCTCTACCCCGACAGCGAAGGGGTCACCGACAAACAGTCCGAAGCGGTGGCGCTGTTGGCGCTGATCGCCGGGCAGGACGTCGAACCGGCCGAGGGCTCGGATGGCACCGACGGCCGCTGGCGCATCGCCCGGCGGGTCGCACCGGACCGGGTCATCTCTACGGTGGATCCCGAGTCCCGGCATGCCCACAAGACCCGCGAGCGCCGCCAGGACGGCTTCAAAGCCCACGTGGTGGTCGAACCCGACACCGGGCTGATCACCAACACCGCACTGAGCAAGGCCACCGGCCCGGCCAACAGCGACGCCGCCGTCGGGATCGCCCTGCTCCAAGGCGACCCCACCCTGCCCGAGCAGCCCGCCGAGCAGGCCGCCGAGCAGCCCATCGAGGTGCTCGGCGACTCCGCCTACGGCACCGGCGACGCCCTCGCTGCTTTGACCAAGGCCGGGCACACCCCGGTGGTCAAGCCCTGGCCGCTGCGGGCTGCGGTCGAGGGCGGGTTCACCCTCGATGACTTCACCGTCAACGACACCGGCGACGCGGTGACCTGCCCGAACGGTGTCACCCGCCCGATCAACGACAAGGGCGCGGTCAGCTACGGCACCGCATGCCGCGGCTGCCCGCTACGCGAGCGCTGCACCACCGCCCGCCGGGGCCGCAAGCTCGTGCTCGGACCCCACCACGCCCTGCAGCGCGCTCATCGCGCCCGCGCTGCCACCGCGACACACCTCGAGACCTACCGGCGCCACCGGCCCATGGTCGAACGCTCCCTGGCCTGGCTAACCCGCGGCGCCCGCCGCGTCCCCTACCGCGGCGTGGTCAAGAACAACGCCTGGCTACACATCCGGGTCGCCGCGATCAACCTGCGTCGCCTGCTCGTCCTGGGCCTGCACCACCATCACGGCACCTGGGCCGTGACCTAAGAGCCAACCCCCTAAGCCGGGGTCGAGGGCCCCACGGGATCAACCCCTCGACACCACCGCGACCCACCCGCCACCCTCGGTGCCGGGCGGGGCGACCTCTTGTCGCACCCCAAGGGTGCTGACCGCAGCACGACTGCCGAGGCGCCCCGCCCACCCACCACCCACTTGTTCAGCGGTCTCCTAGGGCGTCCGGGTGACGACGGCGTGGTCGGGTGGCCGACCGTCCGGGTCCGCCGAGAAGACGCTGATGCACCCGGAATCGGCCGGATCCGGGGCATGAGCGTCTTCTCGGCGGGGGCGGGCGGGCTGGTCCAGCTCAGGCGGCCAGGTGGAACGTGCTCGCGAAGCGGTCGAGGAGGGCGCCGGGCCCGCGCAGCACCTGGACCTCCCCGGTCGCGATCGCCCGGTCCGGGGCGAGCTCGCCGGAGAGCAGCCGGCGGATGCCCGGGCCCGCCGCGAAGGCGAGGTCGGCCGGCCCGTCCCCGCGGGACACGTCGAGGGCCGGGCCGTCCACCCGGATGAGCAGCTCAGCGGGACCGACGTGCGCCGCGTACGCGGTGGCGGGGAGGGTCGCCGCCACCTGGGGGCGGAAGGCGGTGCGGAGGGAGATCGTCATCGCGTCGGGGGTGATGATCTGCTCCTCCCGCGGTTCCCCCAGGGCCTTGAAGCCCCAGGCGCCGAGCGCGAGGACGACGGGCTCGAGCTCGCGGCCGAAGGGGGTCAGCTCGTAGATGATGATCCGCGAGCGCGGCGCCCGACGGATGATCCCGGCCGCCTGCAGCTCCTTGAGTCGCGCCGCGAGGATGTTGCTCGGGATGCGGGGGAGCCCCGCGGCGAGCTCGCCGTTGCGGCGCGGGCCGACGAGCAGGTCGCGGACGATGAGCATCGCCCAGCGCTCGCCCACCAGCTCGAGGGCCCGGGTGACCCCGTCGTACTGCCCGTACTCGCGCGGGGCCATCAGCCCTGCTGGCTCGCGAACGCCTCCGGGCCCTGCTCGGCGGCGACCGGGTCCATCCAGCCGAAGTCGATGACGTTGCCGTCGGGGTCGTTGAGCTGCCGCTGGTACATGAACCCGTAGTCCGACGGGGGAGCCGGCTCCGTGCCGCCCGCGGCGAGGCCGTTGGCGACGGTCGCATCGACCTCCTCCCGGCTCTCGAGGAAGATCGCGGTCGCGGCAGTGGGGCTCACCTTCGGGTCGCCGAGGGGCAGCTCGGTGAAGGTCTGGAAGAACTCGCGCGTGAGGATCATGAAGAAGGCGTGGTCCTCCTCGACGACGACACAGGCCGCGTTGTGGTCGGTGAAGAGCGGGTTGATGGTGAACCCGACCGCCTCGTAGAAGGCCTTGGCGCGGTCCAGGTCGGTCACCGGCAGGTTGACGAACATCCGCTTCATGGGGCTCTGCCTTCCGTGGGGTGCAACGTGTGGGCGCTGACACTTGCAAAAAGCAAGTACGACGTCAAGGCCGGGGACTACGAAACGGCCGCGACCGCCGTCGTCATCGCGCTACAGTGATGACATGACTGCGCCCCTGTCGGTCCGCTTCGACCGGGACGTCCTCGAGCGCCTGCGTCAGCACGCTGCAGCGGTTCCGGGCGCCACGCCGTCCGGCCTGGCGCAACGGCTGGTCGACGAGGGGCTGCGCATGGCCGACCATCCCGGGATCGTCTTCCGCGACGGTCCAGCCGGGCGCCGACCAGCACTGCTCGTCGGACCGGATGTCTGGGAACTCGTCGTGTTCCTCGAAGAGATCGACGAGCGAGGCGAGGCCGCGGTGTCGGCGGCCGCGGAGACCTTCGACGTCCCGACGTCGGCTGTCGCTGCCGGCATCAGCTACTACACGGCTTTCTCGTCCGAGATCGACGCCTGGATCGAGGAGGCACGCGCCACGTCCGAGCGCGCTGAGCGGGAATGGGAGCGTCGGCAGGCCCTCCTGTCGTGACTGCCGCGCCGTCTCGCGAAGCACTTCTCCTGGACGAGATGTTCAGCCCCGCGCTCGCCGAACGGCTCCGCGGCGACGGATTCGACGTCCTGTCGGTCGCCGGCCACCCCGTTCTCGCGGCCGCGTCCGACGCCCAGGTCGCGACGTGGGCAGCGCGGGAAGACCGACGCGTCCTCACCGAGAACGTCAGGGACTTCGTCCCGCTGTTGGGCGTGGTCGAGCCGCCCGTGCGGTT
Source organism: Actinomycetospora sp. (assembly GCF_036497585.1). Classification (GTDB taxonomy): domain Bacteria; phylum Actinomycetota; class Actinomycetes; order Mycobacteriales; family Pseudonocardiaceae; genus Actinomycetospora. The sequence continues at coordinate 2,288 of NZ_DASXJD010000023.1, read as the reverse complement.
GCTCCTCACGAGCTCACGCAGGTACCCGCGCTCCCGGCAGAATCCCGGTCCGTTGCTGGACGCGCTCCGTCACTGGCTCACGGCGGATGTCGAGCGGGCGCTGATGGAGTGGCTCCGGTGACGGCGACCTCTCGGCGTCTCGTCACCGACGACACGTGATCACACCGGCTGACCGACAGAATCGAGCTGACCGTGAACTCCCGTGCCTTCCGGGAGGTGAGCTGACACTTGGAAGAGCAGGTAGCCGTCAGGCGCGTCCGGGATGACCGACCCGACCGCGTGCCGGCCCGAGGTGACCTGTGGGCGCCGCACACCGAGGCGACTCTCAGAAAGGTGGTTCGCTGCCGCGTGTCGCATGTGGTCCCCCCGACCTCTGCGCGTCCGCCCCTGGAGAGCGGCCGTTTCGCCGGAGAGATCGCGGACGCGGCGTGACCGTTACGTGTCGCTGGCCGTGGGAACGCCGCCTCCACCCGCGGAGTCACCCCCACAACCTCGATCTCACGGCCGGGATGGAGCGCCCGCAGGCGTCGGCCGGGCGAACGTCTCGGCGAGGAAGTCGCGGGTGATGGAGAAGGACTGCCGGTCGGCGGTCTCGTCGTAGGCCACCCCGGGGTTTCGCGCCCGGGCGCTCGAGCGTCGTCCCCAAGGCACGTGGGCGCTCCCGAGATAGCGAGACGATGACTATGCGCGCGGGGGTTCGTGCTCCTCGGCCCGATGCAGGGATTCGGCCATGCGCTTGATGGCGTTGAGTCGCGCGTTCCACCGGTTCGCCGCGGCGATCATCGTGCGCGCGGCGTCGTGCAGCCGGTCCGGCTCGACGGTGTACCGGACCTCCCTGCCTTCCCGTCGCTGCGTGACCAGCCCGGCGTCGAGCAGCACCGCGAGGTGCTTGGAGACGGCTTGCCGCGTGAACGGCAGCTCGGCGGCGAGAGCGGTCGGGGTGGCCTCGCCGTGGACGAGGAGCACGTCGAGCAGACGACGGCGGCCCGGCTCGGCTACCGCCGTCCACAGCTCGTCGTCGAGGTCGGTCACGGCCGCGTCGCCGTCAGCTGGTCGGCGAGCCGGCCGAGGTGCCCGGCCCAGCCGCGGGTGTGCTCGGCGAGGTATCGGTCGAGCTCGTCGGGGGTCCAGCCCATGTCGTCCAGCTCGGTCTCGACGACGCGCAGGCGGGTGCCGTCGCGTTCGGGAGCGAGCGTGAAGGTGACGAGCACGGAGGTGCCGGTCCGGGCGGGGACGCCGTCGGGGTGCAGCCAGCGGTACGAGAAGGAGCGGGGCGGCTCGACGGACTGCACGCTCACCCGCACCCGCCGCGGCTCCTGGGTGCGGCCGAGGGTCAGCGTTCCCTCGTACCCGGGGGTCGGCGCGAAGTCGGCCTCGATCGCGAACCACTGCGCTACCAGCTCGGGCTCGGTAACGGTGCGCCACACGACGTCGACGGGCGCGTCGATCCAGATGTCCTGCTCGACCGTCGCGAGCATCGGGCCTCCTGGAACCGCGCAACCGCTGGTAGCGGGACGGTACACCTCAGCGCTCGTGACGGTTGCCCGGTCGGCCGACGCCGGAGTCGACGTGGTCGTGCAGGCTCGCGAGGTAGAAGTCCCAGCCCTGCCGGCACTGGTCGAAGCAGTCAAGCCGGCGGGTCAGGCCCTCGTGGCGGAAGTCGAGCACGGTGCCCTCGTCCTCAGCGGCGCGCAGTGCGAAGTGGATCCGGGTGCCGACCCAGTCGGGCATGAAGTCGCAGGTCAGCACCGACCACACCACCCGCGACGACGGCTCCGCGACCTCCACTCGCATCACCCCGGGACCGGGCGGGAAGCTCAGACGCAGCTCGCCGCCCTCGGCGCCCGACCCGCTCGCGGGCATCCACCAACCGGACACGCCCGTCGTCGTCGAGAGCGCGTCGTAGACCGCCTCCGGCGAAGCCGCGAACCGGACCTCGTTCTCGTAGTTCGTCGTCTCGACGGCCGCCGTGGAGGTCTCGCCCATGTCTGCTCCTCATCGATGTGCAACCGTACGTTGCACGTAGGAGAGTAGGAGGCCGGACGAGTAGATGCAACTGCCGGTTGCGCGTTGATGCTCAGGCGGCGGTTGGCTCGCCGAGCGTCAGATCCGAGACCATGGGACGGCGCGCCCGCACCACGACCAGCTCCTCGCTCCGCTGCCCCGGCGCGATGAGCCCGCGCTGCTCCAGCATCGCCGCGCGCGCCGTGAACACCCGGCCGAACGGGTGCGTGCACCGGGCCGCGACCTCGGCGTCGAGACCCGCCGCACGCAGCTGCCGCAGCGGC
>NZ_DASXJD010000022.1:0-6027 GCF_036497585.1 Actinomycetospora sp. | reverse complement strand
TCTGCAGTAGCTGGAGCGGGCAGCGACAACCGTAGACCTGTGCCGAACTCTGCCCAACTGCCAAAGTCCTAGCGACCAAGGATCGCTAGCGACCAAGGATCGCTAGCGACCAAGGATCGCTAGAGCGTCCGGAGACACCTGCCCGGGTCCTCGGGGGACCACCGGACACGTGTCTGCCGGTTGAGCGCGGGCCCGGCCACCGGTTCCCCTCGATGGCTGGTGGTCGGGCCCGCGTCCGTGGTGCTTCACGGAGGTTGAGGTCGACGGACCTGCCGCCTCGACGGCCGGATCCCGGCCGTCGTCGGGTGCAGGGACGCTACCGGTCGGCTGCGCACCGGCGGACCGCGTCCGCGTCGACGGCCGTGCCGGTACCGTCACGCGCCTCACCCCGACGCCGGCCCCGACGACGCCGTGAGCCGGGCACCGTCGGGAGGGGGCGTGGCCCGAGCGCCACCTGTCGGCGAACCCCGGCGCCCACTCCCGGAGGCGCACGGGGTCGGCCACCACGGCGATCACGGCCGTCGGTTCCGCCCCGACCGCGACGGTCACCGGCGCCGTGCGGGCGGGCCTGCTCACGATCGGCCGTCCTGCTCGCCGAGCGCATGGCACGGATGCAGTGAACCCAGCAGCGTCCTCGCGCTGATCACGTCGAACTCCGAGAACCGCCCGACCCGCACGACCGCGGCGTTCAGCGCCACGGCGAAGGGGATCACCTCCGCGCCCGCCTCGTCGAGCGCGCCGAGGACCTCGGGAAGGATGGCCGCTCCCCGGTCGATCCCGCCGTAGGCGACGACCGCGACCCGCACACCTCGAAGTTCGGCGACGAGCTGAGAGAGCTCTGCTGGCGAGGCGTACGCCGGCACGACCACGACGACGGGGCCGTTTCTGGACGATCCTCCGAGGTCATCGAGGTGGACCGGTCCCGGCCAGTGTCCCGCCAACCATCTGGCGATCAGTTCCCCGGTCCCGTCGCGACCCGTGCGACCGGCCAGGACGACGGTGAGGGCGTGCGGCATCTCGACGCCTGCCCACCCGAGCCACCGGACCCTCATGGTCGCGGGGCCACGCGGGTGAGCTTGTCGGGGTTGAGCACCGCGTAGATCGAGGCGATCCGCCCGTCCCGCATATCGACCGCGAACACTGATGTGGCGTCGTCCATCACGGTCTCGACCCCGACCTGACCGTTGATCTCGACGAACGACACCTGTCCCAGGCCGTAGCGGCTCAGCAGACCGAGCACGAACGCGACCACGTTCTCGCGACCGAGGATCGGACGGCGGGCGGCGCGCGCCTTGCCGCCGCCGTCGTTGTAGGCGACGACGTCGGCGCGCAGCATCGCGGTCAGTCCCTCCAGATCACCCGCGCGGGCGGCGGCGAGGAACCGCTCGAGCAGCACCCGGTGCGCTGCCGCGTCCGGTCGCGCCCCGTCGCGGCGGCCCTCGCCGAGCTTGGACGTCGCCCGGTGCTGCATCTGGCGACATGCCTCGCCGCTGGCCCCGACGATCCCGGCGATCTCGTCGTAGGGCATCGCGAACGCCTCCCGCAGTACCACGACCGCGCGCTCGGGCGGGGAGAGCCGCTCCATCAGGTGCAGGGTGGCGTAGGCCAGGGTGTCGTCGAGCTCGGCGGTCTCGGCCGGCCCGAGCTCGGCGGTGGCCACCGGCTCGGGCAACCACGGGCCCGGGTAGGCCTCGCGGCGCGCCCGCGCCGAGGTGAGGGCGTCGATCGACAGCCGCGACACCGCGGTGATCAGGAAGGCCCTGGCCGAGCGCACCGCGGCGTGGTCGGCGCGCATCCACTCAGGCGTCGGCGACCACGTCCTCGGCGTCCCACATGCTGCCCAGCAGCCGGTAGGCGAGACCGAGCAGCACCGGCCGGTGCTGCTGGAACTCGACGGTCGGGTCAGTACCGTCGCCGGAGTTCGGGATCATGCGGCGCTCGGTCGGCGGCCGGTGATCTCGGCGGCGAAACCGTCGCGCCAGGAGCCGTAGCGCGGCCGCCAGTCCAGGTGCAGCCGGGCCCTCGTGTTGTCCGCTCCCCGCAGCCGGGTCATGAACGTCCGTCCCCACGACCCGACCGCCACCGTGGCCACCGCGGCCGGGACCGTCTTCGGGGTCGGCGCCCCCAGCAGCCGTGCGAGCTCGGGCAGCCATTCCCGGACCGGTGCGGGGTCGTCGTCGACGATGTTGAGGACCTCGGGCGCCGCCGGTCGGTCCAGCGTGGCCACGATGGCACTGGCGGCGTCGTCGGCGTGGGTGAACGAGAACACCGACCCGCCGGACCCGACGACCGGCATCCGCCCGCCCCGGACCGCGGCGACCGTCGACCCGTCCGGGGCGTAGACCGACCCGGGCCCGTACAGGTGCCCGAACCGCAGGACGGTGCCGCCAGCCGCTCGGGTGCGCTGCTCGAGCTCCTCCAGCGCCGTCAGCGCCGGCCGAAACGGGCGCGGCGGGTCCGCCCAGAACGGCTCCTCCCCAGCCGGGCCCGGACCGTCCGGGTCGTAGGCGTAGGCGAGGCCCTCGGCGACCACCCGCCTCACGCCGGCCTCCGCGGCCGCGTCGAGCAGGTGCTGGGTGCCCTCGCTCCGCAGCCGGTTCGTCACCGCGAACTCCCGCGCCATCCGCCGCGGCCGAATCTCCGCCGGGATGGCGGTCATCAGGTGCACCACCGCCTCCGGTGCCGCCTCGAGCACCGCAGCGCGCATCGCCGTTCGGTCCAGCGCGTCGACCGCGACCACCCGCGCTCCCGTCCCCCGCAGCACGCCCCGAGGATCCCCGGTACGGGACAGGGCGGTCACCTCCTGCCCGACCGCGTCCAGCAGGGGCACCACCGCCCGACCGAGCACACCGGTCGCCCCGGCCACCAGCACTCGCACGAGGACCTCCTCGGCTCGTCGCGCCCGCCGTCCGCGAGCGCCCCGACGGAGACGACGCGGCCGCCCGCCGTGTGACAGGGACGGCCGATCAAGGGGCGACGAGGACGGCCGGTGCCCTTCCACGCGGGCTTCTCTCGCGGACCTCCTTGCCGAGCACGGCGAAGCGGACACCGGCGTCGAGCCTGAGCCGAGCCGCCCGACAGTTCGACGGTGGTCGTTACGGCGACACCGAAGCTCGAACCTCGGCGCCGAGCCCGGACAGCACCGTGCGGATCGCGTGTCGGACCGCGTCCGGGTCAGCAGGCCAGGGTCGGGGTCCGGTGCATCCAGCTCGGACTGTCGAGCTGCTCCACGACGAACGCGGCGAGGTCGGCGCGGGAGAGGGCCCAACCACCGGTGGGGTTGTGGCCCGGTGACCGGCCGTTCGGCTTGCGTTCCCGGGCCGCGTGGTCAGTCGCGCGTCGACTGTCCACGTCGACAACGTGGGCATTCTCGATCTGCGTGGCGACCGGGCGAGTGGGCTCCGCGTCTGGCTCCGGCCGACAGGGCCGTCGGCCAGGAGCCGGCGGACCCTGGGTTTTCGTGCCGTTCGGCCCCTCTCCGGGCTCCTCGATGGCGGTTGAACGATCCGGCGGATTGGTCAGACTCCTGACCATGGCCGGGTTCAGTCAGCAGTCCGAGGACGCTCTGCGCGCGCTCGCGGACCGACTCGTCGACAGCCTCGGAGAGCGCGATCCCGAGCAGAGCCATCGGATCCGCGGGCTCGTGTCGGCGGAGGCAGCCCGCTTCGACGAGGCCAAGGTCCGGGCGTTCGTACCCATCCTGGTCGAACGTGCGGTGCGGCATCGACTCGACATTGCACCGGGGCCGCAGGGCTGACCGCGGGCGAGCGGCGGGTCTCGTCGACGCCGATCGGTGGGTCGATGATCGTCCTCACCCCGCAGCCGGCGAGGGTGCGGAGGCGGTCGACGGCATCCGCGACGCGGGACTCCTCGTCCCAGAGGTGCGGGTAGTTGCGCAGGATCTCCTCGGAGCGCACGAACACGTGCTCGTGCATGACCACCGGGCCCAGGTCTTCTCCAGCCACCGGTCCCCGCACGGTCGGGATCACGTCGCTCGTCATGGACGCGGACCCTGCCCGGCCTGGCCGTCCACCAGGCGGCGAACCGGCCAACACCGCGGGGCGGTCGGTGCGGATCGGGACCTCGACGGCCCGCGAGAACCGGGTCGTTCGGCTGCGGCGTCGACAGCTCGACGGGCACGGTCCACATGGTCATCGGCGGCGGGACGTCCTCGCCCGTCGACCCTCCCGTTCTTCGATCCGCCCGCCTGTCGCGTGAGCACGGCGGTCGGACCGGCGGACCCCGCGACCGGCAGGAAGACGCCGGTCTACGTCGGCGAGCAGGCACCGTGGTCGGCGTTCCGCGACCGCGAGCACGCCGACGGCTCCGCCACCTTCGACGTGGACCCGGGCTCGCCGGGGCAGGACACCTCGATCGCGGTGACCTACTCCGCCGTCGTCGGACCGTACGGCCGGACCGTGCCCGTGGACCGGTTCGAGGGCTCTTCCGGAAGTGGAGTGCAGCTGAGGGCGTGACCGGGCTTGGAGGTGGGGTCGTGTCGCTGCGGTGAGGCGGGCCCCGGGAAGTTGATGATGAAGGTTCCTACACCAATGATCGTCAGCGCCCCGGGGACCCGATGCCGCAGCTTACGTCGCCGCCTGCCCAGCTCGTGGCCGACACGATCATCCGGACCGTCGAGCTCGGGGTCGGCATTGTCGACGCCGCGCTCGCGAGTGGGACGACGGTGGTGTTCGCCGAGCTGATCGTCGAGGGTCCGGGTCGCTGCCCGGGGTGCGGGCTGGTCGGGGTCTATCGCGACAGCGTCGAGCGTCGCGTCAGCGACGTGCCGGTGGTCGGGCATCCTCTCGAGCTGCGGGTCCGGGTCCCGCGCTACGAGTGCGGTCACGACGGCTGCGCCCGCGCGATCTTCGCCCACGACACCGGCCGGCTGGCCCGACCCGGCGCGTCGACCACGCGGCGCTGCGCTGGGTTCATCCTGCGTCGCCTGGCGGTGGACAAGGCCACCATTGCCGCGGTCGCCCGCGAGCTCGGTCGCTCCTGGGACACCGTGAACTCGATCGCCGTCGAAGCCACCCAGACGCTGCTGCTGACCGCCGGCCCGGCCCGCCTCGACGGGGTCGAGGTCCTCGGGGTCGATGAGCACAAGTGGTCCCACGTGTTCGGGACTCAGGAGGGCGGGTTCGTCACCGTGATCACCGATCTCACGCCTGTTGTTGCAGGTCGGGGCCCCGCGCGGCTACTGGACATGGTCCCGGGACGTTCCGCGGCGGCGTTCTCGGGCTGGCTGGCCGCCCGCGAGCAGAGCTTCCGCGACCGCGTGCAGGTCGTGGCGATGGACGGGTTCGGCGGCTACAAGAGCGCCGCGACCGCGCAGGTCCCGGACGCGGTGACGGTGATGGACCCGTTCCACGTGATCGCCCTCGCCGGCGCGAAGTTGGATCTGTGTCGCCAACGCGTCCAGCAGGACACGCTCGGGCACCGTGGCCGCGGCGGCGATCCGCTCTCCGGCGTCCGGCGCGCCCTGCGGACCCGCGACGGGCTGCTCACCGCCCGGCAGTGGGCCCGTATCGGGGCGGTGTTCGCCGACGACGCCCACGCTGCGGTCGAGGTGACCTGGTGCGCCTACCAGCAGATGATCGACGCCTACGCCGAGCGGGACCCACAGCGAGGAAAGACACTGCTCAGCACCGTGATCGACCTGCTGCGCTCCGCGCTACCCGCCGGGCTCGAGGAACTCGCCCAGCTCGGCCGGACCCTGCACCGCCGCCGCGACGACGTCCTGGCCTACTTCGACCATCGAGCTTCCAACGGGCCCACCGAAGCCATCAACGGCCGACTCGAAGCCCTACGCCGCAACGCCCTCGGCTTCCGCAACATGATCAACTACCGGATCAGATCTCTACTGCACTGCGGAGCCCTCGCACTCTGATATGGGGGCCGGTTTGTCAAGTGGGCAGGACGAAGCGGCGCCCAGGGCCGTCGCTCTGGACGCCGCTTCGTGTGACCGACCGACCTCGGCGGTGATGGCAAGCGTGTCGCTGTTCGACGCGTTGTCCATTCTGATAT
>NZ_DASXJD010000021.1:0-10199 GCF_036497585.1 Actinomycetospora sp. | reverse complement strand
CGCTCACCCCCCGGATCGCCGCCGTCGGCCCCGATATCGTCCGGCAGCACGCCATGATCAACGGCACCCCCGTCCCCCCTGAGGTCCTGGTCGAGGTCGTCGACGACGTCGTTCTACCGCTGCTGCGCGGCATCGGGATCGCGCGTACCTAGGCCGCGCCGCTAGTCCGCGCCGCTACCGTGCCCGGAAGGTGACCGGCATGGCCTCGGGACCGTGCAGCATGCCGGCCGCCGCTGTCATCTCCAGCTCCCCGTCGACGGCCAGGCCGGTCAACCGAGAGGTGAGCACCCCCAACGCCTCCTGGATCTCCGCCCGGGCAAGAGCCGCGCCCAGGCAGTAGTGCATGCCGAGCCCGAACGGGGCGTCGAAGGAGCGGTCGTTGCGCCCCACCGGGCGGGGGGTGAAGACGAACGGCTCGTCGAAGCGCTCCGGGTCGCGGCTCGCCGCCTGGAAGTTCAGGATGACGCGTCGTCCGGCCCTCATCTCGACCCCGCCGTACACGACATCCTCCCGGGGGATCCGGACGACGAAGTTGACCACGGGGTACCACCGGAACGTCTCCTCGGCGACCTGCCGCACGAGGTCGGGCTCGCCCGCCATGCGGTCCCACAGGCCCGGCACCTCGAGGATCGCGCGGACCGACGAGGCGAGCTGGTATCTCGTCGTGTCCTGGCCGGCGAAGATCAGATTCGCGATATTCCAGACCAACTCCGAGTCGGTGATCCTGCCCGCTGTCGCCTGCACCTGGATCAGGGCGCTGATGGCGTCCTCCTGGGGGCGCCGCCGGCGCTCCGCGACCAGCTCGGCGCAGTAGTCCCACAGCGTGCGCAGCGCCGCGTCGATCTTCGGGAAACCGGGTGCCAGCGGTACCTGTGCCAGCAGATGCAGCTGGGTCGCGGCCGCGGTGAACTCCGGGATGTCGGCGGCGGGGATGCCGAGGAGGTGGCAGAGCACCTCCATGGGGTACGGGCTGGTGAAACCTTCGACCAGATCGAGCGGCAACCCCGCCGCGAGCATCTGGTCGGTCAACCGGGACGCGACCGCACGCATCCGACCGCGCTCGTCCTCGATCAGCCGGGCCCGGAACGCGGCGAGGAACACCCTCCGGATGCGGTCGTGCCGCTCACCCTGCATCGCGCTGAGCAGCCCGTCGTGGGCAAAGGCCCGCAGCATCTCCCCAGCCCCGTAGGACTCGTAGGTCGAGTGCGTCTGGGTCACCAGCCGGTCGTCGCGCAGCAGCGTGATCACGTCGTCGTGGGCGAGCACCTCGACCCCTCGGCGGCTGAAGGCGAACCGCCCCGAAGCCCGGACCTGGGCGATCGTCGGATGTGGGTCGCGCTGGAAGTCGGCGCCCGACACATCGAGTATCGGAAGGTCCTCCTCGCGGAGCGGCGTCGTGGCCTGAGTCATGGTTCTCCTCCTCGCCCTCGGGCACCCGTCTACTCTAACGTAGATAACTATGACCGGCCCACTACTCTGACGATCTCAGGTCTCGTCACGAACACCGAGGAGGGCACCGATGGCCAGAGTCCTGGTCGACAAGGACATGTGCACCGGGCATGCGCGATGCAACGCGGTGTCCCCCGAGGTGTTCCCCCTCGATGACGACGGCTTCGTGGCGGTCACCGACGAGGTGGTCGACGACGACGCCGCGCAGGACGCCGAGGCCGGGGCATTCGCCTGTCCCGAACGGGCAATCCGGGTCATCGGCAAGTGAACGTCACGATGTTCCTGGACATGGCCGTCGAGGGCTTCGGCGACCGGGTGTTGATCGGTCGGCGTGGGGACGGGCTGTCCGCGCCGCGGCTGCGTGAGCTCGCGGGCGGCGGGGCCCGACTCATCCAGCGGTCCGGTGCGGACGCGCTCCTGTACCTCGCCGTGAGCGGCACCGCACTGCCGGTGGCGCTCTTCGCCGCCGCGCTCGCCGGAGTACCGCTCGTGCCGGTCAACTACCGGCTCGGTCGCGAGCAGCTCGACGGCCTGCTGGCCCGCCACCCCGGTGCACTCACGATCGCCGACCCGGAGCTGTCTCCGGTGTCGGTGCCCTCGGCCCACCCCGTGCGGACCCCCACACAGTGGCTTGCCGATGCCGGTGCGGCCGGGTCTCCGGAGGAGTCCGGGGACAGCGCCGCACCAGCGGTCGTGATCTACACCAGTGGCACGACCTCGGCGCCCAAGGGCGTGCTGCTGCGACACCACAACCTCGTCTCCTACGTCTTGGGCACCGTCGAGTTCGGCGCCGCCGGAGCCGAGGAGGCGGCGCTGATGAGCGTGCCGCCCTATCACATCGCGGCCGTCTCCAACGTCCTGACCAATCTCTACGCCGGGCGTCGCGTCGTGGCACTGCCCGCGTTCTCCCCCGAATCCTGGCTGCGGCTGGTCCGCGACGAGGCCGTCACGAATGCGATGGTGGTTCCGACGATGCTGGCTCGGATCATGGAGGGCGAGGGCCTCGACCGGGCTGTCCCGTCACTGCGCTCGCTCGCCTACGGCGGGGCGAAGATGCCACAGCGGGTCATCGAGCAAGCCCTGCGGGAATGGCCGAGGGTGGATTTCGTCAATGCATACGGGCTCACCGAGACCAGCTCGACGATCTCGGTGCTGGGACCGGCCGAGCACCGGGCGGCGATCTCCGCGCACGATGCGGCCGGGCGCGCGCGGCTCTGTTCCGCCGGCCGGGTCGTCCCGGGGATCGAGCTCGAGGTGCGCGACGACTCCGGCGCCACCGTCGGCCCCGGCATCTCCGGACGGGTCTGGGTGCGCGGCGAGCAGGTCTCCGGTGAGTACGCGGGATCGACCCGCGCGGTCGACGAGCGCGGCTTCTTCGATACCCGGGACAGCGGACGGATCGACGAGGAGGGCTTCCTCTTCATCGAGGGCCGGGTCGACGACACGATCATCCGCGGCGCGGAGAACATCGCCCCCGCCGAGATCGAGGACGTGCTGCTGCGCCATCCCGGCGTGCGTGACGCGGTGGTCGTCGGGGTCCCCGACGAGGAGTGGGGCCAACGGGTGGAGGCCGTCGTCGTGCGCGCGCCGGGCGTCGACATCGACGCTGACGCGCTGCGCGGCTACGTCCGCGGCGAGCTGCGCGGCTCAAAAACCCCCGCGCGGATCGCCTTCTGGCCCGAGCTGCCACGCACCGCCACCGGCAAGCTCGTCCGGCGCGACGTCGTCGCCGAGCTCACCTACGCCGAACCGACCTGACCGGCGGACCCGGGACGGGCCCGGCCACTCTCCCGGTCAGTCCGAGGCCGGCAGTGGCTTGGCCGACTTCAGCACCAACGGTGTGCCATCGATGGCGAGCGTCCCGGCACCGGCCTTCGAACACAGCAGCTCGACCGCCAGGTGCTCGGCCACGTAGCGCTTGCCCAGCTGCGTCCCGTCCCCCTGGGTTGGAGCAGCCGCACCCGCCGGGGCCCCGGCGCGCTCCTTCGCGTCGACCATCGCGGCTCCGCCGCAGGTCAGGTCGAGGTCGTCATCCGGCCAGCGGATGACGACCACGGTCGTCGCATCGGCCGTGCTCGCCAGCAGCTGTCCAACCCGTGCCCTCATCGCCGTGCCCCCTCACGTCGTGGCGTCCGTGCCCTGCCAGCCGCCGGCGTCGAGTATCCCCCGCGCCGGCTACGCGTCGCCGAAGACCAGCGGCAGCGAGTCCAGCCCCCACACGTTGCCGGCGGTCCGCATTCTCGGCCCGGCGCCGGGCGCGAGCGAGAAGGGCGGCGCCTGGGTGCACATGAGCCGCATGGTGATCTCCAGTTCGTGGCGCGCCAGGTGCACGCCGAGGCATCGGTGCGGCCCGAGCCCGAATGCCAGGCTCGCGGCCCTGCTCCGATCGGCCCTGCTCGCATCGTCACCGCTCCCATCGTCACCGCTCCCATCGTCACCGCCGACCCGTGACCTTGTCGCACCCGACACGCCGATGAGAACGGTGTCCCCCGCCTTCATCCGTACCCCGCCGAGCTCGTGGTCACGGGTGAGCGTTCGCGCGGGAGGCACGATCGGGTACGTCCGCAGCAGCTCCTCGAGGACCGCCGGCACCGAGTCCGGGTCCCTCCGCAGTGCCCGCTGCTGGTCCGGGTGGGTCGCGAGGTGGTGGAAGATCACGCTGAGCTGACTCGTGACGGTGTCGAGCCCGGCGATGAACAGCAGGAAGCAGGTGTCGAGCAGCTCGTCGTCGGTGAGTGGCTCCCCGTCCACCCTGGCCTGGACGAGCGCGGAGATCAGGTCGTCGCCGTCCGGGGACCGCCGCCGGCGAGCGATCAGCTCGGCAAGGTAGCCGACGATGTTGCGCCCGGACTCGGCGCTGACCCGAGGGTCGGCGGCGTGCAGCAGGTCCGAGCTCCAGGTGGTGAACGCGTCGGCCCGCTCGACCGGCAGTCCGAAGAGCGTCAGGAAAACTGTGGTCGGGAGCGGCTTCGCGAATGACTCGACGAAGTCGATCCGCTCGGCGTCCGCGAAGCCCGCGATCAGTTCCGCCGCCCGCTCCTCGACGCTGCGCACGATCGGCCGGATGGCCGCCGGCCCGAAGAACGGGATCAGCAACTTGCGGTAGCGGCGGTGCTCATCTCCGTCGAGCTCCTGCGGGATGAGCTTTCGGGGCCAGAATCCGGCCATCGGCGGAACCCCGGTGGGATAGCTGCTGAAGACATCGGTGCGCTGGAACGCCTCCCGAACCTCGGCCTCGCCCAGCACCAGCCAGAACCCGCCCAGCGCGCTCGAGTAGAGCACCGGTCCCTCTGCCCCGAGCCGATCGAAGACGCCGTACGGATCGGCGGTCACCGTCGGGTCGCCGATCACGTCGACATGCCGGACCAGCTCGCTGGGCACGTGCTCCGGCACCGGGGGCACCGTGTCCACGCTCATGTTCGCTCCAGACTGCGTCGTCGACAAAGGTACATAGCGTAGTTAGATATGAGAGCGTAGCAACGTCTTGTTGAACGTAGCTAGCGAAGCTACCGTTGGGCGGCATTCGAGCGGGAGGAACCGTGAGCAGACTCGAAAGCAAGGTCGCTTTCATCACCGGTGCCGCACGTGGGCAGGGCCGCTCGCACGCGGTTCGTCTCGCGGCCGAGGGCGCCGATATCGTCGGCATCGACATCTGCCGCCAGCTGGACTCGGTGAACTACGCGATGTCCACCCCGGACGACCTCGCCGAGACCGTGCGCCAGGTCGAGTCGCGGGGCGGCCGCATGCTCGGCATCGAGGCCGACGTCAGGGACCTGGACGGGATGCATGCCGCGGTCGCCCGAGGGCTCCGGGAGTTCGGCCGCCTCGACATCGTGCTCGCCAACGCCGGCGTGATGACCCAGAGCCTGCCACCGCACGAGAAGTCCCGGGACGCGTGGCGGGACGGCATCGACGTTCTGCTCACCGGCGTCTGGCACACCTTGCAGGCCACCTACCAGCCGCTCATCGACGGTGCCCGGGGCGGTTCGATCGTGATCACCAGCTCGTCGCAGGGGCTGCGGCCGTTCTTCAGCGACCTCAGCGGCGGCTTCGACTCCTACGCCGCGGCCAAGGCCGGTGTCATCGGGCTGATGCGGTCCTACGCCGCCACGCTGGCGGAATGGAACATCCGGGTCAACAGCATCCACCCGACCGGCGTCAACACCCCGATGGTGGTCAACGAATTCTTCGGCGAGTACATGGAGAAGTCGAACCCCAAGACGGCGGCGCGGGTGGTGAACGCGCTCCCGGTGGAGCTGGTCGAGCCGATCGACGTGAGCGAGGCCGTGTTGTACCTGGTGTGCGAGTCGGGCCGTTACGTCACCGGAACGTGCCTGCCGGTGGACGCCGGCCTCGTCTTCGCCGGCTGAGGTGGGCGCCGCCTCGGATGTCCTCAGCCGAGCGCGCCGCGCGTCCGGTCAGGTCACCGCACCCTCGATCTTGAGGGCGAGCAGCGCCTCGTCGTCGAGCCCCAGCTCACGCAGGACGTCGTCGGTGTGCTCGGCGAACTGGGGAGCGCGGGTGAGCACGGCCGGGACCTCGTCGAACTGCACCGGGCTGCCCACCAGCTCGCGGCCGACACCCTCGGCATCGACGACCGGGGCGACGAGCCCGTTCGCCCGCAGCGCCGCGTCCTGGCCGACCTCCCAGCTGTTCTGCACGACCGCCCACTGCCCCTTGAGCCGCCCGAGCACGTCCAGCCACTCGGCGAACGTGCCGCGCTCGAAGATCTCGGCGACGATCTCGGCCGCCTCGGTGGCGTTGCGCATGAGCGCGTGCACGTCGGCGAACCGGGGGTCGGTGACTAGGTCGGTACGTCCCACGGCCGCGCAGAACTCCGGCCAGTAGCGGCCCGGCTGGAGCATGGTCAGCTGGATCCACCGGCCGTCCGAGGTCCGGTAGGCGCCGCTGAGCGGGTTGCCCGGAGCACCGTGCTTGGGCTGCTCGACGACCGGCAGCGGCTCCCCGGCCAGCAGGGCCAGGTTGACCGAGAACTGGGTCACCCAGGCACCGACCCCGAGCAACGACACGTCGACGACCGACGTCTCGCCCGTCCGCGCCCGCTTGAACAGCGCCGCCGCGATGCCCCCCGCGATGGTCATACCGCCCATGGAGTCGCCGTAGGCGCCGGCGGGCATGCCGGCCACCCGGTCCGCCTCCGGCGCGGTCACGCCGGACGCACTGCCCCCTCGGGCCCAGAACGCGGTGCTGTCGTAGCCGCCCTTGTCCGCATCCGGCCCGCGCGCGCCGAACCCGCTGCCGCGTACGTAGATGATGTCGGGGTTGAGTGCCCGGATGTCGTCGACATCGATGCCCAGGCGCGATCTCGACCCGGGTAGGTAGTTGGTCAGGAAGACGTCGCTGCGGCGCACCAGCTCCTCGAGTACGCCGCGCGAGGCCGGGTTGTCCAGGGCCAGGCCGACGCTGCGCTTGCCCCGGTTCGGCCCTTCCATGATCGGGAAGAACGAGGAGTTCTCGCTGTACACGTCCAGACCCAGCAGCTTGACGATGCCGCGCTGCGCGTCGCCCCGCTCCGCGTGCTCGATCTTGATGACGTCCGCGCCCCAGTCAGCGAGGACGGCGCCGGCCGCCGGCACGAAGGTGTACTGCGCGACCTCGAGGACACGCACGCCCTCCATCGGACCCGACATCTCTCGTCCTCCTGCCGTCGATGACCGCTCCTCAAGACTAGCTAGGTTCACTAGGTTGGTCCACCTCGACGACGTCCTCGCCGGGGGTGGATCTCGGGGATGTCCGCCAGGTCGGCCCGCCGGAGTTTGCCGAGGTCGGTGCGCGGCAGCGCGGCCACGATCGGTCGTCGGGGACCGGCAGCAGCGCGGCGTCCACGATGTCGGGATGGACGCGGAGCGCCTGCTCCACCTCGGCGAGCGAGATGTTCTCGCCGCCCCGGATGAGGATCTCCGTCAGCCGGCCGGTGACGACCAGGTTGCCGTCCGCGTCGAGGTGCCCGAGGTCGCCCGTGCGGAACCAGCCGCCGGCATCCAGGGGCGCGCCGTGCAGGTAGCCGGCGAACTGCTCCGGCCCCCGGACGACGATCTCGCCGCCGTCGATGCGGACCGCGCTGCCCCGGGTCGGCCGTCCGTCGGTGCCCTCCCTGGCCGCGAGCGTCGGCGGCTCGGGTGGGCCGGTGACCGTCGGGTGCTCGCTCGACCCGTAGGCCCGGAACACCATCAGCCCGCGCCGGTCGGCCTCCTCGATGAGCGCGGGGGGCACGGCCGCGCCGCCGGAGTCCGACGCCTCGGCCGACAGGCTCCCGCCGGTGTGCACCACCCCCTTGGGTCGGCCGGTGGTCCCTGAGCTGTAGACGACGCAGGCGGCCCCGCGCACCGGCTCGCCGACCGCCCGGGGCAGCCCGGGGAGCACGACGCCGCCGAGATCGGGCCCCGACCGGGGAACAACCACGACGGCACAGCGGGCATCGAGCGCAGCCAGTTCGGCGGCGTAGTCGCGGCGGTGCCAGGACTGCAGCGACACGAGCACCCTCGCTCCCGAGTCCGCGACGATCGCCTCGACGTCAGCGGGCCCGAGCGTGTGCAGCACCGGCACCACGGTGAACCCACCGAGCAGGCCCGCGACCAGCACCGTGACGATCTCGGCGGTTCCGCTACCGCGTACCGCGAGCACCTCACCGGGCCGCAGCCCGGCGCGGCGCAGTGTCGCGGCGAACCGTTCCGCATGGCCCAGCAGTGCACCGGTGGTCGTCCGGGTCTGCCCGCCCGCGTCGTCGACGAACGTCAGCGACGTGCCCGGCACACGGGCGGCCCCCTCGCGCAGGAGCCCGTCGAGCATGCGGGGCCGGGTCAGTCCAGCAGTTCGACGATCGAGGGCTGGTCGGTGTTCGCCATCAGCTTCTTCCCGACCTCGGCCATGTGCTTGGCCCAGAACTCCTGCGCCTGATCCCCGTCACCCGCGCGAATGTGCTCGACGACCTTCTTGTGCGCCCGGTAGGCGCGGTCGCGCTGCCGGTCACCGTCGGTCCACTGCAACAGCGCCGCCTGGGCGTGCCGCTGCGAGATCAACTCGAGCGTCTCCGCCACGACGGTCATCGTCACGTTCCCGGACAGCCGGACCAGAGCGGTATGGAACCGCCAGGCGAGTACCGGGAACGCCTCGGCATCCCTGCGCGCGCCGTTCTCCTGCTCGAGCAGGTCCTCCAGCTCGGCGAGCGCGCCCGGGTCGGAGCTCTCCGCCGTCATCCGGACCGCCACCGGCTCGAAGATCATCCGGAACGCGTACACGTCGGCGAGCGTGCCCCGGCGCAGCTGCAGCAGCATGCTGAAGCTACGCGCGGTGACGTCCGTGTTCGGCCGGCTGACGACGGGTCCCCGATGCGAGCCGCGGCGCACGGTGATCAGCTGCTGGGCCTCGAGCAGTCGCAGGGCCTCCCGCAGGGTGGGCCGGGAGACGTCGTACTCCTCGACGAGCGAGGACTCGGGGGACAACGACTCGCCGGGTTCGAGCTCGCCACGGAGGATCTTCTGGCGCAGCTCCGCCGCGACCAACTCGGCCATCTTCGGGATCCGCCTGCGCGCAACGTCCCCGCCGTAGCCGTTCCCCTGACGCACTGTAGTCACCCACATAGTTAACCATGTTTCAGGTTTCTTCGGTTTCCCGGCGACTAACATAGTAAACGTAGCTAGCGTTGATGGCGCGGCACCGGCTATACATGGGACATCGGACAACCGCGCCAGCCGAGCGCGCCCGACCGCCCGGAGGTTCCATGCCCCGCACCCGGCCCGTCGGCATCGTCGTACCCAACACCGAGCCCGATGCGGAGAAGGCGGTACGGACGTTCCCCCGGGCGGCCGAGGAGCTCGGGTTCAGCTCGCTCTGGGTCACCGACCACGTGGTCGGCGTCCGGGGCATGGCACCGGTGCACGGACCGTTCTGGTTGGACGCGGTGACCTGCCTCGCGCACCTGGCGGCGACCACCTCGGTCGCGCGCCTCGGGATCGGCGTGCTGGTCGTCCCCTACCGCAACCCGGTCCTCACCGCGAAGATGCTCACCACGATCGACCTGCTTTCCGACGGCAGGCTCGACATCGGTGTCGGCACCGGGTGGAGCCGCACGGAGTACCGGGCACTCGGGGTCCGGCACCTGTTCGAGGGGCGCGGCCGGGCGACCGACGAAGCCCTCGAGGTGATGCGCAAGTGCTGGCGGGGAGGTGCGGTCGAGCACGACGGCGAGTTCTTCTCGTTCGAGCACATCGCGTTCGAGCCGACCCCCGCCCAGAAGCCGCACCCACCGCTGTGGATCGGCGGGCAGAGCGGCCCGGCCCTGCGTCGCGCCGCGAGGTTGGCCGATACCTGGCACCCCCACGACCTGAGCCCGGAGGAGGTTCGCGCGACGGGTGACCGGCTCGACGAGCTCGCCTGCCGGGCGGTGCCCCGGTCGGTGCGCATCCACGCCACAGCCGACGACATCCCCGCGCTCGCCGACGTGGTCGACTCCTACCTCGACGCCGGCTGCCGGCAGGTGGTCATCGAGTTCCGGTCGGTCCCCGTCGAGACCACGCACGAGTGCGCGGAGAAGGCGGCCGCCGTGCTCTTCGCCTGACCACGCCCCGAGCCGGGCGGTGGCTCAGCCTCGGTCCGCGGTCAGCAACGCCACCCCCGCGATCGGGCCACCGCCGTTGGCGACCACCACCACCTCCGCGCCGGCCACCTGCCTGGCGCCGGCACCGCCCCGCAGCTGCACCACCGCCTCGTGCAGCAACCCGAAGCCGTGC
>NZ_DASXJD010000020.1:0-66430 GCF_036497585.1 Actinomycetospora sp. | reverse complement strand
GAGGTGGTGGTGCAGGAGCGCATCTCCTGTCACCACAACTACACCGAGTCCGAGGAGCACGGCGGCGAGCAGGTCTGGGTCTCCCGCAAGGGCGCCATCAACGCCGAGGAGGGCCTGCCCGGTCTGATCCCCGGCTCGATGGGGACGGCCTCGTACGTCGTCACCGGCAAGGGGTTCCCGCCCAGCCTGAACAGTTCCCCGCACGGGGCGGGCCGGGCGTACTCGAGGTCGAAGGCGCGGAAGACCTTCACCGTCGAGCAGCTCCGCGAGGCGATGGCGGGCATCGAGTACCGCGACACCGAGGCGTTCCTGGACGAGATCCCGGCCGCGTACAAGGACGTGGACACCGTGATGGCGGACGCCGCCGAGCTCGTCGAGATCCGGCACGTCCTGCGGCAGATCGTGAACGTCAAGGGCGAGTGAGCGGGCCTCGTTCGTCACCGGGGATGGTGACGAACGACCCGTTCGTCCCTTCCCGGGGGCCACGTCGCGAACTGGACACCGGACGCTCGACCGCCCGTCGACAGGGTGTTACACCACCCGGGCCCTGAACGATCACCATGCACAGCGCCGTCCACCTCGAGGAGCGCCGTGCCCGGTCCCCCGTCGTTCCCCGTCACCCGCCGCGCCGTGCTCCTCGGCGGCGCGGCCGCCCTCGCCGCCACCTCAGTGGGCACGCTCGCGACGCCGGCGGCCCGCGCCGCCGCTCCCCGCGGCGAGGTGTTCACCCTGGGCGTCGCCTCGGGCGACCCGACGCCGGACGGGGTCGTCCTGTGGACCCGGCTCGCCCGCGACCCGCACGCGACGAACGGCGGCATGGCGGAGTCCGCGATCGACGTCGACTGGCAGGTCGCCGACGACGAGCGCTTCACCCGCGTCCGCGCCGCCGGCCGCACTCGCACCGGACCCCAGGACGGGTACGCCGTGCACGTCGAGGTCGGCGGGCTGCCCGCCGGCGGGACGTTCTTCTACCGGTTCGGTGCCCTCGGCAGGCTCTCGCCGACCGGCACCACCCGCACCGCCCCGCCCCCGACCGCACTCACGCCCGTGAGCATCGCGTTCGCCTCCTGCGCGAACTACGAGCACGGGTACTTCACCGCCTACCGGCACCTCGCGCAGGAGCAGCCCGACCTCGTGCTCTTCCTCGGCGACTACCTCTACGAGGAGGCGTCCGGCACGTACCGGGCGAAGTCGGGCAACCCCCGCAGCTACGGGGACCCGGAACCGCGGACCGTCGAGGGCTACCGCCGCCGCTACGCCCTCCACCACGCCGATCCCGACCTCCAGGCCGCGCACGCCGCGGCTCCGTGGGTGAGCGTGTTCGACGACCACGAGGTCCAGAACAACTGGGCGGGCGACCATCCCGAGACCCCGCAGCCGGACTTCCTCGGGCGACGCGCGGCGGCGTTCCGCGCCTGGTACGAGAACGTCCCGGTCCGGCTCCCGCAGCGCCCGCGGGGCTCGACGATCCAGTGCTTCCGTCGCCTGGCCTGGGGCGCCACCGCCACGTTCCACATGCTCGACACCCGCCAGTACCGGGACGTCCAGGTCGGCGGTAGGGCGGCCGCGGCCGCCAAGCGCAACGATCCGCGACGCACCATCACCGGCGCCGCCCAGGAGCAGTGGCTCGTCGACGGCTTCCGCCGCTCCCGCGCCCGGTGGGACGTGCTGGGCCAGCAGGTGTTCTTCTCCCAGCTCGACCTCGCGCCCGGCCCGCCGCGCGGGTTCAACGGAGACGCCTGGGACGGCTACCCCGCGGAACGGAACCGCATCGTGGCGAGCTGGCAGCAGGCGCGGGTGCGGAACCCCGTCGTGCTGTCCGGCGACGTCCACCTCCACTACGTCGCCGACATCCACGCCGACCACGACGACCCGACGTCGCCGGTGGTGGGGACCGAGCTGGTCTCCAGTTCGATCACATCCGAGGGCGACGGGTCCGAGCACTCGGCCGAGGTCGCGGGCGCACTCGCCCGCAACCCGCACCTGCGCTACGGCATCGCCCGGCGCGGATACCACACCGCGCGCTTCACCCCGGACCGGATGGACGCGGCGGTCCGCGTGGTCGACCGGGTCTCGAGACCGGATGCGCCCGTCCGGACCGCCGCGGCGTTCACGGTCGCCGACCGGTCCCCGGGGCTGCAGAAGGCGTAGCCCGGAGGCCGACCCGAGATCGACACAGCAGGACCGGGGCCCGGAGGTACGATGACGAGGACGGCGCCGGGCTCGTCCCTCGAGCCCGGCGCCCTCCTCTTGTGCAGCCGTCCCGGGCGCCACCACAACACCCGTACGGCCGGTCCTCCGGCGAGATCAGCCCCGTCGATCTCGTCCTGAGGTGAGCCTAGCCTAACTCTGCGGGCTCGCCAACCCGGGTCCCCGACGACTCGCCTGCAGCGCGCACACAGCGCCGCGCCAGCGCCCGCAACGCCTCGCCGAGCTCGTCCGGCGACTCGACCACGACCTCCAGCCCCAGGCCGACGACCATCAGCACGGCGGCCTCGGCGTGCTCGGCCGCGAGGTGCAACCGGCAGGTGCCGTCCCCGAGGTCGTCGAGGCGCACGTGGTCGGTCCAGAGCCGCGCCCGCACGACGTCGGGCGGGGCGAGCACGTGCACCCGGCACCGGAAGGGCCGGACGTCGGCGACCTTCGACGCGACGTAGGCCGCGGGGTCGCCACCGGGGACCTCCCGCGGCTCGAAGCGGGGCCCCGTCGCCAGCCCGTCCGGCCCCACCCGGGGGCGCAGGCGGTCGAGGCGCAGGGTGCGCCAGTCGTCGCGGCCGCGGTCGTGCGCGAGCAGGTACCAGCGCCGGCCCCACGAGACGAGGTGGTGCGGCTCCACCCGACGACGGGTCACGGCGCCGTCGTGGGCGGTGTAGTCGAGGTCGAGCACGCGGCGGTCCCGGCACGCGGCGCCGACCGCGACGAGCGCGGCCGGGTCGACGGTCGGCGTCGCGCGCAGCGGCGTCACCGTCGAGACGGGCACCGCCGCGACCCGCCGTCGCAACCGGCTCGGCAGGATGCGCTCGAGCTTCACCAGCGCCCGCACCGCGGCCTCCCCCAGCCCGGCGACCCCGACGCCGCCGGACCCGGCCGCCGTCTGCAGCGTCACCGCGACCGCGACGGCCTCCTCGTCGTCGAGCAGCAGCGGCGGGAGCGCGGCCCCGGCCCCGAGGCGGTAACCGCCGGTCGGCCCGAGGTCGACCTCGACGGGGTAGTCGAGCGCGCGGAGCTTCTCGACGTCGCGGCGGACCGTGCGCACCGACACCCCGAGGCGCTCGGCGAGCTCCGGGCCGGACCACTCGGGGCGGGTCTGCAGCAGTGAGAGCAGGCGCAGCAGCCGGGCGGAGGTCTCGAGCACCCCGCCATCCTCGCGCGGGACGCGGTCAGGACGTGACCGCCATCAGCACGTCGACGGCGTCGCCTGCCCCGCGAAGCGCGCCTCGAGGAAAGGACGGTAGCGCCCGATCGTGGCCGGCCGGTCACCACGCGCGACTCGTCAGTAGACGTACGATCGAGATCGATGACCTCACAGGCCCGGCCCGCTCCCCGGTACCAGTTCGAGCGCGAGACCCGCTACCTCGTCACCGTCGTCGACGACGACGGCGGGCGCCACGACCACCGGCTCGACGCCTACCAGGGCTGGCTGGCCGGCCGGGACGGCATCCGTCACCGGTTCGGCGCGCACCGCCGTGCGCGGACGGAGATCCCCGACGACCGCATCGCGGCCACCGTCGGACCCCTCGCCCCCGTCTGAACTCCGCCCCGCGGAGGACGCGACCGATCTGCCCGATCGGCCGCGCCCCCCGCGCCGCTCCCCTCGTCCCGGTCTGGATGCACCGGCCCCTCGTCCGACTCCGCCGCCTCCGACTCGGCGGGTCGTCCCGGGCCGCGTTCCGGCGACCGTGCGGGGACTCAGCTGACGAGACCGCAGCGGAAGCCCTGGGCCACCGCCTGCGCGCGGTCCGACGCGGAGAGCTTGCGGAACAGGCGCCGCGCGTGGGTCTTGACGGTGTCCTCGGAGAGGTAGAGCTCGCGGCCGATCTGGCCGTTGCTCTTGCCCTGGCTCATCCCACGCAGGACCTGCATCTCGCGCTCGGTGAGGTTGATGCCGGCGCCCGGCTCCGACGCGGCGCGCTGGGTGGGGAAGACGTCGCCCATGGTGGTGCTGGCGAGGGCGGCCACGAGCTCGGGGCGCGAGGCGTCCCAGCGCAGGTAGCCCCGGGCGCCGCCGGCGATGGCCGAGGCGATGCTGCCGGCGTCGTCGGGCGCGCCGAAGACGATGACGTTCGCCTGGTGGTGGGCCGCGACGAGACGGCGGGTGGCCTCCGCGCCCGAGCTGACCGCGCGCTGCGTGCCGACGAAGACGACGTCGACGGGCTGGCGGGCGTAGCGGGCGAGCAGGTCCTCCGAGGTGGCGACGCAGTCGATGCGCTGCACTCCGGGCACGGCCGACATGACGCGGGTCAGCCCTTCGCGGACGCTGCGGCGGTCGTCGCAGATCAGAACCGTCCTCATTCAGACTCCAGTTCCCGGTGGCGGTCCCGTTCGGGGACGGGGCCGACGGATGTGTCAGGCGGCCCACGGTGGGCGCTGTCCTTCCATCGGCGTCCCCGGGCGAGACCTTGACCCTGGAATGACACCCCTGTTGTTATCGCTCCGTGATGGCCGGGAGGACGCATGTCGCAGAATCGTGATGCTTTACGGCCGTGTCGGGTGCTCCTGCTGCACGGACCCAATCTCAACCTGCTCGGGCGACGCGAGCCGGAGGTCTACGGCACGACGACGCTCGCCGACGTCGACGCCCGCTGCCACGCGCTCGCCGACGAGCTCGGGCTCGAGGTCGACGCCCGCCAGAGCAACCACGAGGGCGTGCTCGTCGACGCGGTGCAGGAGGCCATGACCGACTTCGACGCCGTCGTCATCAACCCGGGCGGCTACACCCACACCTCGGTGGCGCTGCGGGACGCGCTGGCCGCCCTCCCGGTGCCCGTGGTCGAGGTCCACATCTCGAACGTGCACGCCCGCGAGCCCTTCCGGCACCACTCCTACGTCTCGCCGATCGCCACCGCCGTCATCGCCGGCGCGGGCGTCCTCGGCTACGAGCTGGCCCTGCGGTGGTGCGCTGCGCGCAGGTGAACGCGTGTGGCGTTCGAGCGACCACGTCCGTTCACGGGGCGCGCAACGCCTCCAGCTCCTCGTGCAGCACCTCGGGGAACTGCAGGGGCAGGAAGTGGGTCCCGGGGAGGCGCACCAACCGGGCGCCGGGAATGCCCTCGGCAAGGGCCACCATGTCCTCGATCGGGGCCATGGTGTCGAACTCCCCCGCGACCACGGTGACCGGCACGCGGAGCGCGTCGACCGGGATGGCCGGCTCCTCCTCGGCCGCGAGCACCATCTTCGAGAACCACGTCCAGTCGTGGTGGCTGAACTCCCGCGCGACCTCGGCGAGGGTCTGCAGCGGCCCGGGGGCGAAGGCCGCCACGCCCGACGCGTCCAGCCCTCGGGGCAGCAGCGAGATCAGTCCGGCCACCGGCGGACCGACCACGCGCAACGACCACGCGCTCGCCCGGGAGAGCCCGCGCGAGACGGCCGCGGGCGTCCACGTCGGCCCGACCCGGAACCCGCCGCCGGCCACCCCGCCGAGCACGAGCAACGACGCCACCCGATCGGGGAACCGCCGCGCGACCTCGAACGCGACCGACACCCCGATCGACCAGCCGACCACCGTGGCCCGCTCGATCCCGGCCGCGTCCATGACGGCGACCATGTCGTCGACGTGGTCGGCGATCCGGATGCGCTGGGGATCGCGGGGGCGCTCGGAACCGCCGAGGCCCCGGTGGTGCCAGGTCACCGCCCGCGGTGTGCCGGGCGCGGGGCGACCGTCACCCCCCAGGAACGGCCAGGCCGCGGGGCTCGCCCCGAGGCCGTTGGAGATCACGACGGGCACGCCGGAGCCGGTGGGGCAACCGTTGTCCCACCAGCGGATCCGGGTGCCGTCGGCGGCGACGACGTCGTCGAGGCGGGGCATCAGACGAGGCTAGCGACGGCCGCGGTCACGACGCCCGGGCACGCTCGCGGATCTGCTCGGCGGACAGGTAGGCGTCGGCACCCTCGAAGTCCTCGACGGTGCCCTTGCGCCCGGACAGGAACCCGATGCGGATGAACTCGTCCCCGCCGAACAGGTGCAGCACCCAGTTCGCGATGACCCGCAGCCGCGTGCGCGTCAACGGCAGGGCGAACACGTGGTACCCGCGGGTCACCACCTGCGCGACGGGGCCCTTGAGCTCGAGGCCCAACGGGTGCGCCACGGCCTGCGAGCCGCCGAGGTCGACCACGAGGCCGAGGTCGTGGTGCTTGTACCGCCTCAGCGGCCCGCCGTGCAGCGAGGCCACGATGTTGTCGGCCGCCGTCGTCGCCATGCGGGTGGCGTGCTGCGCGGTCGGCGGGCAGATGGCCTCGGGGTCGTCCTGGGTGAGGTCGGGGACGGCCGCGCAGTCGCCGAGCGCGAAGACCGTGTCGTGCCCGGGGAGCCGGAGGTCCGCGCCGACCTTCAACCGCCCACGGACCAGGTCCTTCCCGAGGTTCTTCACCAGCGGGTTGGAGGTCACGCCCGCGGTCCAGACCAGGGTGCGCGTCGGCAGCGTGGTGCCGTCGGTGAAGGTCACGTCGGTGTCGGTGACCTCCTCGACCCCGGTCTCGAGCTTGATCTCGATCCCGCGACGGCGCAGCAGATCCAGCGCCTGCTCACCGAGGCGCTTCCCGAGCTCGGGCATGAGCCGCGGCGCGATGTCGACGAGGGTCCAGCGCACCAGCCCCGGGTCGAGGCGGGGGAAGCGCTTGAGCGCCGACTCGGTGAGCAGCTGCATGCAGGCCGCGGTCTCGGTGCCGGCGTAGCCGCCGCCGACCACGACGAACTGGAGACGCGCCGCGCGCTCCTCGTCGTCGGTCGAGGCGTTGGCCAGCTCGAGCTGGGAGATGACGTGGTCGCGCAGGTACGCCGCCTCGGCGAGGTTCTTCATGCCGAGCGCGTTCTCGTCGAGGCCCGGGATGTCGAACTTGCGGGTGACGCTGCCCGGCGCGAGCACGACCCGGTCGTAGGGCAGGTCCACGACCTCGCCGGAGATCTTGCGGACGATGACGACGGAGCGCTCCAGGTCCACCCCGATCACGGTCCCGGGCAGGCGGTGGGCGCGCTTCACCGCCCGCGGCAACGACACCGTGACGGCCTGGGTGGTGATCACCCCGGCCGCGACCTGCGGGAGCAGCGGCAGGTAGAGCATGTAGTCATTCGGGTTGACCGTGACGACCTCGACGTCGCCCCGATCGATCTCGGCGCGCAGCTTCTTCTCGAGACGCTTCACGCACTCCAGGCCGGCGAACCCCGCGCCGACCACGACGATCCGTTCCGCGGACATTCCCGGATCCTCCTCGTCACGCTGCCGACGTCACACCGGCGACGGGGTGTTGCCGGGGCTCCTGCGGCGCAAGATGCCCCTCGGCGTACGTGATGACACCCTCGCCTCGCCCCACGGCGCGGGTGTGCGCGGACTCACGGCGCCCGGGACGGTCCCACCCCACTGCCGGGAGGCTCTCGTGAGTGCCGTGCTGTTCACCGGGTTCCCCGGATTCCTCGGCTCGGCGCTCCTGCCGCGCACCCTGCGCCGGGACCCCGACGCCCGCGCCGTCGCGCTGGTGCAGCAGCGGTGGCTCGGCCGGGCGCGCGAGGCGCTCGGGCAGATCGAGCGCGACGACCCCGCGATCGCCGGGCGCACCGACCTCGTCGTCGGGGACATCACGACGCCGGGTCTCGGGCTCGACGACGCCGTGCGGGCCCGGCTGCTCGACGCGCCGCTGGAGATCTTCCACCTGGCCGCGGTGTACGACCTCTCGGTGGCCGCCGACATCGCCTGGCGCGTCAACGTCGACGGCACGCGCCACGTCGTGGAGCTCGCCCGCGCCGCCACCGACGGGGCCGGGCTGCGGCGGCTGCAGTACGTGAGCACCTGCTACGTCTCGGGGCGCTACGACGGCCTCTTCTTCGAGGACGACCTCGAGCTCGGCCAGCCGTTCGCGAACCACTACGACCACACCAAGCACGAGGCCGAACGCGTCGTCGCGAAGGCCCGGGACGCGGGCCTGCCGGTGACGATCTACCGGCCCTCGGTCGTGGTCGGCGACTCGGTCACCGGACGCACGCAGAAGTTCGACGGCCCCTACTACGTGCTCCAGCTGCTCCTGCGCCAGCGCGGCACCGCGCTGATGCCGCTACCGCGGGGCGCCGACCGGGTGGCGTTCAACCTGGTGCCCTCCGACTTCGTCGTCGACGGCATCGCGGCCCTGGCCGGGTACGACGCCGCGCTCGGCCGCACCGTCGCGCTCGCCCAGCCCGATCCGCCCACGGTGACGGGGATGTGCGAGGTGTTCGCGCAGCGCGCGGGCCGGCGGCTGCGCGTCGTGCCCACGCCCACCGGGCTGGCGGCGTTCGGCATCGACCACGTGCCCGGGGTCGGGCGGCTGTTCAAGGTCCCCTCGAGCACGCTCGAGTACCTCACCCACCCGACCCTCTACGACACGACGGCCACCACCGCCCTGCTCGCCGAGGTCGGGGTGAGCTGCCCGTCGTTCGACGAGCACGTCGGCCCGATGGTCGAGTTCTTCGCCGAGCACCCGGACGTCGGCAGCGCCGCGATGGTGTGAACCGGCCCCGGGTACCCTCGGCCCCGTGCCTGCGAGCGGGACACGGATCGCGCTGATCGACTCCGGGCTCGGCATGCTGCCCACCGCGGGATGGTTGCGCCACCTGCGTCCCGACGTGCACCTCGACCTCTTCCTGGACCCCGCCGGCATGCCGTGGGGGCCACGCGCGGGCGAGTGGATCGTCGAGCGGGTGCTCTGCGCGGCACGCCTGGCGGTCGCGCGCGGCGCCGACGCCGTCGTCGTCCCGTGCAACACCGCGAGCGTCACCGCCCTGGTGCCGCTGCGCGCGGAGCTGGAACCCGCGCGACCCGTCGTCGGGACGGTCCCCGCGGTCAAGCCGGCCGCGGCCGCCGGCGAGCCCTTCGGCATCTGGGCGACCGAGCGCACCAGCGCGAGCGCCTACCAGGCCGACCTCGTCGCGCTCTTCGCGACGCCGGGCCAGGCGACCGCCGTGCCGTGCGCGGGCCTGGCCGACGCCGTCGAGGCCGCCGACGTCGGCGCGGTCGCGGCCGCCGTCGGTGTCGGGGCGTCGCGCACCCCGCCCGGCGCCGGCGGGATCGTCCTCGGCTGCACCCACTACCCGCTGGTCTCCGACGCCATCGCGGCCGCGCTGCCCGGCGTGCGGCTCTACGACAGCTCGCGCGCCGTCGCGGGCCAGGCCCTCCGGCGGCTGGGCCTGCGCCCGGGCCCCGGCGCCGACCCGGCCGGCATCTCGGTGGTGCTCTCCGGTGACGAGGGCGACCTGCCGGCCACGGCGCGCGCCTACCCCGTCGGTGCCGCGCTCGCCGCGGCCGGGCCGGTCGACGCCGCACTGCTGCCACCGCCGGTGCGCGACGACGCGCTGGCCGAGGCCGGATGGTCCGTGCCCGGATCGTGATGTCCCCGGCGCTGTGAGGTTCCCGGACCTCTCTGGTGCGTCCCCCGTCCGAGGTCGTTGAATACGGAGCATGACCGAGGGTCGGGCCACCGCCGCCGTGCAGGACGACCACTCCGTGCGCGCCGAGACCGAGGAACGTCTCGTCGCCCGCTACCGCGAGCACGGCGTCGCTGCGGACACGGTGCGGGGCGCCGTCGCCGAGGCGTGGGACCGGCTGGCGGGGGCCCGCGTCCGGACCTTCCTGCCGATCCTCGTCGAACGCTCGGTGCGCCTGCGGCTCTCCGACGCCTGAGCCGACCCGGGCCGACCCACCCGGCACCCATGACCGCCTCCGTACGCTCGTCGGGGTGAGGCCTCCACGCGTGCTCGCCACCGCGGTCCTGCTCGTGGCGGCCCTGCTGCTCGCCGGGTGCGGCACCGTGGGCTCCGGCGCCACCGGCCGCACCCCCGGCGGCGCCTCCTCCGGGCCCACCGGCGACGGGGTGCTGTGGCGGTCGGGGACGGCGGCCGCGACCGTGCTCGCCACCTACCGCGACACGCCGTGGAACACCGAGGACGCCGACGACCCGAAGGCGGTCGACAGCCCGGACGTCCCGGGGCGCGCCGCGGTCGCCTACAGCGTGCCCGCCGGCGGCACCCGCTCGGAGCTCGAACCGGCCTACCGCAGCTTCCGCGAGGGCGACGACTCCTGGTTCGGGCTGGCGCTCTACCTGCCGTCGGACTTCCCGACGACGACCTCGGACTGGCAGGTGGTGGCGCAGTGGAAGAACTCCGGCGAGGGCAGTCCGCCGCTGTCGATCCAGGTGCACGGCGGCCGCTTCGTGCTCGAGGGCGGCGACGGCATCGGCAAGCACTGGGAGCGCGACCTCGGCGCCGCGACGCCGGGAGCGCGGACCGATCTGGTGCTGCACGTCCACTTCTCGTCCGACCCCGACTCCGGCACCGTCGACGTGCTCCAGGACGGCAACCAGGTCGTCTCGGGCTACCGGCCGCGCAGCGGGACGCTCTACCCCGGCGACCGCTCCTACCTCAAGACCGGCCTCTACCGGTCCTCGGACATCGACCAGGGCGGCACGGTCTACTACGACGACGTCGTCATCGCCTCCGACCGCAACGCGGCGTCCGCGCTGGCCAGCGCCTCCTAGACGCCTCCTAGACGCCTCCCGGCTCAGCGGGCCAGGAGGGCCTCGACCGCCAGCCAGATCCCGAGCGCGACGAAGAGGACGGCGGCGCCGATCCGCACCGCCCTCTCCGGGAGGCGGCGTTCTAGCAGGCGGCCCGCGAGGATCGCGAGCCCGTCGGCCACCACCATCCCGACGGTCGAGCCGGCCCAGACGCCGACGACGCCGCCCCAGCCCTGGTACTGCGTCGCCAGGGTGATCGTCGCGAGCATGGTCTTGTCCCCGAGCTCGGCGAGGAAGAACGCCACCGAGGCGGCGAGGACCGCCGAGCTCCCCTCGACCGGGGCGTTGGGAGCCACTCCCCTTCGCGTGATCGACATGAGCACGGGCGACGACGCGTTCGCCGCGACGTGGGCCACGCGACGACCCGCTCGCCGCGGCGTCACGGCGTGTCCCCGAGACGACATGCCGCCACCCGCTGGGGCGACCCTGCGCCGGGCACCGGATCACCGAGCACCCACGAACGGGGGCCCGACCGCGCTGGCTTCGTGAGCCAGCACACGTCAAGATCGGGCGCCACGGACTCGATCGGAGTAACCACGTCTCCGTCGACCGCCGAACGGGTAGTTCGTGCCCGACCCACGACGGAGTGGACGTCCGAGAGGAGGCGTGATGCCGGGTCCGACGACGCGTTCGGCGGCACGCACCGCCGCACCCGACGCACCCCCGACCTCCGCCGTCGACGGCCCACCCGCCGGGCCGATCACGATCGACGTGCGCACGCGGGTGTTCACCTGGATCACCGACCGGATGGGCGCCATTGCGATCAGCCGCATGAGCGCGGACGACCTCGCCCGGGCCCGCGGACGACGGCTGTCCCACAACGTCGTCACCTCGCGGGTGTTCGGCCCGATGCCCGTCGACGTGTCGCTGACCGATCTGCGGATCAGCACCGACGCCGGCCCGCTCACGGTGCGGCTCTACCGGCCCCATGGCCCGCTGGCCGGCGGGCACCGCGACGAGGACCGCCTGCCGATCGTGGTCAACTTCCACGGCGGCGGCGGCTCACTGGGCAACCTCGACCAGTCCGACTGGCTGTGCGCCCACGTGGCGGCCCGCGTCGGCGCCCTCGTCGTCTCCGTCGACTACCGGCTCGCCCCGGAGCACCCCTACCCCGCCGCGCGCGACGACGGGTACGCCGCGCTGTGCTGGGCGGTGCGCCACGCCGACGCCCTCGGGGGCCGCGCCGACCGGGTCGCCGTCATGGGCGACAGCGCCGGCGGCAACCTCGCGGCGGTGCTCTGCCTGCTCGCCCGCGAGGGCGGGCCCGCCATCGACGCCCAGGTGCTGCTCTACCCCGTCGTCGACCTCGGCTTCGCCGCGCCGTCGACGACGACCTTCGAGCGCGGGCCGATGCTCACCCGCGCCGACATGGACGTCTTCCGCGCGAACTACCTCGGCGCGGACGGCGACGCGAGCGACCCGTTCTGCTCCCCGCTGCTCGCCCCCGACCACCGCGACCTGCCCCCGGCGCTGGTCATCACCGCCGGGGTCGACCCGCTGCACGACGACGGGGTGGCCTACGCCGAGCGCCTGCGGGACGCGGGCGTCCCGACGCGGCACTCCGACCACGCCCGCGCCGTGCACGGGTTCATCTGCTTCCCCGGCGTGTGCCGGGCGGCCGGCGAGGCGCTCGACGAGATCTGCGACGAGCTCTCGACGCGGTTGGCCTGACGGCTCGTGCGTGCCTTTCCGTGCCCCGGCACGGAAAGACACGCACACTCACGCCGACATGAAGAGGCCGCCGTTGACCGAGTACACCTGGCCCGTGATGTAGGCGGAGTCCGGGTCGGCGAGGAACTCGACCACGCGCGCCACCTCGTCGGGCTGGCCGAGCCGCCCGACCGGGACCTGGGCCACGATCGCGTCGATCGCCTTCTGCGGCACCCCCGCCACCATGTCCGTCTCGATGTAGCCCGGGGCGACGCAGTTGGCCGTGACGCCCTTCTTCGCGCCCTCGGAGGCCAGCGACATGGTGAGACCGAACAGGCCGGACTTCGTCGCCGCGTAGTTCGCCTGGCCGGCGTTGCCGCGCTCACCGATCACCGAGGAGATCGAGACGATGCGCCCGCTCTGCCGCTCGCGCATGTGCTGGAAGACCAGGTGGGACATGTAGAACGTGCCGGAGAGGTTGACCTGGATGACCTTGTCCCAGTCCTCGACCTCCATCTTGTGGAGCATCTTGTCCGCCGTGATGCCGGCGTTGTTGACGAGGATGTCGATCCGGCCGTGCTGGTCGTAGACCTCCTGGACCACCCGCTCGCAGTCCTCGCGGGAGCCGATGTTGCCCTGGTGGATGGTCATCCCGGGGTACTTCTCCGCGAGCTCGGCGGCGGTGTCGCGGCCGCTGGAGTAGCCGACGGCGACCCTCGCGCCGCGGTTCGCGAGCCGCTCCGAGATCGCCTTGCCGATCCCCCGGGCGCCGCCCGTCACCACAGCCACCTGTCCGGTCATGTCCGCCATCGCCGGCCTCCTCGCTCGTCGTGTGTCCGCTGGTTTGCGACTCTCCGCGCGACCCAGCGTGCCCAGTGGTGGTCGGTGTCACACCCGTTGCGGCGACCCGCGACACATCCGTGACGGAATCCGTCCAGAAGGTCAGTGCGCGCCCCAGACGGGGCACCCTCGTTGCGAACGATGTCAAGCACACCTAGCGTTCGTCGAGCAGCCGGCGGCGTCGCCGGAGCCCGGTCCCGGGTTCCCGGAGCCCGCAGCGACCAGCTGCGCGAGGAGGCACCCATGACGGCCGAGGCACACGCCCCCCACCACGACGGCGGGCCGGACGAGGCACCCGACCACGACCTCGAGGGCGCGCCGGACGCGCCGACCCTGGACCCGGTCGACCCCGCGGCCTACCTGCGCTCGTTCCGGGGCGAGACGCTGCGCAAGGCGGCGACCGCCCTGGCCGAGGGCGGCGCCTACGTCAGCACGCGTGCGCTCGCCCAGGCGGCGACGCCGCACCGCACCGTGTGGGACGCCGCGCGCTGGTGGCGCCACGTCCTCGGCCGGCGCCGCCCGTCGTGGTCCACCGAGCACCGCGTCGTGTGGGAGACCCCGATCGCCCGGCTGCGCGACTTCAGCGCCGGCGCCACCGACGACGTCGTGCCCACCCTGGTGCTGCCGCCCCAGGCGGGCCACGACTCGTGCATCGTCGACTTCGCCCCGACGCAGTCGCAGATGCAGGTCATCCGGCAGGCCGGGCTCACCCGCGCGTTCACCCTCGACTGGGTCGGTGCCACGCAGGCGACCAAGGGGACGACGATCGAGGACTACATCGCGGTCGTCGACCGCGCGGTGGACTCCGCGACCGAGGGCACCGGCCACACCTCGGTGAACCTGGTGGGCGACTGCCAGGGCGGCTGGCTCTCCGCGATCTACGCGGCGCTGCACCCGGACCGGATCAACACCCTGACCCTCGCCGGGGCACCGATCGACTTCCACGCCGGTGACACCGCGATCGGCGCGTCGTCGCGGGTGCTGTCCCGCCGCTACGGGACGGCGCCCTACCGCGCGATGGTGGCCCTGGGGCGGGGCAACATGCCCGGGCAGTTCGTGCTCAACGGCTTCATCGCGATGAGCCCGGACTCCGAGATCGCCAAGCACGTCGACCTGCTGCGCCACCTCGACGACCCGGCGGCCATCGCGCGCTACCAGGCCTTCGAGGACTGGTTCAAGCACACCCAGGACGTGCCCGGCACCTTCTACCTCTGGCTCGTCGAGCACCTCTTCTCCGGCAACGAGCTGATCACCGGGGACCTCGTGGTCGGCGGCCGGCGCGTGGACCTCGGCGCGCTGGAGTGCCCGCTGTTCCTGCTCGGCGGGGCGACCGACCACATCACGCCGCCGGTGCAGGTGTTCCGCGCCGCGGACGCCGTGTCGACGCCGTCGGAGCGGGTCTGGACCCGGACCGCGCCCGGCGGGCACCTCGGGCTCTTCATGGGCAACCAGGCCCTGCGCGAGGAGTGGCCGCCGATCATGGCGGAGGTGGCGCGGTTCTCCGGGGCCGCCGCCGAGGGAGCGGCCTGACCCCGGATCTGAACCGATCCGCGTGACCCGTCCGCCGGGACGGGACCGGCCGCGAACCCTTCGGCCGACGACCTGCCGCGGGTAGGTTCGGACCCTGGTGCGTCCCCGGGACGCGCAGCGGGGTCCAGCCGCGGCCCGCCCATCGAGCACGGCCCGCCGTCGTGCCACGTTCGAGAAACCCGCACCGCCCAGGAGGAAGTCATGCCCGGCTCCGTCATCGTCTCCGGCGCACGCACGCCGATCGGCAAGCTCTCCGGCGCGTTCGCCGGGATGTCCGCCCAGCAGCTCGGCACCACCGCGATCACCAGGGCCCTCGAGCAGGCCGGTGTCGCCGCGGACCAGGTCGAGTACCTGATCATGGGTCAGGTCATCCAGGCCGGCTCCGGCCAGAACCCGGCGCGCAAGGCCGGGACCGACGCCGGGATCCCCATGTCGACCCCGTCGTTCACGCTCAACAAGGTCTGTCTGTCCGGCCTCGACGCGATCGCGCTCGCCGACCAGATGATCCAGGCCGGGGAGTACGACATCGTCGTCGCGGGCGGCATGGAGTCGATGTCCGAGGGGCCGTACCTGCTGCCCAAGGCCCGCCGCGGCTACAAGTACGGCTCGGGGACGATCCTCGACGCCACCGAGTACGACGCGCTGACCGACGTCTACGACCACGAGTCGATGGGCGCCTCCACCGAGCGCTTCTCGAAGGCGATCGGCCTCTCCCGCCAGGCGATGGACGAGTTCTCCGCCCTCTCGCACCAGCGGGCCGCCGACGCCGCCAAGAACGGCCGGTTCGACGCTGAGCTCGCCCCGGTGTCGGTGCCGCAGCGCAAGGGCGACCCGCTCGTCGTCACCGAGGACGAGGGCGTGCGCGGCGACACCACCGCCGAGGGCCTGGGCAAGCTGCGCCCGGCGTTCGACAAGGAGGGCGCCATCACGGCGGCGTCCTCGTCGCAGATCTCCGACGGTGCCGCGGCCGCGGTCGTCATGTCGGAGCAGAAGGCCAAGGAGCTCGGGCTCGAGGTCCTCGCCCGCATCGGCCACCACGGCTGGGTGGCCGGCCCGGACAACTCGCTGCTCTCGCAGCCCTCGCAGTCGATCCTCAAGGCGCTGGGCCGCGAGAACCTCGACCCCAAGCAGCTCGACCTCATCGAGATCAACGAGGCGTTCGCGGCGGTCGCGCTGCAGTCGATGAACGAGCTCGGGGTCGACTCCGACCTCGTCAACGTCGACGGCGGCGCCATCTCGCTGGGCCACCCGGTCGGTGCCTCCGGCGCCCGGATCGCGATCCACCTCGCCCACGAGCTCAAGCGCCGCGGCGGCGGCGTGGGCGCGGCCGGCCTGTGCGGCGGCGGCGGCCAGGGTTCGGCGCTCGTGCTGCACGTCTGAGCCCACCCCGGTCTCGAGCGAAGGGCCCCTTCGGTCGATAGAGCCGTCAAGGGGCGCCTCTCGCCGGAACCCGGCAGTCCGCCGGGATTTCGGCCGAGGGCGCCCACGGGCGGTCTATCCGACCGAAGGGGCCCTTCGTTCTGATCGGCCCGGAGCCGGGATCTTGTGGCCGCTGGGTTGCGTAGTGGCGTGGGCCACGTGGGAACCTGCGCATGGGTGCGTACAGCCGACACGTCTGGGAGGGCGAAGATGCCGCAGGAGGTCCGGGGCGTGGTGTCCCGGGAGAAGGGCAAGCCGGTCACGGTCGAGACGATCGTGATCCCCGACCCCGGGCCCGGTGAGGCCGTGGTCGCGGTCCAGGCCTGCGGGGTCTGCCACACCGATCTGCACTACCGCGAGGGGAACATCGAGGACGCCTACCCGTTCCTGCTCGGCCACGAGGCCGCGGGGAAGGTCGAGGCGCTCGGCGAGGGCGTCACCGGGCTCGAGGTCGGCGACTTCGTCGTCCTGAACTGGCGCGCCGTGTGCGGCGTCTGTCGGGCGTGCCGCAAGGGCAAGCACCACCTGTGCTTCGACACCCACAACGCTGCGCAGCCGATGACGCTCAAGGACACCGGCGAGGAGCTCAAGCCGGCGCTGGGCATCGGCGCGTTCGCGGAGAAGACGCTGGTCCACTCCGGGCAGTGCACCAAGGTCAACCCGGAGATCGACCCCGCGCAGGCCGGGCTCATCGGCTGCGGGGTCATGGCGGGCGCCGGTGCCGCGATCAACACCGGCAAGGTCGCGCGCGGCGAGACCGTGGCCGTGATCGGCTGCGGCGGCGTGGGTGACGCGGCGATCGCCGGCGCGGCCCTGGCCGGCGCGACGACGATCATCGCGGTCGACACCGAGGACCGGAAGCTGGAGTGGGCCAAGGGCTTCGGCGCCACCCACGGCATCAACGCGAAGAACACCGACCCGGTGCAGGGCATCCGCGACCTCACCGACGGCTTCGGCGCCGACGTCGTCGTCGACGCCGTGGGCATCCCGGCCACCTGGAAGCAGGCCTTCGAGGCCCGCGACCTCGCCGGCCGGCTGGTGCTGGTCGGCGTCCCGTCGCCGGACATGAAGCTCGAAGCCGACTTCCAGCCGTTCTTCTCCCACGGCGGGTCGCTGAGCTCGTCCTGGTACGGCGACTGCCTGCCCAGCCGGGACTTCCCGATGCTGGTCGACCTCGCGCTGCAGGGCCGGTTCCCGCTCGACAAGTTCGTCACCGAGCGGATCGCCCTCGACGGGGTCGAGCAGGCCTTCGACAAGATGCACCAGGGCGACGTCCTGCGTTCGGTGGTGGTCTTCTGATGGCCACGACCAGCGAGGGGCCGATCGAGAACGTCGTCACGTCGGGCAAGTTCGAGCTCGACGGCGGGTCGTGGGACGTCGACAACAACGTCTGGATCCTCGGGGACGCCGACGAGGTCGTCGTCATCGACGCCGCGCACGACGCCCAGGCGATCCGCAAGGCGGTGGGTGACCGCAACGTCACCGCGATCCTGTGCACCCACTCGCACAACGACCACGTCAACGCGGCGCCGGCGCTCTCGGACGCCCTCGACGCGCCGATCCTGCTGCACCCCGACGACCGCGTGGTCTGGGACCTCACCCACTCCGACCGGGAGCCCGACGGGCAGCTCGAGGACGGCGAGACGTTCACCATCGCCGGGATCGACCTGCAGCTGATCCACACCCCGGGCCACTCGCCCGGATCGGTCTGCTTCTACGCGCCCGACCTCGGCACTGTCTTCACCGGCGACACGCTGTTCAACGGCGGGCCGGGGGCGACCGGGCGGTCGTACTCCGACTACGGCGTCATCCTCGACTCGATCGCGGCGAAGCTGTTCACGCTGCCCGACGAGACGGTGGTGCGGACCGGGCACGGGGACGGCACCAAGATCGGGGACGAGGCGCCCCACCTCGAGGAGTGGAAGGCAGCCAAGGAATAGACGGTCCCGTGCCGGACGAGCGCTTCCCGGCCGACCCCTACCCCGGGGTCGCGCCGGGCCACTCGTTCGTCCATGTCGACGCGACCACCCGCCGCCTGTCCCCGGATCCCGGGGCGGCCGGCGGGTGGCGGGTCGACGGGACCGGGATCGACGCGTGGCTCGCTGCCCACGGCGCGCCGCCGCTGGCCGGGCGGGTCCCGGTGCTCGCCTTCGGATCCAACCGGTGCCCGTCCAAGATCAGCTGGTTGCGCCGCGAGCTCGGGCTCACCGGACCGGCCGTGGTGCTGCACACCGCCGTGGCCGGGGTCGCGGCGGTGTGGGCGGCGGGCTGGCGCGCCCGCGACGGGGCCCGCCCGGCGACGCTGGCGGTGGTGCCGGACGACGAGCCGCACGAGGTGCACGGGGTCTGGCTCGCGACCCCGGAGCAGGTGGCGGTCCTCGACGTCTGCGAGGGCCGTGGCCGCCGCTACGCCCTCGCCCGGGTGCACGCGGCCCGCGTGGTGTCGCTCGACGACGGCGTCAGGCTCGACCCCGTCCTCGCCTACTGGCCGGCCGACCCGATCCGGGCCCCGCTGCTCGTCGACGGCGCCCCGCTGCGCTGCCGCGACGTCGCGCAGGAGCAGGCGCGGGCGCTGGAGGGCGTGCCGGGGGAGGTCGCCGACAGCGCCGCGACCGTCGTGCCGACCGGCGCCCCCGATCCCCGCACCTGGCCGTCGCGGGTGTTCGTCTACGGCACCCTGCAGCCCGGGGCGTCCGCGTGGTGGCGGCTCGCGCCGGGCGCGCGGGACTGGTGGCCGGCCGTGACGGCGGGCCGGGTGCACGACACCGGCCGCGGTTACCCGGCGCTCGCCCGCGACGCCGCCGGGGTCGCGCGGGGCCACGTCGTCGAGCTCGCCGACCCGGCCCGGGACCTCCCCGCGCTCGACGCCTACGAGGGGCCGGGCTACCGCCGCGAGCGCATCGCGGTGTACCGGGCCGCGAACGCCGCGGAGCGCTCGGCGGCCGCCGCCGCGGTGACGGGGTCGGGGTCGTCGGGCCCGGTGCCGGAGCTCTGCTGGGCCTGGGTGTGGGACGGGCCGGTCGGCGACTGGCCGGCCGTGGACGGGTCCTGGCGGAGTTGACCCCTGCCCGCCGGCCCGGCCAGGGCGTGCCGCGGTCCGGTGGCCGACGCCGAGGCGGAGACCGTGATCGGGCCCGCGGTCGGCACCAGCACGATGTGCCCGTGTCCCGGACGGGGGTCGGTGACGCTGTCGTCGGCGGCCGGCTGAAGGTCTGCGGCGCGGCGGGGCGAGGGGACGACCCGTGCCGCCACCGTCCCGCGCCGGGGCACGCCCGCCACGCCGTCGCCGGCCGGCAGCGCCCGCCGGTGCCCCGTCGTCGCCCGGACCAGCAGCGCCACCCCGGCGACCAGCGCGATCACCGCGACCCCGAAGGCGACCATCGCGAGCAGCGGCGTGTGCAGCCGGGGCGCCTGGGACAGCGCGATCGGTGTGGCGGCGATCAGCAGTGCCACCGTGACCACGAGGACGACCAGCAGCCGCACCGCACCCCACCCCCAGCGCGCCCCGCCCGGCGCTCGGTCGGCCGGATCCCGGGGGATCCGACGATCTCGGCACATGCTGCTCTGTCCGGGCGCACCGGCGGAGCGCCCGTTCGGGGGCGGTCTCGTCCCGAACGAGTGGCTCCGCTCCTCATCGACATCGACGTCGCGGGGGCGGGATCGTGACGCGCGTGTGGGGGTGCGATGCGGATCAGCCGTGCGTCAGCGTCTCGCGGACCTCGGCCTTGAGCACCTTCCCCACGGTGGAGCGCGGCAGGTCGCCCCAGAGCAGCACCTCCTTGGGCGCCTTCACGCTCCCGATCCGCTCCTTGGCGAAGCGGATGAGCTCCTCGGGCTCCACGCTCGCCCCCGGCCGGACCTGGACCGCGGCGACCACCCGCTCGCCCCACTTCTCGTCGGGCAGCCCCACGACCGCGCAGTCGGCGACCGCCTCGTGGGCCATCAGCGCCTGCTCGACCTCGGCCGAGTACACGTTGAACCCGCCGGTGATGACCATGTCCTTGGCACGGTCGACGATGAAGAGCCACCCGTCCTCGTCGAGGTAGCCGACGTCGCCGGTGTGGTGCCACCCCTGGGCGGAGACCTCGGCGGTGGCCTCCGGATCGTCGTGGTACCCGGCCATGACCAGCGAGCTGCGCACGACGATCTCGCCGCGCTCGCCCTGCGCGAGCAGGCTGCCGTCCTCCCCCATGATGGCCACGGTGACCAGCGGCGACGGGCGTCCCGCCGACGCGAACCGCTCGGTGGCGAGGGTCCCGTCCGGGTGCCGGTGGTCCGCCGGGCTCATCGTCGAGATCATCATCGGGGCCTCGGACTGGCCGAAGAGCTGCGCCATCGGCCCGATCCGCTCGCAGGCCTGCTCGAGCCGCGCGGTGGACATGGGCGCGGCGCCGTACCAGAAGCACTGCAGCGAGCCCAGGTCCGTCGTCGCGAGGTCGGGGTGGTCGAGCACCATGTAGATCAGCGTCGGCGGCAGGAACGTGTGGGTCACGCGGTGCCGCTCGACCAGCGCGAGGAAGCGCCCGACGTCGGGCGCGGCCATCACGACGATCTCCCCGCCCTGGGCGAGGATCGGGAAGCAGAGCACCCCGGCGGCGTGGGTCAGCGGGGCGAGCGCGAGGTACACCGGCCGGCGCTCGAGCGGGTAGGCCATCAGCGTGACGGCGGTCATCGTCTCGAGGTTGCGGTCGGTGAGCTCGACGCCCTTCGGCCGGCCGGTGGTGCCGCCGGTGCCGACGAGCGCGACGAGCCCGTCGCCGTGGGCGCCGTCGTCGACCACCGGATCGTTGGCGGCGACCGCCAGCCACTCCGCGAACCCGACGGCGCCCTCGACCGCCGGCTCAGGATCGTCGAGACACACCAGCGTGGTGAGCGCGGGCAGCTGCGGGGCGATCTCGGCGACGAGTCCCGCGAACGTCGCCTGGAACACCAGCGCCACGCAGCCGAAGAGCGCCAGCAGCTCCCGGTTCTCCCCCGCCGCGTTGCGCGGGTTGATCGGTCACCACACCGCGCCCGCCCGGGAGATGCCGAACACGCATGCGAACGCCGTCGGGTCGTTGGCCGACAGGATCCCGACGGGGTCCCCGGGGCCCACGCCGGACCGGCGCAGCGCCCGGGCGACGTCGTGGGAGAGCGCGACGACCTCCGCGTAGCTGCGGGTCTCGCCGTCGAGGGTCAGGCAGGGGGCGTCGCCGCCGAGCGACGCCCCCTTGTCCAGGTAGGACGCGAGGGACATCGGGTCACATGCCCATGCCGCCGTCGACCGGCAGGCCGGCGCCGTTGACGAAACGGGAGGCGTCGGAGGCGAGGAAGACCACGGCGGCGGCGATGTCGGAGACCTCGCCGAGGCGGCCCGAGGGGGTCAGCTCGACGACGGCGCCGACCGCCTCCTCGGGGCTGCCGAACAGGCCCAGCCCGGCGGTCTCGACGGCGAGCTTCTGGCCCATCGCGGTGGGGATCAGGCCGGGGTACACGCAGTTGACCCGCACGCCGTAGCCGAGCTTGCCGGACTCCATGGCCGCGACGCGGGTGAGCCGGTCGACGCCGGACTTCGTCGCCGAGTAGGCGGCGATCGAGGGGAAGGCGATGGTCGCCGCGACCGAGGAGACGTTGATGACGGCGCCACCGTTGCCGGCCGGCCCGCCCGGGCGCATCGCGCGGAACGCGTGCTTGATCCCCAGCATCGTGCCGATGAGGTTGACCTCGAGCAGCCGCCGGACGTCGTCCGGGTCGGTGTCGACGAGCAGCTGGGTCACCTCGAGGCCCGCGTTGTTGATCACGACGTCGAGGCCGCCGAGCTCGCCGATCGCCTGCCCGATCGCCGCCTCCCACCCGGCGTCGTCGGTGACGTCGAGGGCGACGAAGCCGGCGCCGACGTCGGCCGCGGTCCGCTCGCCGAGGTCCTTCGCGACGTCGGCGATCATCACCGACGCGCCCGCCGCGGTCAGCGCGCGGGCCATGCCCTCGCCGAGTCCCTGCGCCCCGCCGGTCACCAGCATCCGACGTCCGGACAGATCGAACACGCCCACCCTCGCTCCTCCCCCGCCGGGCCGCGTGGTCCGGCACCCTGGTCGCTGCAGTGCGACGCGGGTCACAGTAGGGAGGTTCTTGGACAGTCGTCAAGAAATTCTCGGACGAGTGTCCAGGGATCGGGGTTAGCATCGTCGTCGTCGCGGCAGCTCTGGGGGACCACCACGTGACCAGCACCGATGCGGTCGGTCGCGCCGGACGCCGGCCGGCCGACAAGTTCGAGGACCGGCGGCGTCAGCTCGCGGACGCCGCCCTGCAGACGCTCGCCGCCCTCGGCTACGCCCGCACGAGCCTGCGCGAGATCGCGTCGCACTCCGACTTCAGCCACGGGGTGCTGCACTACTACTTCCGCGACAAGGTCGAGCTGATCACCTACTGCGTCCAACGGTTCAAGACGCAGTGCATCGAGCGCTACGACGCCGTCGCCACCCACGCGACGGCGGCCGACGCCCTGGCCCGGGACGCCGGGGACGGGCTCGCCGCGACGCTGGAGAGCGACGCCCCCATGCACCGGCTCTGGTACGACCTGCGGTCGCAGTCGATGTTCGAGGAGTCGTTCCGCCTCGACGTGGCCGAGATCGACGCCGGGCTCGAGCGCATGATCTGGCGCATCGTCACCACCTACGCCCATCTCGTGGGCCGCGAGCCGGCCTGCACGAGCGCCACCGCCTACGCGGCTTTCGACGGCCTCTTCCAGCAGGCCCTGATGCGCCACCTCGCGCGCGACCCGGCGGCGCTCGACGACCTCCGGGCGGGTACGCGGTCGCTGCTGGAGCGGTTGATCTAGGTGCCCTCCGGGCCCGTGAGCACTAATCCGTCCTATGGGGCGGATCAGTGGTCACGTGCGCGCAGCGCACCTACAGGGCCTGGAAGCGGTTGAGCGCCTCCTGGCGCTCGGCCTTGTGGTCGACCATCGGGGCCGGGTAGTCCGCCGGCGGGTTCTCGAGTTTCCAGGGCTCGTGGACCTTCTTGCCCTCGAGCCCCTCGACGTCGGCGAGCTCGGGCACCCAGCGCCGCACGTAGTCGCCCTGTGGGTCGAACCGCTCCCCCTGGGTCACGGGGTTGAACACCCGGAAGTACGGCGCCGCGTCGGTGCCGGAGCCCGCGGCCCACTGCCAGCCGTGCTGGTTGGACGAGAGCTCCCCGTCCACGAGCAGGTCCATGAAGTGCCTCGCGCCCCACCACCAGGGCAGGTGCAGGTCCTTGACCAGGAACGACGCGACGGCCATCCGCATCCGGTTGTGCATCCACGCCTCGCCGTGCAGCTGGCGCATCGCCGCGTCGATCGCCGGGAATCCGGTGCGGCCATCCTTCCAGCGCTCGAACTTCTCGTACGCCTGCTTGCCGGTGTCGAGCGTGATCCTGTCGAACTTCGGGTCGAAGTTCTCGCGGGCCGAGCGCGGGAAGTGCCAGAGCACGTGCGCGTAGAAGTCCCGGAAGCAGAGCTCGTTGCGATACGACGTGGCGCCCTGGCCGTTGCCGCGGGCCTCGGAGAGCAGGGTTCGCGGGTGCACGGTGCCGTACTTGAGGTGCACCGACATCCGGGAGGTGCCGGGCTTGTCCGGCCGGTTGCGGACGTCGTCGTAGTCGGTGAGGTGCTCGTCGACGAACGCCTCCCACTGCTCCCGGGCAGCCTTCTCCCCCGCCTCGGGCAGCTCGGCGTCGATCGCCTCGTCGTCGGGAATCTTCGCCGCGCGGGGGCCGCCGTCCCTGTCGGACGGGTCCATCCACCGCACCGTCTGCGCGTCGGTCTCGACGGGCTCGCTGCCGGCGATCCGCTTCGTCCACTCGCGGGAGAACGGCGTGAACACCTTGTACGGCTCGCCGTCGGACTTGGTGATCGAGCCGGGCTCGGTCAGCCACGGGGAGCCGGACCGGACGAGCTCGACGTCGCGCTCCCCCAGCGCCTTCTCGACGGCCTCGTCGCGCTTGCGCCCGTAGGGGTTGTAGTCGGCGGCGGTGTGGACGGTGGCGGCGCCCACCGCGCCGGCGATGCGCGGCACGACGTCCGCCGGGTCGCCCTTGACCACGAGCAGCTTCCCGCCGAGGGACTCGTCGAGCGCGCGCAGGCAGCGGTACAGGAACGTCCGACGGCGGGCGCCGGAGGGCTCGAGCAGCGCCGGGTCCAGCACGAACAGCGCCAGCGCGCGGTCGGCGCGGGCGGCGGCGTCGCGCAGGATCGGCTGGTCGTGGACGCGCAGGTCGCGGCGGAACCAGACGACCGCCGTCGAGTCGGACCATGGCATGCCCAGCAGGTACCCGGGCCCGCCGTCGTCACCCGCCCCGGAGTGAGCGAAGGTGCCCTCCGGTCGATTAGATCGACCGAAGGGCACCTTCGCTCAGATCACGGCAGAGCGGGCCCGTTCCGGCGAAGGGCGCCCCCGGCTCATCTACTCGAGCGGAGGTGCCCTTCGGTCAGAACCCCGGTGATCAGCTGCGCTGGTCCATCGGCACGAAGTCGCGCTCGGACGGGCCGGTGTAGACCTGGCGCGGGCGGCCGATGCGGGTGTCCGGGTCCTCGATCATCTCGCGCCAGTGGGCGATCCAGCCCGGGAGGCGCCCGATCGCGAACAGGACGGTGAACATCTCCGTCGGGAAGCCCATCGCCTGGTAGATCAGGCCGGTGTAGAAGTCGACGTTCGGGTAGAGCTTGCGCTCGACGAAGTAGTCGTCGTTGAGCGCGTAGTCCTCGAGCTTCATCGCGATGTCGAGCAGCTCGTCGCCGCCGCCGAGCTTCTCGATGATGCCGCGGGCGGTGTCGCGGACGATCGCCGCGCGTGGGTCGTAGTTCTTGTAGACCCGATGCCCGAAGCCCATGAGGCGGACGCCGGGCTCCTTGTTCTTGACCTTCGCGACGAAGTCGTCGGTGTTGCCGT
Organism: Actinomycetospora sp.; assembly: GCF_036497585.1. GTDB lineage: Bacteria > Actinomycetota > Actinomycetes > Mycobacteriales > Pseudonocardiaceae > Actinomycetospora. The sequence goes on along the minus strand of NZ_DASXJD010000020.1, from coordinate 41,330 downwards.
CGGCGTCGCGGATGCCCTCGAGCATCGAGAGGACGGCCGCGTTGGCCCCGCCGTGCAGCGGGCCGAACAGGGCGTTGATGCCGGCCGAGATCGACGCGAACAGGTTGGCCTGCGACGAGCCGACCATGCGCACCGTCGAGGTCGAGCAGTTCTGCTCGTGGTCGGCGTGCAGGATGAACAGCATGTCCAGCGCGCGGGCGACCTCGGGGTCGACCTCGTAGGGCTCGGCCGGCAGGCCGAACGTCATGCGCAGGAAGTTCTCCACCAGGTTCAGGTTGTTGTCCGGGTAGAGGAACGGCTGGCCGATGGAGTTCTTGTAGGCGTAGGCCGCGATCGTCGGGACCTTCGCGAGCAGGCGCACCGTCGAGAGGTCGACGTTCGGCTCGTCGAACGGGTCGAGGCTGCGCTGGTAGAAGGTCGACAGCGCGGATACCGCCGAGGACAGCACCGGCATCGGGTGCGCGTCGACGGGGAAGCCGTCGAAGAACTTCTTGAGGTCCTCGTGCAGCATCGTGTGCCGCTGGATCTGCTGGGTGAAGTCCTCGAGCTGCTTCTGGTTGGGCAGCTCGTCGTAGATCAGCAGGTAGCTCGTCTCGACGAAGGTGGAGTTCTTCGCCAGCTGCTCGATGGGATAGCCGCGGTAGCGCAGGATCCCGGCGTCGCCGTCGATGTAGGTGATGTCGGAGCGACAGGACCCGGTGTTGACGAAGCCGGGGTCGAGCGTGATCAGGCCGGTCTCGCCGAGCATCTTGCCGAGCTGGACACCGGAGGCCCCCTCGGTGGCCTCGACGATCTCCATCGTGTGCTCCCCACCCGGGTAGGACAGGGTGGCGGTGCGCTTCTCGCCGTCGTCGGCCATCTCGTGCATCCCTCTTCACGCTTCTCGTGCGGGAGGGCTCTCGAAGCCGGGGAATCGACGCTGACCGGCCCGGGCGGGACGGTCGGTCACCCCGGGATCGGGAGCGGCGTCCCCCCGAGGCGAACTCCCGCGGGTGTGGGGCGTCGTACGCTGCGCGAACCGTAGCGCCCGGCGAGCGATCACCGCATCACGGAGTCCGGACCCCGACGGAGTGGTCCCGGTCACGGTTCAGCTGTGGGTGACGCCCTCCCCGGCGAGCTCGGCCCGCGTGGGCGGCTCGGCCCCCGCCCGCGACACCGTCCAGCTCGCCACCCGGGCCGCGAAGCCGAGCGCGGCCCGCCAGCCGTCGTCGTCGAGATCCACGACGCGGTCGCGGTCGAGCAGGTCGTGGGCCTGCAGGTGCGCGAGCAGCGCCGCGTGCACCGAGTCGCCGGCGCCGATGGTGTCGACGACGGGTCGCGAGGTGTCGGCGCCGACCGCCACCTCGCCGCGGCGGGTGTGCGCGACGAGGCCCTCGGTGCCGCGCGTCACGACGACGGCCGCCGCGCCCGCCGCGAGCAGGTCCGCCGGCGACCGCCTCCACCAGTGGGCGTCCTCGTCGGAGAGCTTGACCAGCCCGGCGCGGGCGGCGATCGCGTCGAGGCGGGCGCGCACCGCGTCGGGGTCGGGGACGAGGGCGGCGCGGATGTTGGGGTCGAGGCTCACGAAGATCCCGGCGTCGGCGGCCCGGCGGGCCAGCGCGGCGTAGACCGAGGCACCCGGCTCGAGCACCAGCGACAGCGTCCCGACGGCGAGCGCGGCCGTGTCCGCGGGCAGGTCACCGGGGTCGGCGACCAGGCGGTCCGCCGCCCCCGCGACGTGGAAGGAGTAGCGGGCGGCACCGGACCCGTCGAGCGTGACGACGGCGAGCGTCGAGGGCTCGTCGCCCCGCTGCACCAGGGCGTCGTCGACGTGGGAGTCGCGCAGCCGGTCGAGCAGGGCGTCGCCGAAGGCGTCGGTGGACAGACGGGTGAGCATCGTCGTGGGGATCCCGAGGCGCCCGAGCCCGATCGCGACGTTGTAGGGGCCGCCGCCCAGACGCGGCGCGAGCGGCGCCAGCGGGCGCTCCTCCCCGCTCGATGGTCCAGCTCCGCTCCGCTGCATGTCCACGGGCACCAGGTCGACCAGCGCCTCGCCCCCCACCACCACCCGCCCGGAGCTCACAACGCCTCCAGTCCCCACCGCACCGTCCACGTCGCCCCGGGCTGGAGGACGACGAGGTCGGTGCCCGAGTTCAAGGCGTCGGGCGGGCAGGTCATCGGCTCGACCGCGACCGCCTTCCCCGGCCGGCCGAACGGGCTGTCCGGGGTGAACGCCTGCACCCACGCCATGTTGCGATCGCCCCAGAGCCGGGTGCCGGTCCCATCGGGGGCGCGCAGCTCCGCGAGCACGCCCGCGACACCCGCGTTGACGCCGAAGCAGGTGTCGAGGTCGAGCTCGGCCACCGGTCGGCCGCGGCGCAGCGACTCGGCCGGGCTGACCTCGCGGGCCGGACCGGTGGGCACCAGGGAGTCGTCGACGTCGAGCACGGTGGCGGTGGCGACGGTGAGCGTGCAGTCGTCGGAGGGGTGGTCGCCGACGCGCAGGTAGGGGTGGGTGCCGACGCCGGCCGGGACGTCGCCGTCGCCGGTGTTGGTCACCGAGTGGGACACGGTGAGCGACCCGGGGTCGCCGTCCAGCCCGTAGGTGGTCTCCACGTGCAGCGGCTGCGGCCAGCCGTGCGCGTCCTCCTCGGCGCCCCCGGGCACGTCGACCGCCAGCGTGATCGCGGCGTCGTCGTGGGCCGTGACGCCCCATGGCCGGTGCCGCACCAGCCCGTGGATCGCGTGGCCCCGGGCGGGCTCGGTCACCTCGAGGTCGTGGGTCCGGCCGCGCCAGGTGAAGCGCGCCCCCGCCGTGCGGTTGGGCCAGGGCAGCAGCACGCAGCCCGCGCCCATCGGCGGGTGGGCGTCCTCGGCGAAGGTCTCGACGTGGTCGGTGCCGTCGACGACGAAGGCGCGCAACCCCGCGCCGATCTCGGTGACGACGGCGCGCGCGCGGCCGGAACGGATCTCGTGGTGCTGCCCCGTGGGCGCCATGAGCAGCGACCGTAGTCGTCGTCGATCGTCGACACCGCCCGGAGTGACCTTGTGCCACACCGCAACCCAGGATATGGAGTGCACCGACGTCGAACCGCTGGAGGATCCGTGCCCGGCTTCGCCGACGAGGACGAACTGCGCCGCTACGTCGGCGGCATCTTCGAGGCCGCGATGGCGGACCGTGAGACCGGCCCGAAGCTCGAGGTCACCGGGCTGGTGCTGCGCACGCATCCTGGCAGGGCCAGGTCAACCTCCCCATGGCGATGGCCCGCAAGAAGGTCACCGTCGAGGGCTCGGTCGGTTCGCTGCTCGCGCCGCTGTCGGGTGGCCTTCGGCCACGTGAGCACTTTCCGGGGTCATAACCCCGGAAAGTGCTCACGAGGGCTCCGCCCACCTATGCGGCCAGCGCCGCGTACCGGCCCGCCTCGGACACCAGGTCGGAGTGGGTGCCGGACTCGACGACGCGGCCGTGGTCGAGCACCGCGATCCGGTCGGCCTCGCGGACCGTCGAGAGCCGGTGGGCGATGGTGATCGTCGTCCGGCCGTGGGCCAGCGCGTCGAAGGCCTCCTGGACGGCGCGCTCGGTGGCGGTGTCCAGCGCGCTCGTGGCCTCGTCGAGGACGAGGACCCGGGGATCGCGCAGCAGGGTGCGCGCGATCGCGAGCCGCTGGCGCTCACCACCGGAGAACCGGTGCCCGCGGGGTCCGACGACCGTGTCGTAGCCCTCGGGCAGGTCGGCGATCACGTGGTGGATCTGCGCACCGAGGGCGGCCGCCTCGATCTCGGCGTCGGTGGCGTCGGGCTTGGCGTAGCGCAGGTTGTCGCGCACCGACGCGTGCAGCAGGTAGGTCTCCTGGCTGACGACGCCGACGATGCGGGCGAGGTCGGCCAGGCGCAGGTCGCGCAGGTCGACGCCGTCGACGGTGATCCGCCCGCCGTCGGGGTCGTGCAGACGGGCGACCAGCGCGCCGAGGGTGGACTTGCCGGAGCCGGTCTCCCCGACGATCGCGAGCGTCGAGCCCGCGGGGACGTGCAGGTCGACGTCGGCAAGAGCCGACCGGTCGGCCCCCGGGTAGGCGAAGGTGACGTGCTCGATGCGCAGGTCGCCGCGCGGCGCGGGCAGGTCGACGGGGTGCTCGGGCTCGCCGACGTCGATCACGGTGTCCTGGTACTCGAAGATCCGCGCGAACAGGGCCAGCGACGCGGAGATCGACACCCCCACGTCGAGCAGCGACGACAGCGGCCGGAACACCCCTGCCTGCAGCGAGGTGAACGCGACCAGCGTGCCGATCGACAGCGCGCCCGCCGTCCAGGGCAGGCCGGCGCCGAGGTAGATCAGGGCGGGGATCGCGGCGAAGACGATGCTCATCGTCGCCATCCACCAGCGGCCCGCGAGCTGGCTGCGCAGCTCGAGGTCGGTGAGGCGCAGCGAGGAGTCGGTGAACCGCGAGACGAGCGCGTCGCCGGTCCCGAGGGTGCGCGAGAGCACGACGCCGTCGATCGAGAGGCCCTCCTCGATCGTGACGTTGAGGTCGGCGAGCTCGCGCTGGCGCTCGGCCGTCAGCCGGCGGCGCACGCGTGCCACCCGGCGAGAGAGCAGCACCGAGGGCGGCAGCACGAGCAGCGTGACCAGCGAGAGCTGCCAGGACAGGGCGACCATCGCGACGGCGCTCGCGACGACGGTCGTGAGGTTCGCGGCGATCGACGTCGCGGTCGAGGTGACCACGGTCTGCATGCCGCCGATGTCGTTCGTGATGCGCGACTGCACCTCGCCGGTGCGGGTGCGCGTGAAGAACCCCAGCGAGAGGCGCTGGAGGTGGGCGAACACGTCGGTGCGCAGCCGGTGCATGACGAGCTGGCCGACGCGGGTGGAGATCCAGGTCTGGACGACGCCGAACGCGGCGGTCACGGCGGCGACGGCCACCATGCCGGCGGCCAGCCAGACGAGCAGGCGCACGTCACGGTGCGGCAGCGCGTCGTCGATGACGGCGCGCAGCAGGAACGGCGAGGTCATCCCGACGACGGACGACGCGACGATCACGGCGATGACGACGGCGAGGGCGTGGCGGTGGGGCGCGAACAGGCGCGCGATCCGGCGCAGCGAGACCTGACGGGCCTGCTCGCGGTCGCGGGCGCGCTCCTCGCGGCTGATCTCGGGGGTGCGGGGCAAGGGGCGCCTCCTGACATGTGGTGGCGGAAGTTACTGAGGCAACCTCATGATGAGGCTACAACACGAGTTCGCGCTAGGCTGTTCCCGTGGAGCAGGACGAGCCGGCCTCGGTGAGCGACCTGTTCTGGGCCGTCGCCCGGCGGCTGCGCCACGCCTCGCGGGAGTCGCTCGCGCCGTGGGAGGTCACCCCCTCCCAACTGCGCGCGCTCGGCACGCTGGTGCGCCACGGCCCGGTGCGGCCGGGCACGCTCGCGGGCCACCTCGGGATCGCGCCGCGCTCGGCCACCGAGGTGGTGGACGCGCTGGAGGAGCGCGGACTCGTCCTGCGCCGGACCGATCCCGACGACCGCCGCGCCACCCTCGTCGTCGTCACGGACGCCGGGCGCGAGCTGGCCGGGGCGCTGCGGGCCGCCCGGGCGAGCGAGGCCGACCGGCTCTTCGCCGCCCTCGACGACGCCGACCGGACCGAGCTGGAGCGCCTGCTGCGGCTGCTGCTCGCCGAGTCCGGGCCCACCGAGCCTGCCCCGGCTTCCGGTGAGGGGCGCCCTCCACCGATCTAGTCGACCGAGGGTGCCCTTCGCTCAACACTGACGCTGACCAGCGTTCCGACCAAGGGCGCCATTCGCCGATCTAATCGACTGAACGTGCCCTTCGCTCGGAACCAGGCTCAGGACTGACCCACCGGGGCGTCGGCGCCCTGGCCGGCCACCGGTGCGCGGTAGCGCCAGAACGCCGGGAAGGCGAGCACGACGGCGATCATCCCGACGACGACGGCGAGGCCCCCGATCGTCGTGGTCGGTCCCGTCCCGATCGCGTCCGCGGCCCAGCCGTGCCAGAGGTCGGCCACCCGGGGGCCGCCCGCGACGACCACCACGAACACGCCCTGCATCCGGCCCCGCATCTCGTCCGTGGCGACCGTCTGCAGCATCGTCGAGCGGAACACCGAGCTGACGAGGTCCGCCGCGCCGGCCGCGGCCAGGAGCAGGACGGCCAGCCACAGGATCGACGTCAGCCCGGACAGCGCGACGCCGACCCCCCAGAGGCACACCGCGATCGTCACCGCGACCCCCTGGCGGGCGATGCCGTGCAATCTCCCCGAGAGCAGGCCGCCCAGTGCCGCGCCGCCCGCGATCGACGCCGAGAGCAGGCCGTAGGCCGGGCCGCCGCCGTAGGTCTCCACTGCCGCCTGCGGGAACACCGCCCGCGGCATCCCGAAGCCCATCGCCACGACGTCGGCGAGGAAGCTGACGAGCAGCACCTTGGACATCGCGGCGTAGCGGAAGCCGTCGACCACCGACCGGAGCCCTGCGCTCGACCGGATCGCCCGGGCCACGCCACGGAACCCGCCCTCGGCCTCGTCGCCGACCGGGAGCCGCGGCAGCCGGTACGCCGCCCAGATCGAGGCGAAGAGGCAGATCGTGTCGACGAAGTAGAGGGCCCCCACGTCGACGAACGCCAGCGCCACCCCGCCCACCAGCGGCCCGGCGAACGCGCCGAGCTGCTGGACGGTGAACCACAGCGTGTTCGCCGCGGGCAGCTGGTCCAGCGGCAGGATGCGCGGCAGGACCGCGGAACGGGTGGGCTGGTTGACCGCGAGGCAGGCGGTCTGCACCGCGAAGATCACCAGGACCGACCACGGTCCCCCGATGTGGGTCACCGCCGTGATCCCGAGCAGCGCCGAGGTGACCGCGATGCCGACGCCCGAGACGACGAGCAGCATCCGGCGGTCGACCACGTCGGCGATCGCCCCGCCCCAGAGCCCGAACACGATCAGCGGGACCAGCCCGAACAGGCCGGTCAGGCCCACCCACGACGACGAGCCGGTGAGTTCGTAGAGCTGGAAGGGCACCGCGACGACCGTGAGCTGAGCGCCCACCACGGTCACCACCCCGGCCGTCCACAGCCGCCGGAACGGCGCGATGCGCAGCGGGGTGGTGTCGGCGAGCAGGCCTCGTCGTCGTGGTCGTTCGCTCACCCAAGGATCGTAGGCACGACCCGGCCGTGACCTCCGGGTGAGCCTGGCCTCGTCGGGGTCCGGCGGTCAGGGGGCGAGCCGCTCGACCACCCACCCGCCGGAGCGGTCGTCGAACCGGAACCGCAACCGGTCGTGCAGCCGCGATGTGCGGCCCTGCCAGAACTCGACGTGGGTCGGGCGGACCCGCCAGCCGCCCCAGTGCGGCGGCGCCGGAATCTCCTCCTGGTCGGCGAACCGGGCCTCGGTCGTGGCGTAGAGGTCCTCGAGCGCGGTGCGGTCGCGCACGGTCGCGGACTGCGGGGAGGCCCAGGCCCCGAGCTGGGAGGTGCGCGGCCGGGTCCGCCAGTACTCGGCGGTCTCCTCGGACCCCAGCAGCTCGACGGGGCCGATGCCCGTGGCCTGCCGCTGCAGCGCGTACCAGGGGAAGGTCAGTGAGGCCTGCCGGGTCTGGCGCAGCTGGTGGGACTTCTCGGAGGTGTAGTTGGTGAAGAAGGTGACGCCGCGCTCGTCGACGTCCTTGGCGAGGACGGTGCGGGTGGTCACCCTGTACTCGTCGTCGGAGGTCGCGAGGACCATCGCGTTCGGCTCCGGCAGCCCGGCCTCGCGGGCGTGCTCCAGCCACCGCACGAGCTGCTCGTGCCAGGTGGGGGCGAGGTCGCCGACGTCGAGCTCGCCGGCGCGGTAGTCGACCCGCATGCCCGCCAGGTCGGCGTGACCGCCCGGGATCGTCGTCGTTTGCACCCGTGGTCCCCCTCGGTGTTCGGCGCCGGATCGGCCGCGTCCGGCCACCGTAGGTACCGCGGGCGGGAATCGGACACCCCGTGACCCACGACACGAGCTGAGCGCGGAATGGTGACGTGGGCGACAGCAGGGCGGCGGGTGCCTTGGGAGGATGGCGGGCGTGACCACGACCAGCGCTGAATCAGTGACGATCCCGGCCGACCTGCTGCCCGCCGACGGACGCTTCGGCTGCGGCCCCTCCAAGGTCCGCCCCGAGCAGCTGCGCGCGGTGGCCGACGCGGCCGACGTCATGGGCACCTCGCACCGCCAGAAGCCGGTCAAGTCCCTGGTCGGGCGGGTCCGGGCGGGCCTGTCCGAGCTCTTCTCGCTGCCCGAGGGCTACGAGGTCGTCCTGGGCAACGGCGGGTCCACCGCGTTCTGGGACGCCGCCGCGGTCGGCCTCATCCGCGAGCGCTCGCTGCACCTGACCTACGGCGAGTTCTCCTCGAAGTTCGCCGGGGTGGCCAAGGGCGCACCGTTCCTCGCCGACCCGGTCGTCGTCTCCTCCGACCCGGGCACGGCCCCCGAGCCGCGCTCCGACGACTCCGTCGACCTCATCGGCTGGGCCCACAACGAGACCTCCACCGGGGTCGCGGTGCCGGTGGCCCGTCCCTCCGGCAGCGACGGGAAGCTCGTGGCGATCGACGCGACGTCGGGCGCCGGGGGCCTGCCCGTCGACGTCTCGCAGAGCGACGTCTACTACTTCGCGCCGCAGAAGTGCTTCGCCTCCGACGGCGGGCTCTGGATCGCGATCATGTCGCCCGCGGCGCTCGCCCGCGTGGACGAGATCGCCGGCACCGACAGGTGGATCCCCGAATTCCTCTCGCTGCCGACCGCGGTCGACAACTCCCGCAAGGACCAGACCTACAACACGCCCGCCGTCGCGACGCTGATCATGCTCGCCGACCAGGTCGAGTGGATGAACGCCCAGGGTGGGCTGTCCTGGACGACGGCCCGGACCAAGGACTCCTCCGACCGGCTCTACGCCTGGGCGGAGAAGACGCCGTACACCACGCCGTTCGTCGCCGAGCCCGCGCACCGCTCCCAGGTCGTCGGCACGGTCGACTTCTCCGACGACGTGGACGCCGCCGCCGTCGCGAAGGTCCTGCGCGCCCACGGCGTCGTCGACACCGAGCCCTACCGCAAGCTCGGCCGCAACCAGCTGCGCGTCGGGATGTTCCCTGCGGTCGACCCCGACGACGTCACGAAGCTCACCGAGTGCATCGACCACGTGGTGGGCGCGCTCTCGTAGGCAGGCCGCCCACCTCACGGCCGGGTGACCGCTCACGTGGGGTCGGCCACCTCCCGGCGCGCCTCCCTCGGACGCGGTGGGTGCTCGCCTAGCGTCGGTGTGCGAGGCGGCGCGCCGGGCAGGGCCGCGCCGTCGAGCGGCGCGGGCTACGGGGAGGCCGACCATGCGAGAGCTCCGGGTGGTGGGCCTGGGCGAGGACCCGGCGACCGTGGTCCTCGAGGATCCGATCCGGCACGAGCGCTTCGTCGTGCCCTCCGACGAGCGGCTGCGGGCCGCGGCGCGCGGCGACGTCCGCCGGCTGGGCCAGATGGAGATCGAGACGACGAGCCCGCTGCGCCCGCGCGACATCCAGGCGCGGGTCCGCGCCGGGGAGTCGGTCGCCGAGGTGGCCGCCGGGGCGGGGGTCCCGACGGCCCACGTCGAGCGCTTCGCCTACCCGGTGCTGCTCGAGCGCTCCCGCGTGGCCGAGATGGCGGGGCGGGGGCACCCCCTCGGTGAGGACGGCACCCCCGGCTCGCGGACGCTCCTCGAGATCCTGACGGTGACCTTCGCCGGCCGCGGCCAGGACCTCGGCGACGGATCCTGGGACGCCTGGAAGGGCGAGGACGGCGGCTGGATCGTGTCGCTGGCCTGGCGGACAGGTCACTCCGACCACCTCGCGCACTGGACCTTCACCCCCGGCGCGGCGGGCGGCGCCGTCGTGCCGCGCGACGAGCCGGCCCGGGACCTGCTGGGCCTCGCGCCGGCGCCCGGCCCCCGCCGGGCCGACGGTTCGGCCGCGCGGACGGCACCGCAGTCCGAGCAGGACGACGACGCCGCGGCGGCGCGGGGGGCCCACGACGAGGAGGACGAGGAGCTCGGGCAGGGAGCCCTGGTCGTCGGCGGTGGCACGACGCGGCCCCGGTCCGGGAGCGGGACGCGAGCGTCCGGTTCCGGGACGGCCCGGAGCGGACGCGGCTCGCGCGGCGTCCCCGACCCGCGGACCCCCGAGCAGCCGCCCGCCGACCAGCGCGGCACCGACCAGCGCGGCACCGACCAGCGCGGCACGGACCAGGCCACGCCGGCCGCGGAGAAGCGCCCGGCCGAGAAGCGCCCGGCCGACTCCCGCCGGACCGAGTCCCGGGCCCCGGAGCGGCGGGCGCGGGAGAACGGGCGGGCCACCGCGTCGCGGCACCGCGGCGAGGGCCCCCGCCCCGACCAGGCCCGCCCGGACACACCCCGGCCCGAGGCCCGTCCCGAGTCCTCGCGCACCGACCCGGGCCGCGACGACGGCGGCGGGGACGACCCGGAGCGCGGCCGCGGACGAGGACGGGGCCGCAACCACCCGATCGTCCCCTCCTGGGAGGACGTCCTGCTCGGGGTCCGCTCGCCGCGGACCTGATCGCCCGGACTGCTCGGCGCCGACCCGTGCGACTGAGTGAACGGCGCCGGCCTCGCATCTGACGCCAGCATCGTGCCGTTGCTGCCATCGGCGCCCACCCGTGCGGCTGAGTGAACGGCGCCGTCCTCGCATCCGACGCTAGCATCGTGCCGTTGCTGCCATCGGCGACGGAAGGGAACGAGCCGGCGCTACCCAGCGGGGACACCCCGCACGGCCACGACCAGCAGCGGCAGCAGCGCCACCCCCATCCCCGCGAAGGCGCCCCACACCACCCACCGCCACGTCGGCACGTGGCGGTTCAACCACAGGGCGGGCACGAGCCCGGCGGCGACCACGAGGTCGATGAGCAGGCCCACCAGGCCCAGACCCGCCACCATCGGGACCGCCAGCGTGAGGTTGAGCAGCAGCACGAGGCCGGCCACGAGCGCGGCGACGGTGAGCCCCGAGGCCCACGGCGTGGGCTCGCTGAAGACGGGGGAGACCCGCCCCCGCCCGCGCCGCGGCAGGGACACCTCCGGCACCCGGCTCACCGTGCTGATGGCCCGCAGCGGGATGCGGACGCCGGTGACCGGATCGCAGTAGTCCACCGACTGCCGTAGCAGCACCGAGACCCGCGCCGCGAGCTGCCGGCCGGTCCGGCTCACCCGGACCGCCTCGCCCGTGCGGGGACCGGCCCCCGAGCGCTCGACGGCCTCCGCGGCCCGGGCCCACTCGCCGAGCAGCTCGACCAGCGCGGCGGGCAGGTCGGCGCCCGGGGCGTACGCGCCCCACCCGACCGGTGTCTCGTCGCCCTGCCCCACCGGGTGGCCGCCGACCAGCGCCCGGCCCCGCCGTGCCGCGACCTCGAGGACCGTCACGACACCCCGCCGACGGCGTGGAAGGCGACCGCGGCAGCGGTCGCGACGTTCAGCGAGTCGACGCCGGGGGCCATCGGGATGCGTACCCGGTGGTCGGCGAGCCCGAGGGCCTCGTCGGACAGGCCGGGTCCCTCGGCCCCGAGCAGCAGCGCCAGGCGCTCGGTGTCCGCCAGGGCGCCCGGCGTGGCGTCCCCCGAGGGCGTGAGGGCGGCCAGCACGAACCCGGCCCGCCGCAGCGCCGCCACCAGCTCCGGCCACCCGCCGGCGGTGAACGGCACCCGCAGCACGTGGCCCATCGACACACGCACGCTGCGCCGGTAGAGCGGGTCGGCGCAGCCCGGGGCCAGCAGGACGGCGGCGACGCCCAGCGCGGCGGCGTTGCGGAAGAGGGCGCCGAGGTTCTCGTGGTCGTTCACCCCCTCCAGCACCGCGACCCGGTGGGCGTGGGCGAGGAGGGTGTCCAGGTCGGGGGCCGGGGCGCGGTCGGCGCTCGCGAGGACCCCGCGGTTGAGGTGGAACCCGACGACCGAGGCCATGGTGTCGGCGTCGGTGACGAAGGCGGGGACGTCGAGGTCGGCGAGCTCGCCCTCGAGCTCGCCGATGCGGCGCGGGACGCCCAGCAGGGCCCGCGGCGGGTACGGGGAGTCCAGGAGGCGCCGCACGACGACGGTGCCCTCGGCGAGGACCAGGCCGCGCCCGCCCGGACGGTCCGGGCGGCGGTCGGCGCGGGAGAGGTCGCGGAAGTCGTCCAGGCGAGCCCGGTCGGGTCGTGCGTCGCCACCTCCTGCGGCGTCGTCGGCGTCCGCCGGCCCGGACAGCTCCACGATCCGCACCACGCTCCGCATCGTTCCAGACACGATCCCGGCCCACCGGTGACACCGGACGCCCCGTCGACGACGTCGGGTGTGCCGGGGCGACGCGGGGGGCATGCCCTGCGGACGGACGCCGCCGGCGCGGCGTGGTGCCCGGGGTGATCGGGGACCCGGCGGCGTCGGGCCCTGACGTCACGGGCACCGGCTGCCAGGATGGAGACGTACCAGGCGGAGCCCGACCGGACGGTCGGGTCGGCCGCGGGGCACGGGAGGCGAAGACGTGAGCGAGATGCGGGTGGTCGGCGTTCTGGCCGTCGACGACGCGGCGACGCAACCGGCGACGGAGACGAACCGACACCCCGTGGTGCTCCTGCAGGAGACCCAGGGCAAGCGCTGCCTGCAGATCTGGATCGGACTGGCCGAGGCGGAGGCCATCGCCCTGGAGCAGCAGGGCCGGCTCCCGGAGCGCCCGCTGACCCACGTGCTCATCGCGGACGTCGTCTCCGCGCTCGGGCGCACCCTCGAGCGGATCGAGATCACCGAGGTGCGGGGCGGCACGTTCTACGCCGACCTGGTGTTCGACCGGGGGCTGCGGGTGTCGGCGCGCCCGAGCGACTCGATCGCGATCGCGCTGCACGTCGACGTGCCCATCCACGCGACCGAGGCGGTGCTCGCCGAGGCCGGCGTCCTGGTCGACGACGACGAGTCGGGCGAGGAGTCCTCCTCGAGCGTGCCCGACGAGGAGGAGGTCGACCGGTTCCGGGCCTTCCTCGACAACATCTCGCCGGAGGACTTCGGGCGCGGCGCCTGAGGTGCCGACGACGCCTGCGTGCGACCACTGCGTCTGCATGTGCGCCCAACGGTTGGCCATGATCGACTTGTTCCGCTGAACGGACGCTATGACGAGGCGAACGGTCGCCGCCCCTGGTGTGTGACACACGGCTGTGTCACCGTGAACCGGGTCGTCGGGGGAAGCGAACGCGTCCCCGCACTACGGCGTTCCGCCGTCAGGTGCGGGCCGAGAGAGGGAGCCAGGCACTGATGGGGCCGACCGCCGTACCGACCAGCTCGGCGCACGTACGGGACGATCCCTCCGACGCACCCGGTGGCCGCGCCGTCCTCGTCGGCAGCCCACCACGCCCCCCTGGACGCCCGGGGGGCGGGAACCGGCTCTGATGGGCCGGGTCGTCGCCCGTACCGATCTGTCCGCCCGCGAGACCTACCGCACCGAGGTCCGGCGCTGCCTGGAGGCGCTGCGGCGGATGGTCGCCGAGGGCCGCTTCGCCGCCGACGAGCTGCGGATCGGGGTGGAGCTCGAGCTCGCGCTGGTGGACGAGGCCATGGAGCCGGCGATGCTCAACCACGCCGTGCTCGACCGGTCCGCCTCGGACCTGCTCACCACCGAGCTCGGCCGCTGGAACCTCGAGATCAACCTGCCGCCCCGCACGCTGCCCGGCACGGCCGCGTGCCGCCTCGAGGAGGACGTCGTCTCCTCGATCGCCTGCGCGCGCCGCTCCGCCGCCGTCGTCGGGGCCACCCCGGTGACGATCGGCATCCTGCCCACCCTCGGCGCCGAGCACCTCGACTCCGACAAGCTCACCGACGACCCGCGCTACGACCTGCTCAACCGCCAGATGGTCGACACGCGCGGCGAACCGTTCCGGCTCGACATCGCGGCCCCGCCCGGCGGTCCCGCCGAGCGCCTCGTCCTCGACGTCGACTCGATCGCGCCCGAGGCCGCCTGCACCTCGCTGCAGCTGCACCTCCAGCTCACCCCCGAGACGTTCCCGGCCTACTGGAACGCCGCGCAGGCCATCGCCGGGGTGCAGGTCGCGCTCGCGGCGAACTCCCCGTTCCTGCTCGGGCACCGGCTCTGGGCCGAGACCCGGGTGCCGCTGTTCGAGCAGGCGGTCGACGTGCGCCCGGTCGAGCTGCGCAACCAGGGCGTCCGCCCGCGGGTGTGGTTCGGCGACCGCTGGGCATCGTCGGTGACCGACCTGTTCGAGGAGAACGTCCGCTACTTCCCGGCCCTGCTGCCGATGGTCGACGACGAGGACCCCCTCGGCGTGCTCGACGCCGGGCAGGCCCCGCAGCTGCACGAGCTGCGGCTGCACTCCGGCACGGTCTGGCGGTGGAACCGGCCGGTCTACGACGTCGCCGACGGCGTCGCGCACCTGCGCCTGGAGAACCGGGTGCTGCCCGCCGGCCCGAGCGCCGTCGACGCCGTGGCCAACGCGCTGTTCTTCTACGGGCTGGTGCGGGCGCTGGTGGCCTCCGAGCACCCGCCGTGGCGCTCGATGACCTTCGACGCGGCGCACGGCAACTTCGTCGCCGGCGCGGAGCACGGGCTGGACGCCGAGCTCTTCTGGCCGGGGGCGGGCACCGTCGGCGTCGACCGGCTCGTGCTCGACCGGCTCCTCCCCCTGGCCCGCGAGGGTCTGCGGACCTGGGACGTCGAGCCCTCGGTCGCCGACCGCTACCTCGCGGTCATCGAGGCACGCTGCCGCACCGGGTGCACCGGGGCGTCCTGGCAGACGCAGATGGTGGCGGCCCTGGAGAAGGACGGATGCCCGCGGCCGGTCGCCATGCGACGGATGCTGGAGCGCTACGTCGCCAACATGAGCGCCAACCTGCCGGTGCACACGTGGCCGGTCATGGAGGAGAGCGCGGGCGTGACGGCCCTGGGGGCCTGACCGCGGGGGTCGCTCAGGTGGCCGCGGCGGGGTGCGCGGCGCGGCGCGCCTGCCAGGCGAGGAGCCCGGCGGCGACGACGACGGTCGCCACCGTCGCCACGCCGCCGATCACCAGTGGCGCGCGTCCGCCGAGGACCTCGGCGAGCCAGCCCAGCACCGGCCCGCCGAGCGGGGTGCCGCCGAGCAGCACGAGCATGTAGATGCCCATGACGCGCCCACGCATGTTCTCGCCGACCCCGAGCTGCACGGCCGCGTTCGCGGCCGTCGTGAACACCAGCTGCCCCAGCCCCGTCGGGACGAGCAGGATCGCGGTGAGCAGGTAGGTCGGCATGACGCCGGTGAAGAGCTCGGCGACGCCGAAGAACAGCCCCGCGAGCAGCACCGTCCGCAGCCGCGGGCGCCCGACGCGGCGCGCCGCGACGAACGTCCCGGCCAGGCACCCCACCGCGAGCGCGGAGGTGAGCAGCCCGTAGGACTCCGCGCCGCGCCCGAAGACGCTGCGCGCGGTGATGGCCAGCGTCATGAAGAAGTTGATGCCGAAGGTCGACACGAAGAACACGACCACGAGCAGCACGATCAGGTCGGGGCGGTGGCGCACCACCCGCAGCCCTTCGAGCACGGCGGCGAGGGCACGGCCCGGCCGCTTCTCGTAGGCGAACATGTCAGCGGGGCGCATGAGCGCGAGGCCGAGGAGGACCGCCACGAAGGTCGCGGCGTTGACGAGGAACACCCAGCCGGTGCCGATCGCCGCGATCATCAGGCCGGCGACGGCGGGTCCCACGATGCGGGCGGTGTTGAACGTCATCGAGTTCAGCGCGACGGCGTTCGTGAGCCCGCCGGGGCCGACCATCTCGCCCGCGAACGACTGCCGCACCGGGGCGTCGACCGCGGAGAAGCACCCGTTGAGGAAGCACAGCACGTAGACCACGGCGAGCGTGGCCGTGCCGGTCACGTCCAGGAGGCCGAGGGTGAGCGCGCAGACGCCCATACCGACCTGGACGACGATGAGCAGGTGGCGCTTGTCGTAGCGGTCGGCGAAGGCGCCGCCGAAGAGCGAGAGCAGCAGGGTCGGGCCGAACTGCAGGGCCGCGGCCACCCCGAGGGCGACCGGGCTGCCGCCGGAGAGGTTGAGGACGAGCCAGTCCTGGGCCACCCGCTGCATCCAGGTGCCGACGAGCGAGACCACCTGCCCGGACGCGAAGAGCCGGTAGTTGCGGATGCGCAGCGACGCGAACATCGCCGTCCCGGCCGTCACCGTTGCCTCACATGAACTGAGCTTACCTAACCTTCCGCGACCGGGTCCGGCGGCGGCGGAGCGCTCCCGCGCCGCCGCCGTGACCCGACACCGCTCAGGGCTTGGTGTCCTCGAGGGCGAAGCCGACCTTCAGCGTCACCTGGTAGTGGCCGATCTCGCCGTCCTCCACGTGGCCGCGAATCTCGGAGACCTCGAACCAGCCGATCTGGCGGAGCGTCTCCGCGGCCCGCTTGATCGCGCCCTTGATCGCGTCGTCCACGCTCGTCTCGGACGTGCCGACGATCTCGGTCTTCCGGTAGATGTTGTCCGCCACAGGGCCTCCTCGCTCCGGTGCGCACGCAGCTGCGTGCCTCGTCGAACCGGTACCCGCTGGCTCCCGGACATCCACACGGGCGCCGCGACGACCGCGGTCACACCGGGTCGGCCGGAGCCCGCGCAGCACCGGGAGAGGAGCCGCCGTGCACCCCGAGTCGGGCCAGTGCCGCGTCGAGCGCGATCTCGAGCGGGCGCACGTCGCGGGCCAGCCGGGCCAGCATGAGCCCGCCCTGGACCGCGGCCAGCAGGACCCCGGCGAGCTCGTCCGGCTCGTCCGGGGCCGCGACCGTGCCGCGGGCGCGCCCGACCGCGACGAGGTGCGCGAGCCCCTCGCGCCAGCGGTCGAAGGCGGCGGCCTGGTGGCCTCGCAGGACCGGGTCGTCGTCGACCTGCCCGGAGAGCACCCCGAGCGGGCAGCTCAGCGGCCCGTCGCCCCCGCGGTGGACTGCGAGCAGGTCGTCCGCCCAGGCACGGACGTCCCCGTCGGTGTCGGCAGCGAGCCGGGGCTGGGCGGCGAGCACCCGCGCGAGCTGGTGGTCGATGACGGCGAGGACGAGGCCCTGCTTGCCGCTGAAGTGGTGGTAGAGCTGCGACTTCCCGGTGCCCGTGGCGGCGAGCACGTCGCCCACGCCCGTCGCGGCGATCCCCCGGGCATGCATCAGCGCGGCCGCGGCCTCGACCATCTGCTGACGGGTTCGACGCCCGCGCGCCGTCGGCGGCCCGCCCCCCCGGCCGCTCTCGTCCGCGATCACCCCCCGACTGTACCGATAGGTACATTCGTGGTTACGCTCCCACGATGACGCCCGTGGATCGCACGGATCGCGGCGAGACGGAGCGTCCCGCCGGCGGGGACGCTGCCCCGCCCGGGGCGGTCCGGGTCGCCCCGGAGCCCGAGTACGCCTTCCCGCGCTCCCTGTGGCGGGGGCTCGCCCGCATCCCGGTCCCGCCCCCTGCGAGCCCGAGGACGTGGCGCAGCCCCTTGCGAGGGACCTGGCTGACCTCGGTGTTCGGCGCGACGCTGCTGGTCGGGCTCCCGGTCGTCATCCTCACCGGCCTGATGTCCTACGCCGCGTACGGGCCGCAGTTCGGCCAGGCGATCCCGGGTGACGTCGGGTATCTGCACCTACCGTTCTTCGACTGGCCGTCGAGCCCCTCGTGGCTCTACCGCCTGACCCAGGGTCTGCACGTCGTCGGCGGCATGGTCCTGACGCCGATCGTCCTGGCGAAGCTGTGGTCGGTGGTGCCCAAGCTCTTCGTCTGGCCGCCCGTCCGCAGCATCGCCCAGCTGCTCGAGCGCCTCTCGCTGCTCGCCCTTGTCGGGGGGGTCCTCTTCGAGTTCGTCACCGGGCTCATGAACAGCCAGTACGACTACTCGTGGGGGTTCGGCTTCTACGTCGCCCACTACTACGGGGCGTGGGTCTTCATCGCCGGGTTCGTCACCCACGTCGCGATCAAGCTCCCGACGATGCTCCACGCGCTGCGCGCCGGCCCGGGCGGCACCGGCGCGCTCGGACGCTGGCTGCACGACTCGCCCGCCGAGACCGAGCCCGAACCGATGGACGAACACGGGCTCGCGGCCCTCGCGCCGAACCGGCCGACCCTCTCGCGGCGCGGGCTGCTGGGGATGGTGGGCGGAGGGAGCGTGCTCGTCGGGGTGCTGAGCGTCGGCCAGACCTGGGACGCCCTGCGCCCGCTCGCGCTGCTCTCCCCCCGAGGCCAGTCCTACGGCGACGGGCCGAACGACTTCCAGATCAACCGCACGCTCGCCGGCTCCGGGATCGACCCGGCGGCGCTCGACGGCGGCTGGCGACTGCGGCTGACCGGCGGGTCGAGCGGGGTCTCGTTGAGCCGGGAGGCGCTGCTCGGCCTGCCCCAGCACACCGCGACGCTGCCGATCGCCTGCGTCGAGGGGTGGTCGGTGACCCGGACCTGGAGCGGGGTCCGGCTGCGGGACCTCGCCGCGCTCGCCGGTGTGCCCGACCCGGACAACGCCTTCGTGCAGTCGATCGAGACCACCGGGGCCTTCGCCCGCGCCACGCTCCAGGCCGACCAGGTCCGGAACCCGGACGCCCTGCTGGCCCTGCGGGTGGGCAACGAGGGCGAGGAGACCGCCGACCTCGCCCCGGACCACGGCTACCCGGCGCGGGTGATCGTCCCGGCGCTGCCCGGGGTCCACAACACCAAGTGGGTCTCGTCGATCGACTTCCGCACGAGGGGGTCGTGATGCGGTCCGTGCTGCGCTCCTGGCGCCACCTCTACGGCGAGAATCCGCTGCACCTGCTGGCGATGCTCGGCTGCTTCGCCCTGGTCGGCTACGTCGTGTCCTTCGTCTTCCCCGGGCCCAGCGCGCTCGCCCTGGGCATCTGGTTCGCCGGCGCGGTGATCGCCCACGACCTCGTCCTCTACCCGCTCTACGCCCTGGCCGACCGGCCGCTGGTGATCGCCCGGAGGGCGCGCCGCCGGACCGTCCCGCGCCGGCCCCCGCTCGTCCCGGCGATCAACCACGTCCGGGTGCCGGTCCTGGGCTCGGCGGTGCTGGGCCTGATCTACCTGCCCACCATCACCCGCCACGGCGAGGATGCGTTCCGGTTCACCGCGGGGCTCGACATGGCCGGTATCTACCGGCACTGGCTGCTCATCACCGGGGTCCTCTTCCTGGGCAGTGCCGTCGTGTACGCCCTGCGCCTGGGCGCCGCGGCGCGACGCGTCGCCGTGCGACGGCGGCAGGCGGCCGCCGGGCCCGAGGAGGAGGAGCAGGAGGAGGAGCCGGTGCCGCAGCCGGTCGTTCCGGGGTCGGAGATCGATCCCCGACCCCGGTCGGATGGCAGTGACGGCGTGCGCTCCTAGCGTCGACGGCCATGACCGTCCTCGACGACCTCGCACGATTCCGCCACGAGGTCGACACCCATTCCGGCCGGGCGAGCTACCTGGACACCGGCGGCGACGGTCCGCCGGCGGTGTTCGGCCGGAGGCGACTACGCCTGCGCTGCCAGTTCCCTCTCGGGCAGCTCCGCCTCCATCTCGCGGATGATCGGCAGCACCTTCTCGCCGAACTGCTCGATCTCCTCCTTGACGTGCAGGAAGCACAGCAGCGAGAGGTCGACGCCCAGCTTCTTGTACTCGACCAGCCGCTCGGCGACCTGCTCGGCGGTCCCGATGAGCTGGGTCTTGAAGCCGTCGTTGTACTGCACGAGGTCCTCGAACGAGGACTCCGCCCACATGCCCTTGCCGTCGGGGGACGAGGCGCCGCCCTGCTGCACGGCGTGCCGGAAGCCCTCGACCTGCTCGACGTTCGCCTTGTCGACGATCTCGCGCAGGGTGTCGCGGGCCTCGGACTCGGTGTCCCGCACGATCATGAAGCCGTTGAGGCCGAACTTCACCGACCGGTCGTTCTCCTCCGCCGAGGCGTTGACGTCGGCCAGCTGCTCGACGACGCCGTCGAAGTCCTTGCCGTTGGAGAAGTAGAAGTCCGACACTCGGCCGGCCATCCGGCGGGCCGCCGTGGAGTTGCCGCCCTGGAAGATCTCCGGGTGCGGCCGCTCCGGGGTGTTCAGCGGCTTGGGCTTCAGCGAGTAGTCGTGGAAGCGGTAGAAGTCGCCGAGGAAGGTGAAGTCGTCGTCCTCCCAGATGCCCGTGAGGCAGCGGATGAACTCCTCGGTGCGCCGGTAGCGCTCGTCGTGCTCGAGCCACGGCTCGCCGAAGGCCTGGAACTCGCCCTTGAACCACCCGGAGACGACGTTCGTGGCGAAGCGGCCGTTCGTCAGGTGATCGGCGGTGGCGCCGAAGTTGGCGAAGACGCCCGGGTGCCACATTCCCGGGTGCACCGCCGCCATGACCTTGAGGCGCTCGGTGGCCAGCATGATCGCCAGGGAGAGCGACGTGGACTCGTGCTGGTACTCCGCGGAGTAGCTGGCCATGTAGCGCACCTGGGAGAGCGCGTACTCGAAGCCGTTGTTCTCGGCCGCGATCGCGGTCTCGCGGTTGTAGTCCCAGGTCCAGTCGGTGCGCTGCTCGATCGAGCTGGTGACGAGGCCCCCGGAGACGTTGGGGACCCAGTAGGCGAACTTCAGGGGGGCGGACGGGGTGCCGACGGACACGGCGGGCCTCCTCGAGGCAGGGTGGGTCGCCCGCGGCCGACACGCCGGGGCGGGGATCAGGACATGGGGGCGTGGGTCAGGACCGACACGCCTGGGTCGCCACGAGTCCGAAGTCGACGTGCCTGCGGCGCGTCAGCGGTACCTCGGCGTAACCCATCGGACACAACCGTTGCGGGCGGCCCCACGCGTGTCAACCGAGGAGCCGGTCGGCTCACACCCCGTTTCGGCGAGTCCGGACGGATGCCGGGGGCGCCCCGCCGTAGGGTCGCGCCGTGTCCTCCGCGGTTCCCGACGACGGGTGGCAGCCGCCGCCCCTGCCCCGCCGGCTCACCGACCCGGTGCCGGTGATCCTCGCCGGCTCGGTGCTCTGGCTGGCGGCGCTCGTCGTGCTGGGCGTCCTCCTGCTGACCGGCGCCCGGCCGGCGGACGCCTGGCTCTGGGCCTGCGTCGTCGGCGTCGGGCTCGGGGCGCTCGGGCTGGGCGTCCTGGCGCTGCAGCGCCGGGCGGTCGCCCGCGGGTCCCGGGGCGCGCAGAAGCTGTAGCGGATCCGGCTCAGGGCGCGCCGAGCGCCCAGGCCGCGAGCAGGCCACGCACCGGATCGTCGGTGTGCACCCCGGCGTCGTCCACCCACACCCCCGGGAAGACCACGCGCGGCCGGCCGGTGTGGTCGTCGGGGGCCACCGCCACCCGCAGCCGCTCGTGCACGACGACCTCCCCCGCCGGCAGCGCCCGCCCCACCGCCGCCGCCCAGGTCGCGGCGACGGGCAGGTCGGCCCAGGCGGTGGCGACGCCGGGCGAGCGCACCTCGCCGTGGTGCCCGGCGGCTGTGGTGGGCAGGTCGAGCAGGTCGGCCAGCGCCGGCGCCCCGCCCGGGGCCACCGGGACCACGCCGTCGGGGTCCAGCGCCGCCAGCAGCCAGGGCCGGTCGAGGACGGCGGGGACGGCACCGCGGTCCGGGTCCGCGTCCACCACCCGGCCGGCGGCGGTGCGCACCCGCGAGGGCGGTTCGACGTCGGCGACCACGATCCGCCGGGCGTCGACCGCCTCGGCGAGCGCGGTGTGGGCCGCGAGCACGCCGGCGGGCGCCACGGCGCGCTCGGGGTCGGCGAGCCGGGCCAGGAGGTCGGCCGCCTCCCGCGCGTCCGCCACCCGCAGGTCGGTCCGCACCCCGACCGCGGCGAGGAACCCGGCGTCGGGCACGGCCGGGCCGGGCACCGGGTCGTAGAGCGCGACGAGCGCGGCCGCGACGCCCGGGTCGTCGTCGGCGGTCTTCGGTGGGCCGGGCGCCTCGTCGGGCAGCCGCCAGTGCCCGGGCCGGTGCCCCGCGAGCCGGCCGTGCCGGGCGAGCCACCACGCCGTGTACGGCACCGGCTCGCCGGGGAGCGCGACGAGCGCGGAGCGCACCGCCCGGTCGGCGGCGAGCAGCGGCCACGCGGCGTCCCACCGGTCGTCCGCGACCAGGTCGAGGTCCCGGACGGCGACGATCGCGCTCGGCGGCCCCGTCGGCTCGTCCACCCAGCCGCCCCCGTCGCCCCAGCCCGAGCCGGGGTCGACCTCCTCGGCCCACCAGGTCTCCTCGTCGTCGAGGTCGTGATCGGGGCCGACGGGCGCGTCGTCCCGGACCAGCCCGAACCCGTCGAGCACCCCGGCCGCGAGCAGCGCGGCGCGCCCGTGAGCGGCCACGGCCGACCCGGCGAGCACCCCGACCGGCGAGTCGTCCCCGAGCACCGCCCGCAGCGCCCCGTCGGGCAGGACCAGCTCGTCCGCACGCCGGTAACCGCCCACGCCGTCGGGCAGCGCGAGCCCGCCCCACGCCGGGTCCGCACCGTCCTCCCCCGCCTCGGCGAGCAGCCGCAGCACCAGCCGCGCGAGACCGTCGACGTCGACCCCGGCCTCGGCGTCGTCGACCGACCGGGCGACCGCCTCGCGCAGCTCCGGCTCCTCGAGCAGCGAGCCCGCCCCGGCCCGGCGCGCCCCGAGCGCCTCGAGGAGCGGGTGCACCGCCGCCGGGTCGACCAGGCGCAGCCCCGGGAGGGGGTCGCCGGCGAGGACGTCGGCCAGCTCGGGGTCCGGCAGCAGGGTCCCGCGCGGGCCGGGCACCAGCCGGCCGTCGGCCAGGGGCACCGGCAGCGCGGCGAGCTCCTCGCCCGCCGTCGCGAACGACGGCGTCGCGGCCAGCGCCTCGTAGAGCGCGTGCCACCAGGACGGCGGGCGCCGCAGCCCGGCGAGCCGGTCGATCAGGGCGGCCGGACCGATCCGGGTGACGCCGAGCGCCGCCAGCGCCGGCGCGTCCCGGGGGCCGCCGACCCCGGCGGCCGCGAGGTCGGGCACCGCGCCGGCCAGCGCGGTGAGCAGCGCGTCGGCCGGGTCGGCGCCGCTGTCGAGGACGACGGCGCGGGCGGGCACGAGGTCGGGGCCGTCGGCGCCCGGCAGCCACGCCTCGCGCCGCAGCGCCTCGGTGACGCCGTCGCGCAGCAGCGCGTCCACCTCCGAGGCGGGCAGCGCCGCGGCGGGCACCAGCGCGAGGCGCCGCTCCGGGGGGAGGGACGCGACCAGGGCGGGATAGGACGCGGCCGCGGCGCGCAGCACGTGGGTGGTCACCGCTCCGGCCCGCACGCGCCGCCGGTCGGGGTCCAGCGGGACGGCGACGACGAGGCGCGCCGGCAGCGTCGTCGTCTCCGCCGTCGGGGTCGGCGCGTGCAGGACGTCCGTGGCCGCCGGGTCGGCGGGGGCCGGGTCGGCGGTAGCGGCCCAGAGCCCCGACCAGCGCGTGCGGTCGCGGTCCTCGACGGCGAGCCCGGGCCGCCCGTCGTCGTCGCGGACCTCCGGGGGCAGCTCCCCGGCCAGGGGCAGCGTCGTCCAGGTCGTCGCGGTGGCGCCGGGCCCCCGGATCGTCACGGTCGTGGTGCCGCCCGGGCCGGGCGCCTGCTCGCGGCGCACCTGCTCGCCGCCGGTGTCGACCCCGGCCAGGCAGGGCAGGGCGAGCAGCAGGTCGGGGGCCTCGGCGATCGCCCGGTCCAGCAGCTCGGCGCCCGGGCGGGCGAGGGCGATACGGACCTCGGTGTCGACGTCGTCGGGCAGCGGGTCGGCGAGGTCGTCGGGGTCGGCCGGCCACACCAGCCGTAGCGCCGGCACCTCGTCGTCACGCCGCGCCGCCTCCTCGGCGACCCGGCCGCCGAGCGCGACCACGGTCTCCCGGGTCCGTGCGCGGGAGAACGCGACGCCGGCCGCGCCGGCCCCGAACCGGGTCACCAGCCGCGGGGCGTCGCCGAGGGCCAGGACCGCGGCGAACCCGACGCCGAATCGTCCCACGGTCGCGCCGTCGCGCTTGGCCGACGCCCGCAGCGAGGCGAGCGCGGCCACGCCCTCGGCGTCGAGCGGCGCGCCCGCGTTCCCGACCCGCAGCTCCGCGGCGCCGTCGGACGCCGTCACCAGCCGCAGGTGGAGCGTGGTGGGGGTGCCGGCGCGGGCTGCGGCGTCGGCGGCGTTCTGGGCGAGCTCGACGAGCCAGCGGTCGCGGTAGCCGCCGCGGGTCAGGTCCTCCTCGGCGTTCGCGTCCTCGCGGAAGCGCGCGGGCGAGGCGGCCCAGGCGTCGAGGACGGCGGCGCGGATCGCCGCCGTCCCGAAGGGGTCGGGCGACGGCACGTCGGGGGGCACGATGTCGCCCGGGTGTTCCGCCCCGCCGTCGGGCGGGTCAGGACCCGTCCGCGTCCGCCGCCGCCCCGACCGGCTCCGCCGGGGCCTCCACGTCGACGCCGTCGTCGTAGACGAGCTCGGAGACCGTGACGACCGAGCCGGTGTCGATCTGCAGCTCCGAGTGGCCGCCGCACCCGTACTCGGCGTGCACCACGTGGCCGTCCGCGGGGACGTTGCCGTTGCCGCACACCCCGAACGCGCCGCGCAGCGAGCCCGCCAGGGAGAGGTAGAACCCGCAGGTGCCGCAGTGGGCGGACGCCGCGCGGGCCATCTCGGCGGCCGGACCGAAGTCGCCGTCGGCCCAGCGGGCGGCCGCGTCGAAGCGACCCTCCGGGCTCATGACGCGGGGACGGCCGAAGCCGAGCTCGTCGGCGACCGCCCGGATCTGCTCCGCGTCCTGCGGGTCCTGCGGCTCCTCGGCCGGGTCGACGTCGTCGTCGAAGGACGCGTGGGCCGGGACGAGGCGGTCGTCGTCGGAGTCGACGGGCAGCAGGTCCCCGGGCGCGAGGTCCTCCGCGCGGACCCGCTCGTTCCAGGGGATCCACTCGGGGGCGACGACGGCGCCGGCGCCCGGCAGGAGCGCCACCTCGCCGAGGGTCACGGGGGCGTCCGGGTCCTCGTCGGCCACCATGACGGTGACCGCCCACGTCCAGCCGCGGTAGCCGGGCTTGGCGGCGGCGAGGTAGTGGGTGGCGGCGGTGACGGGCTCGTCGCCGGCGGCGTCCTCGGCGTGGACCGCGAGCGCCTCGCCGACCTGGTCCGCCTCGCCGTCGGCGGCCTCGACCGCCGCGGCGCGTGCGAGGTCGACCGCGGCGGCCAGACGCGCCGGGACGGGGCGTTCGTCGTCGTGCTGCAGGTCGGGACCGGTGGTGGGTTCGGCGAGGTCGTGCACGCTCCCGATTGTGCCGGACGCCGGGGGGCGGTCGGTGGGCGCGGGCGCGCAGGGGTCGTCCCGCGGCGCCGAGCGGGCCGTCGTGGCACCGCCCGTGGGAGCCTCCTCGCGTGCGGGTGAGGGCGGCGGCGCTTCTGACGGCGCTTCTCGCGCTCCTCCCCGCGGCCTGCTCCTGGTCGCCGGCCCCGGCCGCCCCCGCCGGCGCGCTCGCGAACCCCCCGCCCGGCGTGACGCGGCTGCGCGCGCAGGTCCTCGCGACCACCCCGCACGACCCCAACGCCTTCACCGAGGGCCTCGAGCTCTCGGCCGACGGCCGCACGCTCTGGGAGGGCACCGGCCTCACCGGGGCCTCGCAGCTGCGCGCGACCGATCCCGCGACGGGCGCCGTGCGGCGGGCGGTGGACCTGCCGTCGTCACAGTTCGGCGAGGGGATCACCGTCCTGCCCGACAGGATCTGGCAGCTGACCTGGAAGGACGGCGTGGTCTACGAGCGCGACCCGGTCACGCTCGCGGTCCGCCGCACGCTGCCCTACGACCGCGAGGGCTGGGGCATGTGCCACACCGTGTCGGGCGTGGTCACCAGCGACGGCGGCGCGGACCTCGTCGTCCGCGACCCGACGACGTTCGCCGCGCGTCGGACCGTCCCGGTCACCCTCGGCGGCACGCCTCTCGACCAGCTCAACGAGCTCGACTGCGGTGACGGGCGCACGGTGTGGGCCAACGTCTGGCACACCGACGACGTCGTCGGGATCGACCTCGCGAGCGGGCGGGTCACCGCGGTGGTCGACGCGTCGGGGCTGCGCCCGCCGTCGACCGCGAGCGACACCGACGCGGTTCTCAACGGCATCGCCGGGGTCCCGGGCACCCCCGGCGAGTTCCTGCTCACCGGGAAGCGCTGGCCGACGACGTACCGCGTGAGGTGGGCTCCGCCCCCGTGAGTACTTGTGGTGGCTATGGCCACCACAACTACTCACGTGCGCGGAGCGCACCTCTCGGCCAGCAGCTCCAGCACGTGCCGGTAGCTCTGCCCCGTCGCGCGGGTCATGCCGATCTCGCAGGTCCGGTTGCAGCTGGCGTAGGCCTCGGTGGGGCGCGCGGCGACGTCGGCGGCCTCCTCGCGGGTGGCCGAGTCGGTCAGCTCGGGGTGCAGCATGCCGCGGTCCCCGGCGTAGCCGCAGCAGCCCCATCCCGTCGGGACCACGACCTCGTCGGCCACCGCCTCCGCGACGGTGCGCAGGTCCTCGCCGATCCCGAGGTGGGTCGTCGAGCAGGTCGGGTGCAGCGTCAGCGACGCCGCCTTCGTCGTCACCGACAGCGCGGGCAGGATCTCGCGCACCGTGAACGCCACCGCGTCCTCGATCCGCAGCCGCCCGACCCGCTCGTCCTCGGGCAGCAGGTCGTCCAGCCCCGCCAGCCCGTGGGTGCACGACGACGCGTCGACGACGACGGGGAGCCGGCCCTGCTGGGTCGAGCCCCACAGCCCGTCCACCACCCGCCGGGCCATCGCCGCCCCGCCCGCCGTGAACCCCTTCGATTCCCAGGGTGTGCCGCAGCACATCCCCTCGATGCCCTCCGGCACCGCGACCGCGATCCCCGCGGCCGCGCAGAGCCGCAGGAACGCGTGCCCGGCACCGTCGGAACCCGACTCGGGCGCGAACACCTGGTGTAGGCAGGTCGGGAAGAACACGACGGTCGGGTCCGGCGGGTAGACCGCCGCCGGCCGGGTGTCACCACCGGAGGGCACCTCCGGCGAGTACAGCGGCACCAGGTCCTCGGGGAGCACCCGGCGGGCCAGGCCCGACGCCGCCGCGGCGAGCCCCGGCACCGTCGCCGCCGCCCGCAGCGCCACCCGCGCCGTCCCCGACACCCCGTCCCAGTGCTGCGCGGCGGCCTTCCCGGCCGCCTGGGCCCGCGCGCCGTGGCGCTCGGCGCGCAGCCGCTTCATGAGGTCGCCGGTGTTGATCCGCACCGGGCACGCGGTGGCGCACATGCCGTCGGCGGCGCAGGTGTCGACGGCGTCGTAGGGGTAGTCGTCCGCGATCGCCGCCGCCACCGCCGGGTCCTTCGCCGCCGCGCGGCGCAGCACGATGCGCTGCCGCGGCGTCGTCGTGACGTGCCGCGACGGGCACACCGGCTCGCAGTAGCCGCACTCCACGCAGGCGTCGACCTCGGGGTCCACCGTCGGCACCGTCTTGAGGTCGCGCAGGTGGGCGTCGGGCCGGTCCGACAGGATGATCCCGGGGTTGAGCAGGCCCGTGGGGTCGGCGAGCGCCTTGAGCTCGCGCATCACGTCGTAGAGCTCGTCGCCGTACTGCCGGCGCACGAACGGCGTCATGATCCGCCCGGTGCCGTGCTCGGCCTTGAGCGTGCCGTCCTGGCCGAGCACCAGGTCGACCATGTCGTCGGTGAAGCGCCGGTAGCGCTCCAGCGAGGCCTTGTCGTCGAAGCGCTCGTTGACCAGGAAGTGGACGTTGCCGTCCTTCGCGTGCCCGAAGACCACCGAGCCCTCGTAGCCGTGCCGGTCGAAGAGCTCGGTCAGCCCGTCGCAGGTCGAGGGCAGCGTCCGGACCGGCACCGAGACGTCCTCGAGCAGCGCGGTCGTCCCTGACGGCCGGGCGGCCGCCACGGCGGTGTAGAGCCCCGAGCGCAGCGCCCACAGCGACGCGCGCGCCGTGGGCTCCCGGGTCAGCCCGGCCTCCCGGGTGAGCGGCAGCCCCGCGAGCACCGGCTCGGCGTCGGCCTGCACCGCGTCGAGCTCCTCGGCGGTCGCGGTCTGGAATTCCACCAGCAGCCCGGCGTGCCCGTCGACGTCGACGCCGCGCACCGACTCGGGCGCCCGTGGGTCGGACTGCGCGACGACCAGCGCCCGGGCGTCGAGCAGCTCCAGGGTCCGCGCGCCGGCCTCGAGCAGGGCGGGCAGCGCGTCGGTCGCGGCGGCGGTGTCGCCGAACAGCAGCATCGAGGTCGCGGCGTGCGGCAGCACCGGCAGCGTGGCGAGCACCGCCTCCGCGACGAACCCCAGCGTTCCCTCCGACCCCACGAGCAGGTGGGTGAGCAGGTCGATCGGCCGGGTGTGGTCGAGGAAGGAGTTGAGCCCGTAGCCCATGGTGTTCTTCATCGAGAACAGGTGGCGCAGCCGCTCGACCGAGTGCGGGTTGCCGCGGACGCGGTCGCGGAGCCGGTCGAGGCCCGCGTACAGGGCGGGCTCGCGGTGGCGCAGCTCGTCGTCGGCGTCGGGATGGGCGGAGTCGATGACGGTGCCCGAGGCCAGCACGAACGTCATCGAGCGCAGCGTCGCGTAGGTGTTGAACTCGGTGCCGCACGCCATGCCCGAGGAGTTGTTGGCGACGACGCCGCCGATGGTGCAGGCCTTCGACGACGCCGGGTCCGGGCCGATCTTGCGGCCGTACCGCGCCAGGCGGGCGTTCACGTCGGCCACGGTGAGGCCGGGCTGGACCCGCACCGCGGCGCCGTCGTCGAGCACCTCGAACCCGCGGAAGTGCGCCCGGGTGTCCACGAGCACCCCGTCGGTGACGCCCTGCCCCGAGAGCGACGTGCCGCCCGACCGGAAGGTGAGCGCGAGCCGGTCGCGGACGCCCAGGCGGAGCAGGTCCGCCACCTCCCGCGCGTCGGCGGGGAGGACCAGGGCCTGCGGGTGGAGCAGGTAGTGGGACGCGTCGTTCGCGTGCGCGGCCAGGTCGATCGCGCGGTGCCGGACCCGGTCCGGGTCGGCGACCACTCCGCGCAGGGCCGTCACGAGGTCCGGGGGCGCGACGACGGGTCCGCTGCTCGCGGGTCGATCGGTGGCGGGGCGGGGCGTGGTGGCCGTCACGCCCTCCAGCCTGACATCGGCGCGCCCCCGGCACGAGCCGTCCGCGGACACCCCGCCCCCACCGGCCGTGAGACGCTGGAGCCATGCGGCCCCGCACCGGTCCCGACGACCGGCGCTGGTGGGAGGAGGGTCCCGACGCCGGGCGGGGACCCCGGCCCGGCCCACCCGGCCCGCCGCCCCGGTACGCCCCGGGCCCGCCACCCCCACCGGGTCCGCCCCCGACCCGCACCATCCGCTCCGGGCCGCCCGGCTGGCACGTCCCGCCGCAGGGCCCGCCCGGCCGGCCCCCCGCCGGACCGCCGCACCGCCGACCCGGCCCCCGCCGGCTGCGCGCGCCGGGCGTCGGCGGCGTGATCGGCGCGCTGGTCGTCGCGGGGATCGCGCTCGTCGTGCTCTTCCCCGAGGCCCTCGGGCTCGACGACCAGTCCCCGTTCGCGCAGATCGTCGCGTTCCGCCCGCAGCTCGCCGTCCTCGCCGTGGCGGTGGCGGCACTCGGCGCCCTCGGGGCGTGGACCCGCCGGTCCGGGCCCGACGCCCTGCTCGTCGCGGTGGCCCTGGGGCTGGTCGGGGTCGTCGCCCTGGCCGACGTCGGCGGCCGGGCGAGCGGGTCGGCCGCCTCGGTCGGGACCGGCGGCGCCGACGGCGGCGCCGGCGGGAGCCTCGTCGTCCTCTCGCTGAACACCTACAAGGGCCAGGCCGACCCGGACGCCCTCGCCGATCTCGTCCGCAGCCGCCAGCCCGACCTGGTGGCGCTGCCCGAGGCCCGCGGCGACCTGCGCCGCCGGCTCGCGTCGCGGCTCGACGACGACCAGGGCGGCTCGGGCTACCGCTCGTACTCCGCCGACGACGCCGACGACGCCAGCGGCATGACCGTCTTCGTCCGCTCCTCGCTCGGGCGCCCGACGGTGAGCCAGGACCGGTCGGGCACCTACCCCTCGGTCGTCGTGGATCTCCCGAGGTCCGCGCCGGGGGTGGCGTCCGGGCTGCGGTTCGTCGCGGTCCACCCCCGCTCGCCGCGTCCCGGGGGCACCGGGAGCTGGGCGCGCGACGTGTCCGGGCTGTCGCGGTGGTGTGACGCCGGCCGCCCGACCGTCGTGGCCGGGGACATGAACTCCACCGAGGACCACCGCGGGTTCGCCGAGGCGACCGCCGGGTGCACCGACGCCGGGTCGGCGACCGGCGACGGCGTCACGGGGACCTGGCCGTCGTGGCTCCCGGGGTTCCTGGGCGCCCAGATCGACCATGTGCTCACCACGGACGGGCCGCGCGCCACGGCGTTCGAGGTGGTGCCGGCCGCCGGGACCGACCACCGCGCGATCCTCGCCCGGATCGGCGAGGGCTGATCGTGGTCGTCAGGGGGCCCGGTGGCGCAGCGGCGCCGCGCCCGAGGTGGCCGGACGCGGTGCCGTCGTCGGCGGGACCGCCCGGCCCGGCGTGGGGACGACGGGGTCCGCGGCACGCCAGGCGCGTCCGTTCACCCCGCGCTGTGTGGGGACGGGGCTGTTCGCCGGTCGGCGGGCCACCCGGGGGACGCGGGGCTCGCGCTCGGGCTCCCGGACCCGCCGCGCGCTCTCCTCGACGGCGTCGCGTGCTCCCACACGCACCTGGCCGAGCAGGTCGTGCATCGCCAGCGACATCGAGCGCGGCAGCAGCGGCGACCCGGCGACCCGCGCGAGCGGCTCGAGGTCGGAGGCCGCCTCCCGCAGCAGCACCGTCACCGCGGCCTCGTCGGGCGGCGGCGACGCGACGATGCACGACCCCAGGACGCTCTGCCAGTGGCGGACCCGCTCGCTGAAGGCCGCGGACAGCCGCTCCAGCAGCCGCGCCTCGACGTAGGAGCCCATGCCCCCGTCGATGGGCGGCAGCCCCGACGTGTCGCGGTTCTCCCCCCGTCGGAACGCCTCGATCCAGGCGACCCACATCGCGTACCCGCCCCGGCTGCCCGCGTCGGGCTCCCGGCCTCCGGCGACACCTCGGGTGTCGACCCGTTCACTCTTCACGACCCACCTCCTGCGCACCGGCTCGTCGCCGGCGTCGACGCGACGACGGCGGAGCCACGGCGCCCCCATCGCTGCCGTGGTTGTCGCTCGTTCGTCGGCCGCTGTTTCCCTACGGTCGAGTAGGGAGCCCGCCCGCACCCCCATCGGACGAACGTCTCCCCCCTGCGGCCCCGGCCCTCCGGATGGACGGGCACGGGGCGAGCGCGGGCGGCGGAGTGGCCATGCCGCCCGCGCGCCCTCGTCAGGCGCGGACGACGAGGGTGTGTGCCGCCATGTCCCCGAGGCGCTGCCTGCGCTGGGACGTGACCATGATGATGAGGCCCACGAGGCCCGCGGCGAGGCAGTCCACGATGAGCAGCAGCCACCGCAGCGCGTGCTGGCCGAGGGTCGGCTCGCCGCCGTCCTCCTCGCGGACGATCTTCAGCCCGAGGAACTTCATGCCGGGCGTCTGCCCCCCGTGGGTGGACGGCCACCAGGCGTACACGACGAAGCCCGCCCCGAGCGCGATGATCCAGGCGAAGAACGACAGGATCGCGCCGATCACGGCGAGCACCCCGGAGTAGTCCACCGCCTCGAGGATCGTGGCGAGCACCATCAGCACGATCAGCGGGACCGCGGTGATCAGCGCGTCGATGATGTACTGCCCCACCCGGGTGCCAACGACGTCGACCGAGCCCGGCTGGTCCGGCGCGACCCCGTACCCGGGGGCGGGGCCGTAGCCCGGCCCGGGGCCGTAGCCGTACCCGGGGCCCGGCCCGTACGCGGGCCCGGGAGGCGGACCGTACCCGGGCGGCGGCCCGTAGGCCGGTCCGCCGCCGTAGCCCGGCACGGGGCCGGCACCGGCCGGCGGTGGCCCGTAGCCGCCGGTCGCCGTGGCAGGGCCTCCCGCCACCGGACCGGCCGTGGTCGATGACTGCGCGGAGTAGTCGCCGGGCGCCCCGAACGGCGACGACCCTCCCTGTCCGTCCGACGGCCCCGGGCCGTACGGAGGGTTCTGTCCACTCATGGGCGGAAGCATGCCAGCAGAGAGTGACCTTAGGGAGGGCCCTTTCGAGAACAGCCGCCGTGGGTCACCCGTTCGGGTCTACGGGGTGAGCACACCGCGACGATGTGGGATCGTCCACCCTGTTGCCACACCGAACTCCCCCGGCCGGAGCATGACACCGCGCGCTCCCGGACGTTTGAGTGGTCGATGGATGCACAGCAGCGCAGCCGCCACGGGGGTGATCGCTGGTCCGAGGGTGGGCGGAGCGAGTCGCCGGCGGAGGGAGGGACGCCCGTGCACCGCACGCCGCACGCGAACGCGTCCGTGCCCCACCCGGCGTCCCGGTTCCCTGCCTCCGTGCCCCTGCCCGCCCCGCGGGCGTCGACCGACGGGACCGCTGCGGTCGGTTGCATCGGACCGGCGTGGATCGTCCGGGAGGTGACCCACGTACCGGGCGTGCTCCGCCTCGCCGCGGGCCGCCTCTGCTTCACCTCCAGCCGCGGGGCGGTCTTCGACGTCGACCTGGGCGCGCTGGACGACGCCTCGGGCGCGGACCTCGCCGTCGACCGGCGGGGCCGGGGTTTCCGGATCACCGTCGGTGGCGAGCGGCTCCACGTGCACGTCGTGCGCCCCCTCGGCGCGGTGGACCCCGGGGCCGCCTTCGTCGACGCCGTGGCCCACGCGTCCGACCTCCCGGCGACGCGCGGGGACGCGGCCGCCGCGGACACGTGGCGCTCGGCGCTGCTCAGCGGGACGGACGACCGCCCGCGTCGGCCGGCGGGACGCTTCGCAGGCCGAGCTCGGCGAGGATCCGCAGGATCAGCGCCACGCACATGACCCCGTCGGCGGCCTCGGCCGCCGGCTCCTGACCGACCGCCCCCGCGGAGCACGCGACCCGGCGGGCCGCCTCACCCAACCCGGTCAGCAGGTCCGCGGCGGTGCGCAGCAGGACCGTCGGGTCGCCCGCCTCGTCGGACGGGACGCCCGCCCGCCCCAGCGCGTCGGACAGGGCGTTCACCCCCAGCGCCAGGCGCTCCGCCGACTCCGGCGTCGGGGGTTCGACGCCGCGGGCCGCGACCACCGAGGCCCCCGCGGGTGTTGCACGCGCGGGCGAGGACCTCGAGGGCCTGACCCGGGAGCGCTTCCCATGAGCTCCCGTCGGCCTCGACCGGTCCCTCGTCCACGGGCTCCTCCGATCGTCAGCGCGATCGGGTACCGCGCACGGTCCCCTCATCGCCCGCGGCGACGCGGATGTTGCACGGCTGCCGTGTCGCCGCGCCGGGACCGCGCGGGTCAGCCGCCGGCGACGCCCGGCGTCGAGGCCAGGTCGTCGCTGCGCTGCGCCGGGGAGCGGTCCGCGGCGGGCGGCGCACCACCCGCGGGGTCGTCCTCGGCCCGGGGCACCGGCGGGCCGCCCGGGCCCGTGAACGACGTCGGGTCGGCCCGCGGCGTCCCTGTCGGGGGCGACGGCGGACCCGGAGCGGGCCGCGGCCGGGGTCGCGGCCGTCCCGCGCCCGGAGGTGGCACGGGCGGGAGCGGCGGGCGCACCGGCGCTGCGACGAGCAGGTCGAGGAAGGTCCGCACACACTCGTCGATCACCCGCGCGGCCTCCGCGTGGGCCTCGGGCCCGCCGGACACCGGGTCGGGGACCGCGTCCTGGTCGGCCGAGACCGCGGGGACGGTGCCGCGGGTGGCGCGGGCGAGCGCCACCAGGGCCCGGGCCCGCTCCACGGGCGGCCGGGGCAGCGCGGCGAGCTCCGCGGGGTCCGCCGCGCGCAGGAGCCGGGCGAACTCGCGCAGCGTGAACGTGGTCGGCAGGGCGCGCGGGACGTCCCCGAGGACCGTCGAGCGGTGCTCGCGGGTCATCGTGAGGACGAGGTCGGCCAGGAGCACGTCGCGGTCGGGCAGCTGCCGGGCGGCGAAGGCGGCGACGTCGGGGTGGTCGCGCCGGGAGGTGAGCTGGGCGCGCGTGTCCTCGTGCATCCCGTGGCCCCGGACGGCGGACACCCCGGCGCTGTGGACCGCGAACGCGTGCGCCCACGGCCCGAACCGGGCGCCGAGCAGGAAGCGGGTGTGGAATTGGGCGAACGGCGAACGGCAGATGTTGCCGGTGCACACGAACAGGAGCCGGAACACCTCCGGCGACCCGCTGGTGCCCACGCTCATACCCCGATCGTCCCAGCTCCGTGCACCGGATGCGAGTCCGAGTCACGGAGGTCCACGGAAACGACCGGGCCGTGTCAGTCCGTCCGACCGTCCAGGCGCCCGCGCTCCATGACCTCGAGGTCCGCGACGACCCCGACGACCCGCAGCGTCGTCGCCACGGAGTCGACCGCCGCCGCGGGCCCGTGCCGTTCCTCGGCGTCGAGACGCTCGAGCAGCGTGGCGGCGTGCTGGTGCAGCTCCCGGGCGGCCTCCGAGGTGGCGCGCAGCAGGTCGGTGTCGAGCCCCTCCTCCGCCGACCAGCCGGCCTCCGGCACGGCGTCGCCGACCCACGCCGCGATCCGGCACAGGGTCCGGCGCGCCTCGTCGTCCCGGTCCTGCTCGACCGCCTCGAGCTCCTCGACGAGCCCGTCGACCGCCGCCACCAGGTCCTTGGCCGGAGCGTGCGGGTCGGTCCGCAGCTCGGGAGCGGGCACGACGCCGTCGGCGCTGCGCGGCTCGGGCACCGACACCGACGGCGGGTCGAGACGGGCGCGCGCCTCCCGGACCCGCTCCGCCAGGGCGGCGTGCGGGACGACGGTCTCGCCCTCGGGCTCGCGAGTGGCCACGTTGCCGGTCAAGGACTCTCCTCGTCGACGCGGACGATGCGTGACGCGCGCGGATGCGCGCACCACGACGGGGCCTCCGCCCCCGGACGCCCGTCACCCGTGAGGGTAATGGGCACCCCAGGTCTCGGTGCTCGGAACTCAGCCCAACGCGCTGCTCCACGGGCACCAGTACCGCTGGGTTTCAGCGACGGACCGCCGGTCGGAGCGGTTCCGGCGAGCCCGCCGGGGGCGAGGGCACCGGGTGCGGTCCCGAGCCCCGGGGCACCGGCCCCGGCCGGGCGTGCGGGCCACGGCCGTGCGCGGGCGGCTGCGGCCCCCGGCCGGCCGGGACGAGCCCCTCCCGCGGTGCGGGCCCGGCCTGCGCGGGCACCGCCCCCGCCGGCGGCGTGCGGGGCGTGAGGGTGCGGGGGCCGCCCGGCCCCGCGGTCGTGGCGGGCGCCACCGGTGCGTCCGCCGCCGACGGTGCGGAGGTCCGGTGGCGTGCCCGCTCGCGGCGCTCCCGGCGGGACTCCGAGACGACGCCGGCGCCGGTCCGGGTGATGAGCGCGCGCCGCGTCTGCGCGGTCGTCGGCCCGCGGAGCCGGCTGGCGACCATCGCGACGGCGAAGGCCAGGCCGTTCAGCGTGCCGAGGGCCAGCATCGAGACCTCCAGCACCTGCTCGCTGGTGACCCGGTCGCCCTCGTCGACCCGCTCGAGCGCTCCGCCGTAGGGCTGCGGCGAAGTGTCGGTCCCGGACTGGGCCGATGCGGTGCCGCTCCCGAGCAGGACGACCAGCAGGGCCGCCGCGAGCGCGAGCACCGCCGCGACCCCGAACCCGGCGACGACGCGCCGGTCGACCCGTCGACCCGGCGCACCCTGTCCGGCCGCCGCCACCGCGTCGTGACCGACCATGTCCCCCGCCTCTCGGTGAGCACCTTCTTGCCGGGGGGATCGCGCAGTCGCGACACCGCCGTTACCGGATCCGGACCTCGTGTCGCCCCGTGGACCAGATCGTGACCTTTCTGTGACCTTCGGCACGACGAGCGGGCCGGGCGGCGCGGCCGGGGTGTCGAATCCGGTGCTCCGGACGGGTCTGGCAGGGTGGGGCGCCTCGTGTGAGGTCGGCGTTCGAACGGAAGGACGGTGGACGCCGTGGGCGACTACAGGACCGTGACCGTCGGGACCGACGGCTCGTCGTCGGCCCGGAAGGCCGTCGTGCGGGCTGCCGAGGTCGCCGCCGACTCCGGTGCGCGACTGATGATCATCTGTGCGTACGAGACCCGCGACCCGTCCTCGGACCGCAACCAGGCGGAGGCCGAGCGGGCACTCGGCGACGAGGCGTACAAGATCATCGGGGCGAGCCCCGCCGAGGAGACCCTGCGGTCCGCCCGCGACGAGGCCGTGCGCGCCGGCGCCGAGAACGTCGACACCGTCGCCGTCCACGGCGACCCGACCGACGCGATCATCGAGAAGTCCGAGCTCTACAGGTCCGACCTCGTCGTCGTCGGCAACAAGGGCCTCGCAGGCTTCGCCGGGCGCCTGCTCGGCTCGGTGCCCCAGGCGGTCTCGCGGCGCTCGAAGTCGGACGTCCTCATCGTCCACACGGTGTAGTCGCGGCAAGGTGCTGCTGAGGAAGCGCCGCGAACCCCGGTCGGCCCCCCACGTGTCAATGGGCCAGGACGTCGCAGGCCGGGGCGTCGGGGTGCCGGGAGACGAGGTCGTCGAGCGGGACCGACGCGAGCTCCACGGCCAGGGCGTGCTCCAGGCAGCGCCGCACCGCGCGGTCCCGCGGCCGGGCCCGGGCCTCGGCCAACCGACGGGCGAGGCGCTCCGACCCGGTGAGCAGTGGCGTGATCGTCAGGCGCGCGCGGCCGAGGTCGACCCGACAGCGGCCGGCGACCGAGTCGCCCTCGCCGACCACGCGGACGTCGCAGTCGAGGTCCCCCGTGCCCGGCCCCGGCTCCTCGCGTCCGAGCGCGGCCCGGAACACCGCGTTGGTCACGCGGTCGCTCGGGGCGGCCACGAGCTGCTCGAGCACCGCACGGCCACCGCGGTCGGCGAGCACCGCGTCGAGCGCGCGCACGTCGAACGTCAACCGGCGCACCCGGAAGTCGCCCGGCTGCGCGCGCGTCAGGAGCTCGTCCACGGTGTCCGCACAGGGGCCTCCCTCGCGGGCGGCGAGGTGCACCGAGGCGACGGCGGGCCCGCGGTCGTTGCGCGGGTCGATCCCGCGCACCGAGACCTCCGGCGCGTGGTCCTCCCCGTCCAGCCCGCAGCCGTGCTCGAGGAACTCGACGGCGGGCAGGGCGTCCGGAGCGGGGACCCGCCGCGGCACGGGCACCCGGTCGACGGTCGGCTCGAGGCCGAAGCGGCGGGGTGCGAGGACGGCGAGCGGATTGCGCATGGACCACCGGAACCTAGGACGTGAGCAGGGTCACGTCAGTCTGCCAGAGTGAGCCAGGTCATGTGGATCGTTCTCGTTGCGGGCGGATGACCGGACCGGGGACCTATCCCGTCGCCGGGGTGACGACCAGCCCGCCCAGCAGGCCGCTGCCCGTGCCCACGCCGAGGTAGCCGTCGACGACGAGCGGTGCCGCGCCCGGGGCGGGGTTGCGGTCCCGCCCGGTCCGGGCGTCGACCACGACCGGCCCGTTCACCGTCGTCCCGTACACCGCGCCGTGCCAGGCCGTCGTCAGCTGCGGCGGGACCCGCCCGGCCGCGGGCAGCGACCAGAGCAGCGTGGCCGAGTCGGCGTCGAGCGCGAACGTGCGGTTGGGGCCCGAGCAGACGGTCACGTCCGCCTCGTCCCACACGCAGCGCGGGGCCGAGGAGGCGGTCCCGAGGGCCACGTCGCCCCGCGGGGTCCCGTCGGCGGCCAGCACCGAGAGGAACGCCTGGGCGTTGCCGGGACGCCGCCCTCCCACGACGACGCCGGACGGGCCGGAGCGCGTGACGGTCAGTGCGGTGGAGCCGTCGTCGGCGACGAAGCGGCGGGCACCGGACAGGACGTCGAGGCCGACCACCGAGGACGGGGAGTAGCCGGACCCGCCGCCCGCCGGGACGGCGGCACCGACCACGGTCGCGCCCTGCGAGCCGGGAGGCACCACGGCACCCGGGAGCGGCTCCCCGTCGGGAGCGCGGCCGTCGAGCACCGCGCCCGCCGCGACGCCGTCGGCCACCCAGAGGACCCGACGGGTGTCGAGGTCCACCGCCAGGCTGGCGCGGTGGGTGCTGGTCGTGGCGCTCAGCACGGCCACGCGGTGCCCGTCGCCCGCGGCCGCGACGCCCACCACGGCCGTCCTCACCGACCGCTGGCCCTCCACCCACGGCAGCGGGGCGGCGGCCGTCCAGGCCACGGCGGGGTCGCCGGTGACGGTGCGCGTCACGGCCAGCAGCTCGAGGGCGAGCCCGGGCGGGGTGGTGCCCGAGCCGGGCACGGTGGTCGCCGACGCGGCGAGGACGAGGCCCGCACCCGGGACCGGGCGCGGGGCGCCGGCCACCCACCGGCCCGGCGGCAGGGGCACCGCCGTCGTCGAGGCGGAGGAGTCGGCCCGCGCCACGCCGCCGGAGTCGGCCACCCAGATCGTGGTGCCGTCGAGCGCGACCGGGAGCTCGGGGGCGGCGCCGTAGGCGCCGGTCAGGGTGGTCGACGACCCGCGCAGCAGGGTTCCCGACGGCGGTCCGAACGCGGTCGGCGGGTCGTGCGCCGGCGGCGGCGCGGGGGCCGCGTCACCCCCGGAGCACCCCGCGAGGAGCACGGCGATCAGGACGAGGAGGCCGACCACGCGGAACGGGCTCGCCACCGCAGCAGCGTCGCACCCCGGGATGCGCCCCGGGCGGGTGACCCCGGGTCAGCGTTCGACGATCGCGGAGCGCTGCGCGGGCCCCTCGAGGGCGTCCGGCGCCGTGCGCGGGTCGATGACCGGCAGCGGGCCTGCGGCCTGGGCGAGCCGGCGCTGGGCGCGCTGGATCCGGGCGGCGAGCTCGGCGTCCTCCCGCGCCCGACGCCGGAGCGCCTTGCGCTCCCCCCGGCTCAACCGCGGCATCGCGTCATCGCACCTGCCCGATCCCCACAGCGACACGTCGCCTCGCTCCCGCCCGGACTCCCGGACCACACCTCGGATTCTCGCGGCCGCACCCCCGGATCACGGCCGGGCAAGATTCTGCGCCCCGCCGCGCCGAGACATCGCTGTGATCCACCCCATCGTGTCGCAACCGTGACCCGACGTGGGACGAACCGGACGACTCGTCAGTCGCGGAACAGCTCGGCCGCGCGCTCACCGAGCATCAGGGCGGTCGCCGCCGGCCCGCGCCGCGGCACCGTCGGCACCACCGAGGTGTCGACGACCCGCAGCCCCCGGACCCCGTGCACCCGCAGCTCCGGGTCCACCACCGCGGCGGGGTCCGAGGCCGGGCCGATCGCCGCGCTGCCGCACAGGTGCGAGGAGGTGGTCAGGCCGGCGGCGACCCAGGCGTCGAGCTCGGCGTCGGACGACCGGGCCACCGTCGGGATGGCGATGCCGCTCGAGCCGAGCAGATCGGCCGCGAAGCGCACCACCGCCCGCATGCGGGCCCGGTCGGTGGCGCTCGCGAGGTAGTGGTGGCGCAGGCGGGGAGGCCGGCGGGGGTCGTCGCTGTGCAGGACCGTGTCGCCGCGGCTGTCGGGCTGCTGCACCGCGCACATCAGGTGGCGGGCGCCGCCGGGCGCGAACGGCCGGCAGAAGAGCAGCACCTCGAGGTCCCCGGCCGGGTCGGCCGGGAGGTCCGGGTGGAGCGTGGCCGCGTCGAGGTGGATCGCGGCCTGGGCCGACACCGCCTCGGGGTGCAGCGGCTCGTCGTAGGCGAAGCCGAGGAAGACCGCGGGGTGGTCGCTCCACCCGTGCCCGACGCCGGGGCGGTCCAGCCGGACCGGGATCCCGACCTCCGTCAGCTCGTCGGCGGGCCCGATCCCGGAGAGGGCGAGCAGCTGGGGGCTCGCGATCGCCCCGGCGGCGAGCACCACCTCCCCCGCCCCGATCCGCTCCCCGGTGAGCGTCTCGACCCCGACCGCGCGGTCGCCGTCGACGAGGACCCGCGCGACGGGCGAGTCACCGCGGACGCACAGGTTGGGCCGGTCGCGGTGGGGCAGCACGTAGGCCATCGCCGCGTTGAACCGCACGCCGTGCGAGACGTTCGCGGGCACGAGCCCGACGCCGGGCGGGGCGTCGCCGTTCTTGTCCGGCTCCGCGGGGACCCCGAGCGCGGCGGCGGCGCGCACGATCCGCGTCGTCAGCCCGGCCAGCAGCTCGCCCGAGGGCCGCTCGACGGGCACCGGCCCGTCGTGGCCGTGCTCCGGGCCCGGGACGTCGTGGTCGTCCTCGCCGCGCACGTAGGCGGCGAGGGCGTCCTCCCAGGACCAGCCGTGCCAGGCCTCGACGTCGGCGCGGGTGGCCCGCAGGTGGTTCGCCCCGTTGATGGCGCTGGAGCCCCCCAGCACCCGGCCGCGGGCGGTGCGGGACCGGTGGGGAGCGTCGGTCAGCTGCGTGGCGAACGACCAGTTGTACGGGTGGCCGTCGTCGGCGGCGGCGAGGGAGGAGACGTCGCGCAGCTCCGCCGGGTAGTCCTCGGGCCGCACCGGGGCGGGACCGGCCTCGAGCACCAGCACCCGGCGTCCGGGATCCTCGGAGAGCCGACCCGCCAGCGCGCAGCCGGCCGAGCCGCCCCCGACGATGACGACGTCGTGCTCCACCTCCGCAGTGTGGCGCCGGACGGGGTGCCGCGCTCAGCGCGGCGTCGCCGAGAGCCGGGAGTTCGGGCGGGCGTCGGCCCACTGCGCGACCTTGTCGGTGTTCACCGCGAACCACAGGTCCTGGTCGGCCTGCTGGTCGAGGTAGACCACGGACTGCGAGCCCTCCGTGCCCGTGCCGGTGGTCGGCACCGTCAGGAAGGCGATGTTCGACGCCCGCAGGTCGCGCAGGCCGAAGACCAGCTCGGCGAGACCGGTGTTGGTCAGCGAGTCGTCCACGCCGACGTGCTGGGTCACCGTGTTCACGAGGTCGTAGGCCTGGCTCGGACTGGAGAGCGTGCCGGAGGAGAGCGCCTTCGAGACGAGCGCCCGCAGCGCGTTCTGCTCACGGCGCACCCGATCGAAGTCCCCGCCGGGCAGGCTCTTGCGCTCCCGGACGTAGACCAGGGCCTGGGCACCGGTGAGGTGCTGCGGGCCGGCGGGCACGACGACGCCGTCGCGCTCCGTCGCCTGCCCGACGTTGACGTCGATCCCGCCGGCCGCGTCGGTCATCTGCTGGAAGCCCGCGAAGTCGATGACCGCGAAGTGGTCGATGCGCACCCGGGTGAGCTGCTCGATCGTCTGGATCGCCAGCGGCGGGCCGCCGAAGGAGAACGCCGCGTTGATCTTGTTCATCCCGTGGCCGGGGATGTTCACCCACGAGTCGCGGGGGATCGAGATGACGCTGGCGCTCTTCCCGTCGTCCGCGATCGTCGCCACCATGATCACGTCGCTGCGCTGGGCGCCGAAGACGAAGTCCGGGGCGGTGGCGTCGCTGCCCGTCGTCGGGTCGGTCGAGCGGGAGTCGGTGCCGACCAGCAGGAAGGTCTGGCCGGCCTTGCCGGCG
>NZ_DASXJD010000019.1:0-18496 GCF_036497585.1 Actinomycetospora sp. | reverse complement strand
GGAGGGCTCGGCGGACGATGTGGACCCGCTGTGACGGCCGGACCCCTCCACAGGACCCGGGTGTAGCTTCGCGGCCGTGTCCGATCAGTGGGACGGCCGGGGGCTTCCCCCGGTCGCCGCCGCGCGGGTCGAGCGGGCCGCATCCGGCGGACCGTGGACCTCGATGCTCACCGTGCCCTCCGCGGCCGGGCTCTCGGCCACCGAGTTCGAGCCGGTCGGTGAGGTGATGGGCTCGATCGTCCAGAACGTCGGCTGGAGCGGCTACGGCGGGTGCGGCGCCTGGGGCGCGGGCGGGTTCGGCGGTTACGGGGGCACCATGGGCCCCATGGCGCCGGTGCCCGCGTTCGGCCCCTACGTCGAGGCGCTGCGCCACGGGTACGACACCGCCATCGGGCGCATGCAGCTCGAGGCCGCCGGGATCGGGGCGGACGGCGTCGTCGGGGTCAGCCTCACCGCCGGGCCGTTCGACCAGGGCAGCCGTGAGTTCATGGCGCTCGGCACGGCCGTCCGCTCCACGCGCCCCCACGAGCGCCCGCCGCAGCCGTTCTGCACGGAGCTCGCCGGGCAGGACGTCGCCAAGCTCGTCGGGGCCGGGTGGCTGCCGGTGCGCATCGTCTACGGCATTGCGCTCTACATCCGCCACGACGACATGCGCACCCGCTCGCAGATGTCCTGGATGAGCGGCAACACCGAGGTCACCGGGTACTCCCATCTCGTGACCGCGGCTCGGGCCGAGGCGCGCCGCGACTTCACCCGCCGGGTCGCCGCTGCCGGCGCCGAGGGCGCGATCGTCTCCGACATGAGCCTCTGGATGCGCGAGATCGAACCCTCCGAGAACCACCGTGACCACGTCGCCGAGGCGACCGTGTTCGGCAACGCCCTGCTCGCCGTCGAGCACCCGACGGCGCCCTCGCGGTCGTCGTCGCTGACCTTCCTGCCGCTGCGCCCCACCCGGGAGGCACCGTGACCGACCCCGAAGCAGCCGCCAGGGAGGGCGTTGCGGGGGTTCCCTCCGACGCCATGCGCCGGCTGGCCCACATGCGCCCCGGCCAGGCGTCGAGCATGTTCACCTCCGACCTGACGGTGAACGAGTTCCTGCTCGTGCGCGAGGCCGGGTTCCGGCCGCTCGGGCTGGTGCTGGGCTCGAGCATCTACCACGTGGGGTTCCAGGTCGGGCGCTGGGGGAAGAACCAGGAGCTCGACACCCTGTCCCAGGCGATGTACCACGCCCGCGAGCTCGCGATGACCAGGATGGAGGCCGAGGCCGACCAGCTCGGCGCGGACGGGATCGTCGGGGTCCGGCTCGACATCGAGTTCAAGGAGTTCGGCAACGACCTCGCCGAGTTCATCGCCGTCGGGACGGCGGTCGCGGCCGAGAACCCGCCGCCCGGCGGGGCGAGCGGGGCGACGGGAACTCCGGGCGGCGGCTCCTGGCGCAACGTGCACCGCCAGCCGTTCACCTCGGACCTCTCCGGGCAGGACTTCTGGACGCTGATCCAGGCCGGGTACGCGCCGCTGGGCATGGTGATGGGCTCGTGCGTCTACCACATCGCCCACCAGGGGATGTTCCGCGCGATGAGCAACATCGGGCAGAACGTGGAGCTCCCGCAGTACACCGAGGGGCTCTACGACGCCCGCGAGCTCGCGATGAGCCGGATGCAGGCCGAGGCCGAGGCACTGCACGCCGAGGGCATCGTCGGGGTCCGGCTGCGCGCGCACGGCCACCGCTGGGGCGGGCACACCACGGAGTTCTTCGCGATCGGCACCGCCGTCCGCCCGCTGCGCGCCGACCACCACATCGCCACGCCGCAGCTCGTGCTGCCGTTGACGGACGGGTGACGGCATGGATCCCGACAATGCAGCTGAGCACGCCGACAGGGAGGGCCCCGGCTCCGGTCTCGAGCCGACCGGCCTCGGACCGGCGGCCGACGTCGCCCTGCTCGCCGCCGCGCTGCGCACCGACCGCGCCGACGTCGCCTCCTACGCCCGCGTCCTCTCCGGGGCCCTCGCTGACGCGCTGCCCCCCGGCACCGTCGAGGTCGGCTACCGCCGGGGTCTCGGTGACCGGCTGGCCGGCCGGGAGGGACGCGCCGAGTCGGTGCTCGTGCACGGCGAGGGTCGCGACCTGGAGCTGCGGGCCGACGGGGAGCGGGTGGACGCCGAGGTGCGGCGCGTCTCGGGCGGGGTGGTGATCCAGCGGCGTCGGGTCGACGTCGAGCAGTGGCTGCAGGCGCTGGCCGAGGACCTGTCCCGTATCGCGGCGCGAGACGCGGCGGCCCGGCAGGCATTCGAGCGGTTCCTGGGCACCAGACCCTGACCGGGCGGGGGCAGGATGAGGGCGTGACCCTTCGTCTCGCCCTCGCCGGAGAACCGCTGCCGCTGGTCGGGCGCGCCCGCGCCTACGTCTGCGGGATCACGCCCTACGACACCACGCACCTCGGCCACGCCGCCACCTTCGTGTGGGCCGACGTCGCCGCGCGGGTGCTGCGTCGCATCGGGGTCGAGGTCGAGATGTGCCGCAACGTCACCGACGTCGACGACGTCCTCGACGCCGCCGCCGAGCGCGCCGGCCGCCGCTTCGACAGCTTCGCGGCCGTGGGCCAGTTCCGGTTCGACCGCGACATGGCCGCTCTCGGGGTCCGGCCGCCGACGCACCAGCCGCGGGCGCACAACCACGTCGACGGCGTCGTCCGGCTGGCCTCCGCCCTGCTCGAGCGGGGCGTCGCCTACGAGCGGGACGGCGAGATCCTGTTCCGCGCCGCGGCGACCGGCCTCGACGTCGTCGAGGTGCCCCCGGACGCCTCCGAGGTCCCGCCGTCCCGGCGGGCCGAGGATCCCCGCGACCCGACGGTCTGGCGGCCCGCCACGCCGGGCGAGGCGGCCTGGCCGAGCCCCTGGGGCGAGGGGCGGCCCGGGTGGCACGCCGAGTGCGCCGCGATGGCGCTCTCCGTGCTCGGGCCCGCCGTCGACCTGCACGTCGGCGGCGCGGACCTGCGCCACCCGCACCACACCGGCATGGCCGCGATGGCCGAGGCCCTGACGGGGGTGCGGCCCTTCGCCCGGGCCCGGCTGCACGTCGGGACGGTGCGCGTCGACGGCGCGAAGATGGCGAAGTCGGCCGGCAACCTCGTGCTCGTCGCCGACCTGCTCGAGACCCACCCCGCCGCCGCGATCCGCCTGCTGCTGCTCGACCGGCCCTGGGATCGGCCCTGGGACCTCGCCCCGGGTGCGCTCGACGCGGCGGCGGGTCGCCTCGAGCGCCTGTTCGCCGCGGCCGCCCGGAACGCCGGGGGCGTCGCGACCGACGCCGTCGTCGCGGCACTGCTCGACGACCTCGACGTCCCCGCCGCCCTCGACATCGCGGAGAACGAGGGAGGAGAGGCCGCCCGGACGGCACTCTCGGTGCTCGGCCTGACCTGATCTCGGGGTGTTACGTGTGATACGCCTGTGACACGCGGGTCGGATGTGCGGAATTTCCGCCTTCCACTGCCTACGGTGTGCCGCGGGTGCGGCCGTCCGTCGCGCCGGGGGAGGCGGAGGAGGGCGTGATGCGC
Source organism: Actinomycetospora sp. (assembly GCF_036497585.1). Classification (GTDB taxonomy): domain Bacteria; phylum Actinomycetota; class Actinomycetes; order Mycobacteriales; family Pseudonocardiaceae; genus Actinomycetospora. The sequence goes on along the minus strand of NZ_DASXJD010000019.1, from coordinate 14,942 downwards.
TGGGGCGGACCCGACGAGGTGACGCTGAAGCCGCCGGAGAAGGCCACGGTGGGGGCCGGTTCCGGCGAGGGGCCCCGGGCCGCCCGGTCGGGCTCCGGGGGGAAGGACGCCGGCACCACGGCGATGGCGGAGGCCCCGGCGAAGACGCCCGTCGAGGCGCCGGCCCCCCGCCGATCGCCCGAGAACGACCCCGACGATCCCCCGTCCCCGGCCGCCGCTGCCGGCCCGGCCGCGGACGGCCCGTCGGCGCCCGCGCCGGAGCGCCCCCCGGGCCCGCCGTCGCGACCGGGCCCGACGCGTCGGCCCGACGGCCCGCCCGAGGACCGGCGTCGACCGGGCGAGGGCCGTCGCCTGCCCTGGGGCCGACGCCCGTCGCCGGGGAAGCCGCGTGGCGAGACCCCACCTCCGGGCCCCGCGCCGTCGTCCGTCGACGCCGAGCGGCCCCCGATGCTGGGTGTCCCGCCATGGCGGACCGACGCTCCGGCGCGGTCGGCGAACGCGTCGAGTGCTGGGGAGACCGTGACCGATGGTCGGGGTTCCGCCGGCGGTTCCACCAGGGCATCCGCCGGCGCGGCGGCAGCAGGGGCAGGCGCGAGCGCGGCGTCGACCCGGCCGCGGACCCGCGCCACGCCTCCCCAGGACCGCCCCACCCTCCCCGCGGTGAAGCCCGCCGCCCGGCCCTCGGCGACCGCACCCGCCACCGCGAAGCCGATGACGAGCACGCCGTCGACGGGGGCCCCGGCCCGCTATTCGGCGCCATCGCCCACCCCGAAGCCGAAGCCGGCGGACACCCCGACCGAGCCGGACGCGGGGCGGACGCGACCCGCCGCCACCGAGGCGACGGAGAAGCCGGGACGGACGAACGCCGCCGCCGCGGCCGGAGCCGGAGTGAGGGGTGCAGTCGCGCTCGCGGGCAGCGCGACCACGGCCCGGCCCCGCACGGGCGACCGGCCGGGGACCACCGGCCCGGCGAACGTGCCGACCGAGCCGGACATGGTGCGGACCGAGCAGCCGGCGAAGCCCGCCGAGTCCGGGTCCCCGCGACCCGGTCCCACGGCATCGCCGGCGGCGGGCGCGGCGGCGAAGTCCGACGCCCCCACCGAGTCACCGCGACTCGTCGCGACCGAGACCACGGAGAAGCCGGGACGCAAGGCCGCCGCCGCCGCGGCCGGAGCTGCCGGGGCGGCGGGCGCGGCCGCGTCGGCGGGCATGATCACCGAGGCCCGGCCCGACACGGCCGACCAGCCGGAGCGCACCGGGAAGGGCCGGGAGAACGGTGCGGGTCCCGCCGGCGGGACGGCGACGGCGACGGCGACGGCGATCGGCTCCTCCACCGTCGACGAGCCGACGGCGGCCGAGCGCACCGACGCGATGGTCCCCGTCGCGGACCCCGAGGCTGCGCCGGGGGACGCCGAGCCGCGCCCGGGCGTCGCGCGGGACCGCCGCCGTCGTCGTCGGGTGCTCTTCGCCTTCGTGCTGGCGGCGCTCGTGCTGGCGGCGTTCCTCGGGCTCGTCGCCCTCATCACCGGGCACGACGACAGCTCCGCCCCGCCGCGGGCCGCCCCGAACCCGGTGCTGAGCGTCCCCGCCGCCGCGCCCGCTCCGCGCCCGGTCCCGCAACTGCCCCGCGGCGGCACGACGATCTTCCCGAACTACCGGGTGGTCGCCTACTACGGCACGGCCGACACCTCCCGGCTCGGGGTGCTCGGGACCGGCACCCCGCAGCAGGCGGCGGCGAGGCTCGAGCAGGCGGCGGCACCGTTCGCGACCCCCGGGCGGACGGTGCAGCCGGCGATGGAGCTCATCGTGGGGCTCGCGGACGGCGGACCCGGGCCCGACGGCGACTACCACCACGACATCGACCAGGGCGCCGCCGGGCGCTACCTCGCCGCCGCCCGTGCCGACAAGCAGCTGATGATCATCGACGTCCAGCCCGGGCGCACCGACTTCATGACCGCGGTCCGGCCCTGGGAGAACCTGCTGCGCGAGCCGGACGTCGGCCTCGCCCTCGACCCCGAGTGGCGGATGCCGCCCGGCGAGGTCCCGGGCAAGCAGATCGGCACGGTGGCCGCCGACGAGATCAACGAGGTCTCGACGTGGCTCGCGAACCTGGTGCAGGCGAACGACCTCCCCCAGAAGTTGTTCGTCGTGCACCAGTTCACCCCGAACATGATCACCAACCCGGAGCGGCTGCAGACGCCGCCGCAGCTCGCCGTCGTGCAGCACGTCGACGGCTTCGGGGCCCCGCCCAACAAGCTCGGCAAGTACAGGGAACTGCAGCGTCCGACGCAGATGCACCTGGGCTTCAAGCTCTTCTACACCCAGGACACGCCGATGCTGACCGCCGCGCAGGCGCTCGCCCTGCAGCCGGCCCCGGACCTCGTCACCTACCAGTAGCTCCCGCCGGGAGAACCGGTTCGCGGCACCTCGTTAGGCTCGCCGCATGGCACGAGGCGTCACGCGGATGTCCGATCTGTTCCTGCGCACCCTGCGCGAGGACCCGGCCGACGCCGAGGTGCCCAGCCACAAGCTGCTGGTGCGCGCCGGCTACGTGCGCCGGGTCGCGCCCGGCATCTACTCGTGGCTGCCGCTGGGCATGCGGGTCCTCAAGAACATCGAGCGCCTCGTGCGCGAGGAGATGGACGCCATCGGCGGGCAGGAGGTCCACTTCCCCGCGCTGCTGCCCAAGGAGCCCTACGAGGCGTCCGGGCGCTGGACCGAGTACGGGGACGCCCTGTTCCGGCTCAAGGACCGCAAGAAGGCGGACTACCTGCTCGGGCCGACCCACGAGGAGCTCTTCACGCTCATGGTGAAGGGCGAGACGTCGTCGTACCGGGACTTCCCGGTGATCCTCTACCAGGTCCAGACCAAGTACCGCGACGAGGAGCGGCCGCGCGCCGGCATCCTGCGCGGGCGCGAGTTCGTCATGAAGGACTCGTACTCGTTCGACCTCACCGACGAGGGGCTGGCCGAGTCCTACGCGGCGCACCGCCTCGCCTACCAGCGGCTGTTCTCCCGGCTCGGGCTCGAGGTGCAGATCGTCTCGGCGATGTCCGGGGCGATGGGCGGCTCGGCGTCGGAGGAGTTCCTGGCGCCCTGCGAGACGGGGGAGGACACCTACGTGCGCAGCCCGGAGTCGGGCTACGCCGCGAACGTCGAGGCCGTGACGACGCCGGCGCCGCCCGAGCAGTCGATCGCCGACAAGCCCGAGGCGGTCGTCTACGACACCCCGGACACCCCGACGATCGACACGCTCGTCGCGCACGTGAACACCCTCGGGCTGCGTGACGGATCCGGGGCCCGCACCTTCACCGCCGCGGACACGCTCAAGAACGTCATGGTGAAGACGAAGCTGCCCGGCGCCGCGGAGTGGACGCTGCTCGGGGTCGGCGTGCCCGGCGACCGCGAGGTCGACATGAAGCGCCTCGAGGCGTCGGTCTCGCCGGCCGAGGTGGCGCTCCTCGACGACGCCGACTTCGCCGCGAACCCCTTCCTCACCAAGGGCTACATCGGCCCGGTCGGCCTGGCCAAGAACGGCGTGCGCTACCTGGTCGACCCCCGCATCGTCACCGGGACCGCCTGGGTCACCGGCGCCGACGAGCACGGCCGCCACGTCGTCGACCTCGTCGCGGGCCGCGACTTCACCCCCGACGGCACCATCGAGGCCGCCGAGGTCCGCGAGGGCGACCCGTCGCCCGACGGCGTCGGCACCCTCGTCGCGGCGCGCGGCATCGAGATGGGCCACATCTTCCAGCTGGGCCGCAAGTACGCCGAGGCGCTCGGGCTCACCGCCGCCGGCGAGGACGGTCGGCCGGTGACGGTGACGATGGGCTCCTACGGGGTCGGCGTCTCCCGGGCGGTCGCCGCGATCGCCGAGCAGCACGCCGACGCCAAGGGCCTGGTGTGGCCGCGGGAGGTGGCGCCGTTCGACGTGCACCTCGTGATCGCCGGCAAGGACGCCGCCCAGTCCGCGGCCGCCGAGACCATCGCCGCCGGGCTCGCCGAGGCGGGCCTCGAGGTCCTGCTCGACGACCGCAAGGCCTCGCCCGGGGTGAAGTTCGCCGACGCCGAGCTGATCGGCGTGCCGACGTCGATCACCGTCGGGCGGGGCCTCGCGAACGGGGTGGTCGAGGTGACCGAGCGTGCCACCGGGGATCGGCGGGAGATCCCCGTCGACGAGGTCGTCGGGGGGCTGACCGGCGGGAGCTGAGCCGGGGTCAGGCCCGCCGTCGGGATGGCAGCAACGGCACGTTCCTGGCGTCTGACGTCAGAACGACGCCGTTCGCTCGCGCGACCCGTCGGCCCCGCACGGCAGCAACGGCACGATCCTGGCGTCCAGTGCCAGGACGGCGCCGTTCGCTCACGCGGGCTCGGCGACCGCTCGCCGGCGCTCCAGCCCCACGCTGACCGCGAACACCACGATGCCGAGCAGCGGCAGCGCGGCGCCCACCGCGGCCGGCGCGTCGTAGCCCAGCCCGGCGGCGAGGACCGCCCCGCCGAGGGCGGCGCCCAGGGCGTTGGCGACGTTGAACGCGGAGTGGAAGCTCGCCGCGGCCAGCGACGGTCCCTCGGCGGCGAAGTCGATGAGCCAGCCCATCAGCGCGGGCCCGGCCGACAGTCCGACGAAGCCGAGCGCGAAGAGCCCGATCGTCGCCGTCACGACCTGGTGCGCGCCGAACACGAACCCGACGAGCACCACCGAGTAGACGGCGAGGGCGATCGCGATCGTCAGACGCGGGGCGCGCTCGGCGAACCGCCCGCCGGCGACGTTCCCGATCGTCATGCCGATCCCGAGCGCGCCGAGCAGCAGCGGCACCGTCGAGGTCGAGACGCCGGCCTCGGCGGTGAGGATCGGGCTGATGTAGCTGTACACCGCGAACAGCCCGCCGAAGCCGGCGGCGATGACGCCGAGGGTCAGCCACACCTGGGGACGGGTGAGCGCGGTGAGCTCGCCGCGCAGGCTGCCGCCGCGGTCGTCGGCGGGGCTGGGCACCAGCGTCGTCACCGCCAGCACCGTGACCAGCGCGATCACGGTGACCGCGACGTAGGCGCTGCGCCAGCCGAAGGTGTCCCCGAGCCACGTCGCGGCCGGGACGCCGATGATGTTCGCGATGGTCAGCCCCAGCATCACCGTGGCCAGGGCGCGGGCGCGCCGCGCCGGGGGGACCAGCGACGAGCCGAGCACCGCGGCGGTGCCGAAGTACGCGCCGTGCGGCAGTCCGGCCAGGAAGCGCAGGCCCACGAACGGTAGGAACGCCGGCGCCAGCGCGGAGAGGGCGTTGAACACGACGAGGGCCACGGCGAGCGCCACGACCAGCCGCTTGCGCGGCCAGCGGGCCCCCACCAGGGCGATCAGGGGCGCGCCCACGACGACGCCGAGGGCGTACGCGCTGATCGCGATGCCCGCGGTCGGGACGGAGACGCCCAGGTCGGAGGCGAAGCCGGGCAGCACGCCCATGCTCGCGAACTCGGTGGTGCCGATCGCGAGGCCGCCGAGGGAGAGGGCGGCCAGGCTGACCCCGGCGGGGACGCGTCGTCGGGACGGGGCGGGGACGTCGGCCGGCGGGGCCGTCCCCGTCGTCGCGGTGGGCTCGACGGAAGTGCTCACGCTGTGGTCCTCCGGGCGGGGGTGCGGGGAACGAGGTCGGTGAGGTCGGACGAGGTGCTCTCCGGGTCGGGCTCGGCCCAGATCCGCCAGGAGCGCTCGACGGCGGCGTCGGGGTCGACCAGGGTGCCCTTCATGTCGAACAGGACCGCGGCGAACGCCTCGCCGGTGATCATGGTCCAACCCCTCCCCACGCTTTTCCTCGCTATCCGAGGATAATGAGGGCGTGGGAGTCGTGGGAAGCGGCGAGGGCACCGAACGCTGTGAGCCGTATCGCGCCCGGGTGGACCGGTGGCGGACCAGCGCGGCCGTGCTCGACGAGGTCCGCCGCTCGCCGGGACTGACCCGGGTCGAGCTCGCGACGCGGCTGAACCTGTCGAGCGCGACGACCACCGAGACGGTCGCCCGACTGCGCGATGTGGGCTGGCTCGCCGAGGAACGGGCCCCGGTGACCGGGCGGGGCCGCCCGACGACGTGCCTGCACCCCGCTCCCGGCGGCCCCCGCGTCCTCGCCCTCGACCTGCGCCACGAGGACTGGCGCCTGGCCGTCGCCGGCCTCGACGGGGTCCCGACGGTGCTGTGCGCCGGTCGGCGCGGGGACGACCTCTCGGAGCAGCTGGCGCGCGCGATCGGCGCAGTCTCCGAGGGAGCGAACGGCACGCCCGCTCCGCGAGGGGGCCGGCCGCTCGCCCTCGGGCTCGCCGCACCCGCCCCGCTCTCCGACGACGTCTTCGTCCGCGCCACCGAGCTGGACTGGGGCCCCGTCGCCGCCGACCTCCTCGGCGGACCGGGCCGGCCCGGCATCCCGGTGCTGCCCGGGAACGACGCCACCCTCGCCGGGCTCGCCGAGGCCCGCTCCGGGGCGGCCTCGGGGGCGGGGACGGCGCTGTCGCTCACAGTGGAGGTCGGGATCGGCGGCACCCTGCTCCTCGACGGGCGCCCGCAGCTCGGTGCCCACGGCGCGGCGGGGGAGTACGGCCACATGCCCTTCGGGGATCCGGCGATCGCCTGCGCGTGCGGCGCCTGGGGCTGCTGGGCGCCGGAGCTCGACGGGCGCGCGCTCGCCCGGCACCTCGGCGCCGACCCGCCCGTCGACCCGCGGACCTACGCGGCCCACGTCCTCGACCGGGCGGACGCGGGCGACGACGCCGCGGCCGGGGCCGTCGCCCGGGTGGCGGCCGCGCTGGGCCGGGGTGTGGCCGGGCTGGTGAACGCGCACGACCCCGAGGTCGTGGTCCTGGGCGGCCTCGCCCCGCGGCTGCGGGGACCGGCGTTCGACGAGGCCTACCGCCGCGGGCTCATGGGCTACCGGCGCGCCGACCCCACGCCGGTGCGGGACGGCGTGCACGGCGACGACGCCCCCCTGCGCGGCGCCGTCGCGCTCGCCCTCGACGACGTCACGAGCGCGGAGGGGCTGGCCCGCCCGGCGGTGTGACCCCCTCGGCGGTGGCGCCCGGCGACACGATCGGCCTACCGTTCCCGACGTGCCGGCCGAGCGGGATCTCGACGCCGCCCGCGCCCGCTTCCTGCGCGGTGGCCGGACGGCGCTCGCCCCGGACGAGGTGCGCGCGGAGGTCCTCGCGTCCTGGGAACGCTGTGCGGACGCCCCCCGGGGCGCGCCGGCCCCGTTCGTCGGGCACCAGGACGGCGGACCGCTGGTCGCCTCGGCCGACGCGGTTCTGTCCGCCTTCGCGGCGGAGAATCCCGACGCCGGGTGCGCGGTCGGCCTCGTCGGCGACGACGGGACGGTGCGGGTCCGCCGCGACACCGCTTCCGCACCCGCCGAGCTCCTCGACGCCGCGGGGTGGGTGCCCGGCCACCGCCACGACGAGCGCTCGGTCGGCACGACGGCCGCCGGGCTCGTCCGCCACACCCGCGGCCCGGCGCTCGTCGAGGGCCCGGAGCACCTGCACCCGGCCCTCCGGGTCCTGCGCGACGCGGCCGCCCCGGTCACCCTCGGCGCCCACCGGGCCGCGGTCGTCGTCGTCACCCACGCCTCCGAACGCGGCGGCACGGCGGCCGCGCTCGCCCGGACGCTCGCCGCGGCCGTCGTCGAGCACGAGGAGCGGGTGGCGCACCGGCGCGTGCTCGCGGTGCACGACGCGGTGGCCGGCCTGCGGGCCGACGGGGTGCCGTGGGTGCTCGCGACCGCGGGCGAGGACCTGTGGGTGGGCCGGGGCGCGCAGGCCCTCGCCCCACCCGACCAGCAGGCGCTGCACGACCTGCTCACCGCGAGCGTCCTGCTCGACGAGACCGGCGCGGACCGCCACCTCGACCTGCCGTCGGGGCTCTGCGCCGAGGTGCGGGTGCACGAGGTGCGCGGCGTCGACGGCGAGGTGCTCGGCGCGGTCCTCGGGGGCGCGCCGGTGGAGGTCCACGTCGCGGCCGGCCGCACGTCGACGGCGGCCCGCGAGGCCCGCCGGCGCCAGGGCTCCCACGTCGCGCCCACCACCCGCCGCGACTTCGCCGCCGACCTGCACCGCGGCCCCGCGGCGGCCGCGTCCGAGGAGGCCCGGCTGCGGGCGAACCAGGAGCTCTTCAGCCCCTACGTCCGGGCCCGCCGCGATGCCACCGCGACGCTCGCGCACCGTCGTCACCTGCTGCTCGTCGGGGAGACCGGGGTCGGGAAGCGCACGCTGGCCCGCGAGCGGTTCGGCCACCTCTTCCCGCACGGCACCTCGACCACGATCGACTGCTCCACCCTCGGCGAGGCCCACGACGTGCCCGTCGACGATCCCGGGGCCGAGGTGCACCTCGTCCTGCTCGACGGCGTCCACACCCTCACCCCGCGCAGCGCGCGCCGGCTCGACGAGGCACTGCGGCCGCTCACGGTGGTGCCGGGCCGCGTGATCGTGGTCGGTTGCCTCGACAGCGCGTCGGTCGACGCCGGCCGGCCGTACGGGCTGCTGCTGCGCCACTTCCACGAGACGGTCCGGGTGCCGGCGCTGCGCCACCGCTCCGACGAGCTCGCCGAGATCGCCCGCTCGGTGCTGCGCTCGACGACGGGGGCCCGGTCGCTGCGGCTGTCCCACCAGGTGGTCCGGGTGCTCGAGGGCTACTCCTGGCCGGGGAACATCGCCGAGCTCGAGGACGTGCTGCGCTACGTCGTGACCCGCAAGCCGGTCGGGGTGGTGCAGCCGCCCGACCTGCCGGCGTTCTGTTTCACCAGCGCGCCCCGGCTGACGATGCTCGAGACCGCGCAGGCCGACGCGATCATCCACGCGCTCTACGAGACCCGCGGGAACCGCTACAAGGCGGCCGCGATGCTCGGCATCGCCCGGTCGTCGCTCTACCGCAAGATCGACGCGTTCGGGATCAGCTACATCGCGTAGGTGTCCCGGAACCGGGACAGTAGGGGTTCCGCGGCGCCGCGGGGCCGGGGCCGGTCGTCTCGATATCGGACAGTCCGGGTGTGTCCCGCGCCACTAGCGTCGGTCGGGTCGCAGCGCAGCCACGGAGGTCGACCCCATGAAGGCTCTTGTCTACCACGGTCCCGGCTCGAAGGCCTGGGAGGACGTCCCCGACGCCCGCGTCCAGGAGCCGACGGACGTCGTCGTGAAGGTCGACACGACGACGATCTGCGGCACCGACCTGCACATCCTGCAGGGCGACGTCGCCGCGGTCACCGACGGCCGCATCCTGGGGCACGAGGCGGTCGGGACGATCACCGAGATCGGCGACGCGGTCCGCGGGTTCTCGGTGGGCGACCGGGTGCTCGTCCCGGCGATCACCAAGTGCGGGCGCTGCGAGTACTGCCAGCGCGGGATGCCCTCGCACTGCCAGACCGTCGGCGGCATCGGATGGATCTTCGGCCACCTCATCGACGGCACCCAGGCCGAGTACGTCCGGGTGCCCTACGCGGACACCTCGCTCTACGCCGTGCCGGACTCGGTCACCAACGAGCAGGCGATCTTCCTCGCGGACTCGCTCCCGACCGGCTACGAGGTCGGGGTGCTCGCCGGCGGGGTGCGTCCGGGCAACACGGTCGCGGTGGTCGGAGCGGGCGCGGTGGGCCTGTCGGCGGTCCTCACGACGGGGCTGTGGGGCGCCTCCAAGGTCATCGCGATCGACTCGAACAAGTTCCGCCTGGAGCGTGCGCTCGAGTTCGGGGCGACCGACGCGATCGAGGTCGGGCCGGGCACCGTCTCCGACGTCGTCGGGCTGACCGACGGGCTCGGCGTCGACGTGGCGATCGAGGCGGTCGGCTACCCGGAGACGCTGCTGACGGCGGCGTCCCTGGTGCGCCCCGGCGGCACCATCGCGAACGTCGGTGTGCACGGCACCCCCGTCGAGCTCCCGATGCAGGACATGTGGATCTCGAACGTGTCGCTGACGATGGGCCTGGTCGACACGGTCTCGATCCCGACGCTGCTCAAGATGGTCGCGAGCGGGCGCATCCCGGCCGAGAAGATGGGCACGCACTCGTTCACCTTCGACCAGATCGACGAGGCCTACGACGTGTTCGGCAACGCCGCGGCCAACCTCGCGCTCAAGGTCGTCATCACCCCCTGAGCGCCTCGGGAGGAACCCGCCGAGTGGACCTCAGGGGCAGCGGCGACAGCCGCGGGGGTCCACTCGGCGAGGGGCTCAAGCCCCTCAGGCAGGGGTGCGCAGATCGGCTGCCGGGAACGGCGGGAGCACGTCCGCCCGCATCGAGGCCCGCCCGGCCAGGCGCCACGCCCGCGCGACGAGGTCGGCGTCCTCGTCGGTGACGAGGTTGCCCATGACGCGCAGGGCCACCGTCATGAGGGCCCGCGAGCGCATCCCGACCGGACCCGCCAGCGGCAGCAGCCGCGGCGTCGTCAGCAGGCCCGCCAGCCGGCGGGCGATGGAGAAGGCCGAGCCGTAGTGGCGGCGCAGGGTCGCGGGCCAGGCGAGGGTGAGATCGTCCTCGCCGAGCAGGTCCACCACGGTGCGGCCGGTCTCGAGCCCGTAGTCGATGCCCTCGCCGTTGAGCGGGTTCACGCACCCGGCGGCGTCCCCGACGAGCGCCCAGTTGCAGCCCGCCACGTGGGAGACGGCGCCGCCCATGGGCAGCAGCGCCGAGGCGACGTCGCGGACCTCGCCGTCGAGCTGCCAGTCCTCCCGGCGCTGCGCCGCGTAGTGCTCGATGAGCGAGCGCAGCCGGATGTTCGCGGGCCGGGCCTCGGTGGCGAGCGTCCCGACCCCGATGTTCACGTGCCCGTCGTGCAGCGGGAACACCCAGCCGTAGCCGGAGAGCACCTCGTTCTCCGCGCCGCGCAGCTCCAGGTGCGAGGAGATCCACTCGTCGTCGTGGCGCCCGGAGCGGACGTAGGCGCGGGCGGCGACGCCGTAGGCGGTGTCGTGGTGCCAGACCCGCCCGAGCACCCGGCCGAGCGTCGAGCGGGCGCCGTCGGCGACGACGAGGCGGCGGCAGGAGATCGTGTGCGAGCCCTGGTCGGTCGAGAACACGACGCCCGACACCCGGTCGCCGTCGCGCTCGACGTCGACGGCCCGCGCGCCCTCGACGCCGACCGCGCCGCGCTCGAGCGCCGCGGACCGGATCCGGGTGTCGAGCTCGGTGCGCGCGACCGCGCCGCCGTGCGCCGGCAGCGATCCGCCGGGCCAGGGCAGTTCGAGCAGCTGCCCGAACCCCGCCGCCCGCAGCCCCCGGTTCTCGCCGCGCCCGCGCACCCAGTCACCCAGGCCCAGGTGCTGCAGCTCGGCGATGGCGCGCGGGGTCAGGCCGTCGCCACAGGCCTTGTCGCGGGGGAAGACGGCGGCGTCGGCGAGGACGACGTCGTGGCCGGCCTCGGCGGCGCGGGCCGCGGCGGCGGACCCGGCGGGGCCGGCGCCCACGACGAGGACGTCGGTGCGGGTCGGGGTGGTCACGAGGTCCACCATGCCGAGGATGCGTCCGGCGCGCTCAGCCCGCGAGCAGGCTGAGACGCACGCGACGCGTCGGGTTGTCGCCGTTGGTGTCCACCAGGCACACCGACTGCCACGTCCCCAGCGCCATCCGACCGCCGAGCACCGGGATCGAGAGCGACGGGCTGATCAGCGCGGGCAGGACGTGGTCGCGCCCGTGGCCGGGGGAGCCGTGGCGGTGGCCCCAGCGGTCGTCGGCGGGGAGGAGCTCGCGCAGCTGGTGGAGCAGGTCGTCGTCACTGCCCGCCCCGGTCTCGATGACGGCGAGGCCCGCGGTGGCGTGCGGGACGAAGACGTGCAGCAGGCCGTCGCTGCCGCCGTCGCCGTCGGACAGGAACCGCTCGCACTCCCGGGTGATGTCGCGGACCGCCTCGTCACCACCGGTCCGGATCTCGATCTCCTCGCTGCGCATCACCTGCGAGCCTACGGCGCGCCCGGGTGCGCCAGAATCGCCCGGCCCGCGCCCGAGAAGAGAGGACCACGCCCATGAGCGGTCACGCCGGAGTCGCCGTGGTCACGGGAGCCGGGCGCGGCATCGGCGCCGGCATCGCCCGGGCCCTCTCGGCGCGCGGCCACCACGTCGTCGTCACCGACGTGGACGCCGACGCCGCGCGGACGACCGCCGACGCCCTCGACGGCCCCGCCACCGCGATGCCCCTCGACGTCCGCGACCCGTCCGCCCACCGCGCGGTCGCCCTTGCTGCGGCCGACCTCGGCGAGGTCACGGTCTGGGTCAACAACGCCGGGGTGCTCTCCACCGCCCCGGTGTGGGAGTCCACCGACGCCGAGGTCACCGCCACGATCGAGATCAACACCCTCGGCGTGGTCCACGGGTGCCGCGCCGCCGTCGACGTCATGCGCCGCGGCGACGTCCTCAACGTGGTGTCGCTGTCGGGACTCGGCCCCACGCCCGGGCTCGCGATCTACGGCGCCAGCAAGGCGGCCGCGCTGTCCTACTCGCAGGCGCTGCACATCGAGATGGGGGCGGCGCGGCGCCCGATCCGGGTACGGGCGCTGTGCCCCGACGCGGTGAGCACCGACCTGCTGCACGCCGTCTCCGACCGGCCGAGCTCGGCGCTGCTGTTCACCGGGCCGCGCGTGCTCGGGGTCGACGAGGTCGTCGAGGGCGCGATGGACCTGCTCTCGTCGCGGCGCCAGCTCAAGGTCCTGCCGGCGTGGCGCGGATGGCTCACCCGGACACAGTCCGTGCTCCCGGCTGCCGCCAGGTACCTGACCCCCGTGGTCGCCCGCGTCGGTGAACGGCGCCGTCCGGTGAGGTGACCGGCCGAGCGGTCCGGGGGTCGTGACATCTCCGTGATCTCACGGGCTACGGTGTGCGCCGGTCGTCTTCCCCCGATCGTGGAGGCCGGATGCTCCTCGTCGCCCCCGATCCCCGCCTGGGGATCGCGCCGGAGCGCATCAGCCGGGTCCGCACCCTGCTCGACGGGCTGCCGACCGCCCCCGGGCTCGCGGTCGCGCTGCCCGGCGGCCCCGACGGGGAGCTCGACGCGGTGGTGCTGCGTCCCGACGGCGTCCTCGGGCTCGTCCCGGCCTCGGCGTCGCGTCGGGTGGGGGTGGGTGCGGGGTCCGGCTCGGGCTCCGGGGGAGCGGGCTCGCAGGAGCTCGCCGCCGCGGAGATCGATCGGCTACTGGCCCTCGCCGACCCCACCCCGACCGCCCCGCGCCAGGTCGTCCCCATCGTCGACCGCCGCCCCCCGGCCCGGCCGCGCCAGGAGGACCCAGAACGCACCGACGAGGACACCGGCGTGGGCGTCGCGACGGCGGCCCGGCTGGTGCTGACCGCGTCGGCGGGACCGACCGTGCTCGACGCCGCCGAGGTCCGTCGCCTCCTTGCCGCGTGGCGCCTCGCGGAGTTCGTGCCGGACGGCGCCGACCTGGGCGCCGCGGGCTTCCCCGGTGCCGTTCCCGACGGCGGGTCCGGGCGCGCCCGGGCGGGGGCGGCGTCGGCGTCGTCCGGCCCGACGCCCTACCCGGCCGCGCCGAACCCGCTGTCGTCGAACCCGCTGTCGTCGAACCCGCCGCCGCACCCGTCGTCCGACCCGGGCTCGTCGCACCCCGGCTCGTCGCACTCGTCGACGCCGCCGGTGCCCGTCGCGCGGTCGTCGTTCGCCTCGAGCCCGGGCGGTGCGCTGGAGCCGGCCGCGCCGCGGACGGACGTCCTCACCGATGCCGACCAGCACCCCTCCCGGCCCCCGACGGCCCCGATGCCGGCCACCCCGGACCCGGTGCGCGACGCCGCGCAGGCCTCCCTCGGACCGTGGGTGTCCGACGCCGGGAGCGGCCCGCGGCGTCGTCAGGACCGCCGGGCCCGTCGGCTCGTCCCCGCGGGCTGGCTACGCACCTGGCGGGGGCTGGGGGTGACCGCCGCGGCGACCTTCGCCGTCGCGCTCGGCATCGCCGTGCTCGTGGTGCGCGGTGTCTCACCCGCTCCCGAGGACGTGTCCGCCCAGCCGGTGCGGGTCGTCGACGGGGTGTCGTGGACCCAGCGCGTCGTGACCACCGACCCCAGTTGCGAGGGGCACGCCTACGGCCAGGCGGTGCAGTTCCTGCGCCAGCACCCCTGCGCCCAGCTCGACCGTTCGTTGTGGTCCGGCGACGTGGGCGGCAGCCCGACGGTCGCGTCTGTGGCCGTGGTGCGGATGGCCGACGCGGCCTCGGCGGCGGCGTTCAAGTCGCTGGTCGACTCCTCGGGCACGGGCAACGTCGCCGACCTGCTGCGCGAGGGCAAGGGCTTCCCGGGGGCGCCGGCCTCGATGTCGGCCAGCGCCGGCTACGGGTCGGCGCAGGTGGGGGAGTCGGTGGTGGTCGCCGAGACCACGACGGGCGCCGGGGCGGCGCCGGTCGGGGAGAGCGCGCTGGACCAGATCGCCCGTCAGGCGCTCGGGCTGCGCTGATCACGGCTCGCGTGGTGATGTGATACACATCACAAATAGCTGGTGGCTCGACCTGGGCTGATGCGGGGGTGACTGTCGGACCCTCGAACTAGTGTGCGAATCATGACAGCGGCGGTGGACGCTCCCGGCGGGGCGGGTGGTGCGGGTGGGCGGTTCGCGGACCCGCGTCCCGGCCCGGAGCTGACCGCGGCGCTGCTGGGTGATCCCGCTTCGCTGGTGGGGCGGGAGGTGGAGGCCGGGCTGGTGGGCGCGTTCCGCGCCGCCAACCACGCCGCCTGGGCCCGCTGTCGTTGGCTGCTCGAGGCCTGTTGTGCGCGGGCCGGGCGCACCGCTCGGGTGGGGCTGGAGGCGAGGGCGGCGTTGATCGCGGCGGCGGCGTTGCACTGGTCGCCGTCGATGGCCGCGGCAAGGGTGGAGTTCGCCCGTCAGGTGCTGGTGCGGCTGCCGGCGTTGGGGGAGCAGATGCGCCTGGGGCTGCTCGAGGAGCGTCGCGCGGAGATCATCGTCAACACCGTCCGGGAGCTCGACGACGC
>NZ_DASXJD010000018.1:0-17690 GCF_036497585.1 Actinomycetospora sp. | reverse complement strand
CGTCCTCCCGCCGGAAGATCGTCGTGCTGCGGAGCTGGTACGGGGTCGGCTCGGAACCGCCGACCGAGGCGGTCGTCCGTTCGATCGCGAGCAGGTACGCGAGATCCCCGCGGACATCGGCGGCGACGACCTCGAGCGCGGATCGTCCGGGCCGCGCCACTCCGGAGCCGAGGCGGGCGAAGGCTCGCGGTGAGACGCCGGTCACGGCACGATCAGGCACCATGACCGCCCTCGACGAACCGTCGCTGCTGCGCTCGCCGGGCCCCCTGGAGGGGACCGGGATCGGCGCCTACCGCGATCACCTGGCGTCGACGCGCGGGCTCGAGTTCGACGACTACTGGGCGATGTGGCGCTGGTCGGTGGCCGAGCCGGAGGAGTTCTGGGGCTCGATCTGGGAGTACTATCGGGTGCCGGGCACCTACGACCGTGTGCTCGGGTCCTCGGAGATGCCGGGCGCGCAGTGGTTCCCGGGTGCCCGGGTGAACTACGCCGCGCACATGCTCGGCACCGACGCCGACGCCGACCGCACGGCGATCATCGCCCGGTCCCAGACCCGCGAGCCGCGGGAGCTCACCTTCGGCGAGCTGCGCGACCAGGTGGCGCGGGCCCGGGCCGGGCTGGTGCGCCTCGGGGTGGGAGAGGGCGACCGGGTGGTCGGTTACCTGCCCCACGTCGCGGAGACGATCGTGGTGTTCCTGGCCGCCGCGAGCCTGGGCGCGATCTGGGCGGCGTGCGCGCCCGAGTTCGGGGCCCGCAGCGTCGTCGACCGGCTCGGCCAGCTCGAGCCGACGGTGCTGCTCGCCGTCGCGTCGTACCGGTACGGCGACAAGGAGATCGACCAGCGCGACGAGCTGGCGACGATCCGCGCGGGCCTGCCCAGCGTGCGCCACGTCGTCGGCCTGGACTACGGGCCGCACCGGGTGCCGGACGCCCTGACGTGGGACGAGCTGCTCGCCGAGTCGGGGCCCCTGGAGTTCGCCGACCTCCCCTTCGAGCACCCGCTGTACGTGCTGTTCTCCTCGGGCACCACCGGGCTGCCGAAGGCGATCGTCCACGGCCACGGCGGCATCCTGCTCGAACACCTGCGGCTGTTCGGCCTGCACTTCGACATCCGCCCGGGCGACCGGACGCTGTGGTTCACCACCACGGCCTGGGCGATGTGGAACATCACGATCTCGGTGCTGCTGCACCGCGGCGCGATCGTGCTGCTCGACGGCAACCCGCTCTGGCCGGACCTCGAGGCGCAGTGGCGGCTCGCGGCCGAGACTGGGGTCGCACTGCTCGGGGCCAGTCCCGGGTACCTGACGTCGTGCCGCAAGGCCGGGGTCGTCCCGCCGCGGTGGCCGGAGCTGCGCCAGCTGGGGACGACGGGAGCCCCACTGCCGCCGGAGGCGTTCGACTGGGTCTACGAGCACCTCGGTCCGGACCTCGTCCTCAACCCGTTCAGCGGCGGGACCGACGTGTGCAGCGGCTTCGTCGGGGGCAGCGTCTGGCAGCCGGTGTACCGCGGCGAGATGGCCGGCCCCGGGCTCGGGCACGACGTGGCCGCGTTCGACGAGGACGGCAACTCGGTCGTCGAGCAGCTCGGGGAGCTCGTCGTGCGCGCCCCGATGCCCTCGATGCCCGTCGGGTTCTGGCACGACCCCGACGGCGAGCGCTACCGCGAGGCCTACTTCGACGTCTACCCGGGCGTCTGGCGGCACGGGGACTGGGTGCGCTTCACCGAGCGGGGCAGCTGCGTGATCACCGGGCGCTCCGACGCCACGCTGAACCGCGGCGGCGTGCGGCTGGGCACCGCCGAGTTCTACGACGTCGTCGAGGACATGCCCGAGGTGGCGGACTCGCTGGTGGTGCACCTCGAGGACGACGAGGGCGGCTCGGGCGAGCTGCTGCTGTTCGTCGCGCTCGCGGACGGCGCCGAGCTCGACGACGACCTGCGTGCCCGGATCGCCCGCGGGCTGCGCCGCAACCTGTCCCCGCGCCACGTGCCCGACCTCATCGCGGCGGTGCCCGCCGTCCCGCGCACGCTCACCGGCAAGAAGCTCGAGCGCCCCGTCAAGCAGGTGCTGCGGGGCCGCCCGGTCGAGGAGGTCATCAGCCCCGACGCCGTCGCCGGCGCCGAGGCCGTGCCGGCCTTCCGCGACGCCTACGGCGCCCGGCCGTAGGCGAACGCCGGAACACCGCGCGAGAACCGGGTCCCGGGGACCCGGTTCTCCCGCACCGTCGAGGGCCCACGTCACGGAGTGTGGTCCCGAGGCATTCCTCACCCCTCCGCGGGGCTCGTCACGCGCAGCCCCTCCCGCGACGACGAGCGCGGCGTCACCGACACCATCACCGACGCCGGCCGCGCGCTGATCGCGCGGGTGCTTCACGGCCACGAGGGCGTGTCGGCCAGATGCTCCTCGATCCGCTCTCGCAGGACGACGCGAGGACCCTCGCCGCCCTCCTCATCCCGGTGCGCGACCACATGCGCGCGGCGCCGCCCCGCTCGGTCACCTCGCGCCGACGCCGGGGTCCGGCGTCGGGCGGCTAGACGACCGGTCGCGCCGACCGCCCGAGCCTCAGCGCGGAGACGAGGAAGAAGACCCCTCCGAGCAGGGCGTAGCCGGCCAGCGCGACCAGGGCCGCCCCGTCACCCGACGCCATCACGACGAACGACGTGCCGGCCAGCACCGAGAGCGACCCGCTGGCGATCATCGCCCACTGCCCGCCGAGCCGACGGCGTCGCACGGCCACCACGAGCTGCACGAGCCCGGCGACGACGGCCCAGACGCCCCACACCCGCAGGACGGCCGGGATGCCGGACATCGACGCGACGACGAGCCCGAGCGCGGCGACCGTGCTGATCACGATGTTGAGGAGGAGGGCCGTCGTGGGCCCTGCGGCCGCCGGGACCCGCGACGACCGCGCGTCGACGACGGCCGCGGCCACATCGAACGCCGGGTAGAGCACGAGCAGCAGGGCCGCCGGCAGGCCGAGGCTCGACGCCGTCAGGTACAGCAGGACCGCCCAGACGAGGGCGAAGCCGAAGCGGACGAAGTAGAGCCGCCGGAGCGCGGGAGCGACCTCCCGGATCGTGGTCACGGTCGTCATGGCTTCTCCTCAGGTAGAAAGACCGTTCTTCCTTGCTGCCGAGGAGCGTGGCACGGTTCCGTCGCCCCACGCAAGACCGATCGTTCTTTCTGCTAGCGTGGCGCCATGTCCTCCCCGGCGCCGTCGACCGCGACACCCACGTCGGCGGCGGGGCGGTCGGAGGCCCGGGAGCGGCTGCTCGCGACGGCGAGCGGGCTGTTCTACCGCGAGGGCATCCGGGCGGTCGGGGTCGAGCGGATCCTCGCCGAGACCCCCACGACGCGTGCCACGTTCTACCGGCACTTCCCCTCGAAGGAAGCCCTCGTCGTCGCCTACCTGCGCGGGGTCGACACCCAGACCCGAGCCGGCATCGCCGCGGCCGTCGACGCGGCCCCCTCGCCCGCCGACGCGCTCCGCTCGATCGGCGCCGCCGTCGCGGACGACCTGGTGCGGCCCGAGTTCCGGGGCTGCGCGTTCCTCAAGGCCGCCGCGGAGTTCCCCGACGCCGAGGACCCCGTCCGGCGGGCCGTCGTCGAGCACCGGACCTGGTACCTGAGCACGCTCGCCGACCTGTTCGAGCAGGTCTTCCGCGGCTCACCGGGACGACCCGACCCGCGGCACGCGGCGCGGCACTTCCTCATGATGCGCGACGGCGCCATGTCCGGGGCCGCTCTCGACGGCGCCGACAGCGTCGGGGACGCGTTCCGCCGCGGTGTCGAGGGCCTGCTGACGGTCGTGCACTGACTCACAGCTGCGGCATCCCGCCGGCGTGGAGCGCGGCGGCGATGGGCTCGAGGTCGGCGACGAGCTGGTCGATCTCGTCCGGCTCGAGGCTGTCGTACGTCGGGGCGGCGAGGTCGTCGGTCAGCGCCTCGATCCGGTCCTGGTCGCCCGTCCGGTCTCGTTCAGCCACCCCTCGTCGTCGACGAGGCCCCGTGCGCGCATCCCGTCCACGACGGCGTCCAGCCGCGCGGCCGGGAGGTGCCAGATCCGCCCGAATTCCTCCGCCCCGCGTCCCCGTCAGCCCCGGTCGACGAGGTCGCCCGACGCGCCCAGGACGTGCTCCACCGGCGTCGTCCGCTCGGCGTCTCCGAGGATGCCCGCGAACTCGTCCGGCGCGTCGGGCCGGTTCTTCTCGTGGTCGACGGCACTCGACGACACTGTCGTCCCCGCTACGGGCGTCCGGCGGAATCGGGGCAGGAAGCGATAGGGGAACGTCGCCAGCGAGTCGTGCGGCGCCTGGAGAGCGTCGGGCCACACGGCCTCCTGCCTCATCGGGTCCGACCACTGCCACGGGAAGCTGCCGGGCACGAAGTCCAGTCCGTAGCGCTCGGCGCGGGACATCATCCAGAGCAGCGTGACGTCTGCGAGCCCGCGGCGGGCGTAGCCACCGCCGATGTCGGAGTGCACACCGGTGAACCACACCTGTTCGAGATCCTGATCGCTCGTTCGCGGTTGGTCACGGGGAACGGTCCAGAGCGTGGGCGAAAAGGTCCCGCGCCGCTCGTGCATCGCCAACGCGTGGAAGGCCCCGTCGACCTGGCCGCTGAGGTCGGTGTCGTGGAACTGCACGTGTCTGTTGACCAGCGCCGCACCCGGAAGGTCGGCGACCGGGACACCGAGCGACCCGACCGTGTCGAAGACCCCGACGAATCGGATGCGCGTCTCCGTCGAGAACGAGCGCCGGAACAGCTCAGCCTCCGTGCTGCGCGGATGGGTCGAGGGCTCACCTGAATGGTAGAGCGCCCAGGCGTCGTCGAGGTGCTCGACGAATTCGCGGCGTAGAATGCCACAGTTGCGCACGAAGCCCGCCGTGCTGCGCGCGGTGAACGCCCCGCGACTGAAGCCGAACAGGAAGACCTCGTCGCCGGGCTCGAACGTGTCGACGAGGAAACGGTAGGCGTCGCGGACGTTCTTCGCGAGCCCCGCACCGAAGGCGCCGCCGGTGATCCGGTCCAGCGCGCCACCGGTGCCGACGCCTTTGTCGTAGAAGACGTGCTGCTCCCGGTCGTGACGGTCCCGCAGCGCTACCGCTTGTGCGATGCGGCAGACGTTGGTGGGCACGGACACGCCGTCGTCGACTTCGTCCGGCGCGTTCCACGTGCCGTCGCAACACACCACGAGGCGCTTCATGGTCGACTCCTCGGTGTCGGTCGAGTGTGGTTCGCAGAAGCAAGTGCTCGGGGCCGCGTCGTCAGGGCACCGAAGGCGGGCTCGTCCGTACGATAATGGCCCACTGGAAATGTGCCCTGACGTCGGCAGCTCTCGTGCCGGGTAGAAGCCTCAGGTCGTCGTCGAAGAATCCTGTCACGGCGTCGCGGTTGCGCGGCCTCTCCTCGCGGTCGACGGACGCGAGCGGGTGGTTGCCGGCGGTCCCGAGTGAGGAGATCCCTCGTCTACCCCGCATGAACCCGACCGACCTGCGCAAGGCCGACGCCGTCGAGGTCGTGCTCGGGCAGGGCGCCAAGCCGGGCGGCGGCGGGATGCTGCTCGGCCAGAAGATCTCCGACCGGGTCGCCGGGAGGCGCACGCTGCCCGCGGGCATCGACCAGCGCAGCGCCTGCCGCCACCCCGACTGGACCGGCCCCGACGACCTCGCCATCAAGATCACCGAACTGCGCGAGATCACCGACTGGGAGAAGCCGATCTACGTCAAGGTCGGGGCCACCCGCACCTACTACGACGTCAAGCTCGCGGTCGCGGCCGGCGCGGACGTCGTCGTCGTCGACGGCATGCAGGGCGGCACCGCCGCCACCCAGGACGTGTTCATCGAGCACGTCGGCATCCCGACCCTCGCCGCGATTCCCCCAGGCCGTCGCGGCCCTGCAGGAGCTCGGCCTGCACCGCCACGGCGTCCAGCTGATCGTCTCCGCGGCATCCGCACCGGGGCCGACGTCGCCAAGGCGATCGCCCTCGGGGCCGACGCGGTGGCGATCGGCACCGCGGCGCTGATCGCGCTCGGGGACAACTCCCCGGAGTACGCGGCGGAGTACGAGGCGCTGGGCTCGGCGGCCGGGTTCTACGACGACTTCCAGGACGGGCGCGACCCGGCCGGGATCACGACGCAGGACCCCGAGCTCGCCGCCCGACTCGACCCGGTCGGGGCCGGCAAGCAGCTCGCGAACTACCTGCGGGTCCTGACGATGGAGGCCCAGACGATCGCCCGGGCGTGCGGCAAGTCCCACGTCCAGCACCTGGAGCCCGAGGACATCGTCGCGCTGGCGATCGAGGCCGCCATGGCCCGCGTGCCGCTCGCGGGAACCGACTGGATTCCCGGGAGGGAGCACCGTGCCTGAGGTCGTGATCGTCGGGGGCGGGCTCGAGGGCTGCGCCACCGCCTGGGCGCTGGCGCAGCGCGGGGTCACGACGGCGAGGGCCTCCACGGGCCGCAGGAGCTCGTCGAGCTCCCCATCCGTTTCCTCTCGGTCCTCGCCCACGGCGACGACGGCGCCCCGGTCGAGGAATAGCTGTACCGGTCAGGCCTCGTCCAACACCGGCAGGACGTGCGTCGTGAAGAACCGGCCGTCGGCCGGATTCGAGAGGATCTCCGCGACCGATTCCGGCGCCACCCACCGGGCCTCGGGGTTGGCGGGGTCGAGCGGTTCGAGGTCGGCGTCGGGGCTGCGGAACAGGAACAGCGTGATCGTCTTGCGCTCGGCCAGGCCGCGCCCGACACCGAGCCGCGTGTAGGACCCGAGCTCCCGGACCAGCTCCAGGTCGGCGAGCCCGCACTCCTCGTGGATCTCTCGCCGGGCCGCCTCGAGCACACCCTCGCCCGGGTCGACGTGGCCCTTGGGCAGCGACCACGTCCGGGCCCGTTGGCGGACGACCGCCACCCGACCGTGCGGATCGACGACCACCCCGCCCGCGGCCTGACTACACAGCATCCCCGGAGGGTGCCCGGACGGGCCCGGATGTACGGCGCGGCGATCAAGATCCGGTCTTCGTGAGCGAGTCGCACCGAATCTTGCGCGTGTCGCTCGCGAGGACTCGATCATGAATCCGGCGCTGCTCTCCCGGGACGATCGCTCTAGGGTCCGCGGCCGTGGAGATACAGCAGGTCCGGCTGGGCGAGCTCGACGTCGCGTACCTGACGACGGGTCCCGACGACGGCGAGCTCGCGATCCTGCTCCACGGCTACCCCGACACGGCGTGGTCCTGGCGTCACCTCGCCCCGGTCCTCGCGGCGCGCGGCTACCGGGTGGTGGCACCGTTCCTGCGGGGCTACGCCCCGACCGGACTCGCCCCGGACGGCAGCTACCAGTCCGGCGCCCTCGTCGCGGACGCCGTCGCGCTGCGCCGCGCACTCGGTGACAGCCGGCCGGCGTTGCTCGTCGGGCACGACTGGGGCGCCGTCGTCGCGTACGGCGCCGCGCTCCACGCGCCCGACCTGTGGTCGCGCGTGGTGACGATGGCCGTGCCACCGCTGGGGCTCGTGGCGAGCGTCGTCCGCCGGCGCCGGTTCGACCTGCTGGCCCGTCAGCTGCGCGCGAGCTGGTACATGCTGTTCCAGCAGCTCCCGGGCGTCTCGGAGGCCGCCCTGCCGCGGCTCGTCCCCCGGCTCTGGGCGAGCTGGTCCCCGGGTCACGACGGCGCCGAGGACGTCGCCCGCGTCGCGGCGGCCCTCGACTCGCCGGCCCGGCGGACCGCCGCTCTCCGGTACTACCGCGCCTGGGGCCAGCCGTGGCGGCGGCTGCCCCGCTACCGCCGCGAGGAACGCGCCGTCCTCGGCACACCCCGCCACCCGCTGCTCTACCTCTACGGCACCGACGACGGCTGCGTCCGTCCCGAGATCAGCGCGCTCGCCACCGACGTCCTGCCCGCGCAGCGGGTGGTCGCCGTGGCCGGTGCCGGGCACTTCCTCCAGCTCGAGCGGCCCGAGCAGGTGGCGACGGCGATCACCACCTTCCTCGACGAGCCGGCCTGAGGCAGGGGGTCCGCGGCTGCTGCTCCGACCTCGGGCTTGAGGATGCAGATCGCGAGGTGCGCGGCCAGGACCGCTTCCCGCGCGGCCGTGCCCAGCCCCGGGTCCGCCTCGGCGGCCGCCTTCGCGCCGTCGCCGGTCTGCTCCAGCGGCAGTCCGCGGGCGCTGGTTCTGGTGGCTCTCCCGGCGCTCGGTCTGGGGCTGCGGGGGGGGGGGCCATCGGGGAACCACCCGTGTGGGTGGCGCCGGAAATCGTGTCGCAGGGACGAGTCCGTGCGTTTTCCGTCCAATTCGGATCGACGGGTGACCAGCCCTTTCTCGTCGATCGTTCCTGAGTAGCCTCCCGCCGAACACGCGGTGAACGCGAAAAGTCATCCGGGAGGCGCAGGAGCGATGACCCTGTGGGTGGAACGCGACGAATTCGACGAGTTCGCGCGAATGGTGCGGTTCGTCGTCCTCCCGACGGCGCTCGGGATGGCGGTGGTCCTCACCGGCTGGGCCCTCAGTCACCGGTCCGGGGGCCACGTGGTCGCGTTCCTGCTCGGCGACCGCGACACCGGTCGCGTGGGGGCGGAGTGGACGGGTTTCGCCAAGTTCCTCGCGTCGGAGGCGCTCCTCGCGGCCACCGGCGTCCTGCTCTTCGCGGTGGGGCTCATCCACACCTGGCGCCGCCGCCGCGGCGGCGAGCCCTCGACGACGACCCGGGAGGACCTCGGTACGGCGGCCCTCGTCGTCGTCCTGGTGCTGGACGACCTCTTCGTGCTCCACCACACCGTCCTGCCCGGTGTCGGTGTCCCCCCGGTCATCGGCACCGCCTGCTACCTGCTCGTCCTGGGGCTGCTCGCGGCGTGCGCCTGGCGCTCGATGCGCGACGCCCGCGTCCAGCTCGGCTTCCTGGCGGCGCTGTCGTGTCTGGCCGTCGCCGCGGTCGTCCTCGCGGTGGCCGCCCACCTCGAGCGCTCGGCCGACCCGGCCGGGGTCCTCGCCAACGCGGGCGGGATCGTCAAGTACCTCGGCTGCGCGGCGCTGTGCTGGGTGCTGGTGATGCGGGCGCGCAGCATCGTCGGGCAGGTCGGCCGCCCGCCCGGATCGACCGCGCCGGTGGCCGAGGCGTCCACCGGCACCGTCCTCATCGGGGACGCGCCGCCCACCGAGCCCTTTCCACGCCCCGCCGGCCCCCTCTGGAAGGCCCGGGGCGAGCTCGGGGAGCTGTGGCGCACGATCACCCGGGCCCTGGTGCCGGCCGGGATCGGGTTCGCCCTCGTGCTGACCGCGTTCGCCGCGAGCCACCACGCGATCGAGATCGCGCTCCAGGACCAGGACACCTCACCGGGCTCCTCGGCGTGGTCGGGCCTGTTCACGTTCATCTGCTGCGGCGCGCTGGTCGCCGCGGCCGGCGCCCTCCTGGGCGCCCTCGACCTGGCCCGGGCCCGGCGCCACCGCGGGGGGTGCGGGCCGGACCGGCGGGTCGTCCACGCCGGGCTCGGGGTCGCGGTCCTGGTGCTGCTCGTCGCCTTCGACGACATCTTCATGATCCACGACTCGATCCTCCCGAGCTTCCGCATCCCGGAGACCCTCGGCAACGGCTTCTACGTCGTCGTGGGAGGCGCGCTCGTGCTGTGGGTCATGGCGCCGGTGCACCGCCTGGGCCTGCTGGCGCCGATGCTGCTGGGCCTGGCCGGTCTGGCCGTCTCGGTGGCCGGGGACAAGCTCGAGGACGTGCTCGAGGTCAGTGACCCGACCTTGTCCCACTTCCTGGGCAACGCCGAGGACGTCTGCAAGTACCTGGGCTACGCCGCCCTCTGCTACGTCCTGATCGTGTTCGCGCGGCGCGTCGCCGACCAGGTCGTGCAGACCGTCCCGACGCCGGCGCCGGCGCCCGCGCGGTCGTCGACGGTCGTGTCATAGCGCGCGTCAGGCCGCGATGTCGTCGGTGATGACCTGGCAGGACACGAGCCGTTCGCGCTGCGGACCGACCCGGACGCGCTCGCCGACCTCCGGGCCAGGGTCCGGGCCGCGCGCTGGCCGGACGCCCCCACCGACGGCGGCCAGCCCTACCCGGGCGTCGACCCCGCCGTCCTCACGCCCGTGGAGCGGGACTGGTTCGCCGCGGGCGGCGCGTGGGCCGCACCAAGGACCAGATCCTCACCAACGTCACGATCTACTGGCTCACCGGGAGCATCGCCTCGTCGATGTGGATGTACCACGCGAACGCCGCCATCGCGCCCGAGCAGCTCGCGCGCCGGCCGGCCACTTCGACGCGTTCGTCGACGCCGGCCGCCTCCGGGCGGTCGCCGAGTCCATGCCCGACACCCGCTTCGTGGCTCTCCCGGGGAGCCACTTCGTCCCCGTGCAGCAGCCCGACGCGGTCCATGCGGAGCTCCTCGCGCTCATCGCGCGCACGACCCTGGACGACGTGGGCCCACCCGGCCGAGCCGGGTGACGCCGGCTCACACCTCGGACGGCACGACCAGCACCGGGCACGGGGCGTGCATCACGCAGTGCAGCCCCACCGAGCCCAGGGCGACGCCGGTCACCCCGCCACGGCCGCGGTGCCCGACCACGAGCAGATCGGCTCCCCGAGCGGCCTCGACGAGGATCTCCGCGGGCCGTCCGGTCCGGGCGTGGACCTCGACCCGACGCTCCGCGGCGCCCGGCTCCTCCGCGAGGACCTGGTCGACGTGCTCGCGGGCGGCCCGCTCGTGGGCGCTGTCCCACCTCGTCCGGTCGTAGGGCTCCAGGCCGAAGGACTCCGCGAGACTCCGGATCGGGGGTTCCCAGGCCGAGACGACGTCGACGTCGGCGCCCCGCCGGGCGGCCTCCTGCAGCGCGTAGCGCAGGGCGACGTCGCCGCTCTTCGACCCGTCGACCCCGACCACCACGCGCGGCGTCCCACCGTCAGCCATGTCGCCTCTCTCCGTGCCTCCGGCGCGCCCACCCGGGCGCTCGGGCCGCAAACCGCACCCGCGGAGTCAGCCTGCCGCTCCCGTCCCGGCCCCCACCAGGGTCGGACGTCCCGGCCGGAGGTCACCCCGGCGGGTCCACCGGGCCCGGGTCAGGATGCGGGCGTGACCCTGGAGCTGAGCGAGCCCGCCGACGTGGACCTCGAGGCCGTCCGGCGGGTGGCGCGGGCGGGCGAACCGGTGCGGCTGGCGCCGGCGGCGCTGGCCGCGATCGGGCGGCGGCGCGCCGAGTTCGTCGCCTTCGTCGAGGCGCACGCCGGGGACCACCTCTACGGCATCACCACAAAGCACGACGTCGCCGCCCGCACCGTCCTCGACGACGCGGCTCGCGCCGAGTTCGGGCGGCTGCTGCCCCCGACGCCGCCGTCCCCGTCCACCCTCGGGCCCGCCCTGCCCGAGCGCGTGACCCGCGCCGCCGTGCTCGCCCGCCTCACCGACATCCTCCACGGCACGGCCGCGATCCGCGCGGAGACCGCCGCGCGCCTCACCACGCTGCTCGACGGGCCCCTGCCGGCCGTCCCCGAGGGCGGCAACGGCGACCCCGGCGACGTCGTCGCGTTGGGCCGGCTGCTGCGCCCCGCCTTCCAGGGGACCCTCGAGGTCGGCGAGGGGATGGCGCTGATCAACGGGTCACCGATGGCGTCGGGGGTGCTCGCCGACGCCGTCCTGTCCGGCAGGGACCGGATCGCGCGGCTCGAGCAGGTGCTCGCTCTCGCCGCGGTCGCGGCCTGCCTGCCCGACATGCACGTCGACGCCCAGCTCGGCGTGCTCTGGGGCGACCCGCACCAGGAGCGCGTGCTCGCCCGCTACCGCGAGCTGCTCGCCGGCGGCACGTGGCCCCGCCGCGCCTACCAGGCCCCGGTGTCGTTCCGCAGCGCGCCGCGGGTGCTCGGCGGGGTCCTGCGCACGCTCGCCCACGCGCAGGACGCCGCCACCACCACGCTGCGTGCCGCGTCGAACAACCCGGTCTTCGTCGGGCCCGACCTGCGCCCGCCGCTGGGTGCGGTGCTCTCCAACGGCGGCTACCACAACCCGCTCGTCTCGCCGACGCTCGGCGCGCTCGCACACGCCTGGGCCGACCTCGCCCAGCTGGTCACCGCACAGCTCAACCGGCTCACCGACCCGCCCGACGGCATCGCCGCCCACGAGACGGAGCCGCGGACCTCGCTGTTCCCGATGACCGCCTCGGGCTGGGCCGAGCAGGCGCGGGCCGCCGCCGCGCCCGGCCTCGTCGGGCTCGGCCGCAGCGGGCAGACCGACACCAGCACACCCGACGTGCTCGCCTGGCGCCGCGCGACCGACGCCGGCGCCGCCCTCGACGCCCTGCTCGGCCTGCTCGCCGTCACCGCGACCCATCTCGTGACCCGCCGGGGCGACACCCCGCCGCCGGCCCTCGCCGGGCTGCGCGACGCCGTCCTCGAGTGCTACCCCCTCGACACGCCCCCGCTCGACGTCGCCGAGGCCCTCGACGCGGTCCTGGCCCACCTCGCGGCGCGCTGAGCCGCGCTCCCCGGAGGACGAAGCTCACCAGGGAACGCGGCCGTCGTCCTCGAAGAACCCGCCGGTCGGGCCGTCGTCGGGCAGCGTCGCCAGGTGCAGGGCGATCGCGGAGCCCTGCTCCGGCGTGCGGACCCCGCGGAAACCGTTGAGGTCGGTCGCGCAGAAGCCGGGGCAGCCGGCATTGACGAGGACATCGGTGTCGGCGAGCTCCTTCGCGTACTGCACGGTCACCGCGTTGAGGAACGTCTTCGACGGCGAGTAGGCCCCGGAGATCGGCCCGGTCTCGCCGCCAGGGGTGCTCTGGCGCGTCAGCGACCCCACCGAGCTGGACATGTTCACGATCCGCGGATGGGCCGACCGGCGCAGCAACGGCAGCAGCGCGTTGGTGACGCGCACGACGCCGACGACGTTGGTGTCGACGACACGCAGGATCGTCGTCGGGTCGACGGCGGTCGGCTCCTGCGGCGCGCCCCCGGTGATCCCGGCGTTGTTCACGAGCACGTCGAGCCCGCCGGCCTCCTCCTCGACCAGCCGGGCCGCCGCGGCCACGCTCGCGTCGTCGGTGACGTCGAGCGGCACGCCGAACGCGTCCACGCCCGCGGCCTGCAGCTTCGCGACGGCGGCCTCGCGTGCCCCGTCGTCGCGGGCGCCGACCCCCACCGTCCAGCCGCGCGCGCCCAGCCCAGCGGCGATCTCGTACCCGATGCCCTTGTTCGCGCCGGTCACCAGCGCGATCGTCTGTCGGTCCACGACGTCGATCGTGCGCCTGCGGACCCACCTCGGCGAGGACCTCGCCACGGTGCCGATCGTCGACGCGCCGCGCGTGACGACCGTGATCGCCTGGCCGCCGCACAGCCGCTCCCTCGCCGTCGCCGGGCTGGTCCGCGCCGCCGGTCGGCTCTGAGGCCGGTCAGGAGGGTCGGGCGAGGCGAGGCCGGCGTGCGATCGTCACCGTGGCCGGGGGCGCGTTGCGCCACACGGTCCGGCTGACGACGACCTCCTCGAACGCCTCGTGCAGGGCCTGCTCGGCCTCGCGGGCCCAGGGCAGGAGCCGGGCCCAGCTGTGCTGGACCTGGCTCAGGGCCCCGCCGGGGGCGAGCAGCGCCCCGGCCGCGGTGAGGAACCCGCGGTCCTCGGCGAGGCTGAGCGGCAGCGTGCTGAACACCAGGTCCACCCGGGTCCCGCGCGCGTCGAGGTCCGCCAGCGCGTCGACCGCCTCGTCGCAGATCACCTCGACGGCGGGGAACCGGCGCGCCAGGACCGCGGC
The DNA here is from genome assembly GCF_036497585.1 of Actinomycetospora sp. Classification (GTDB taxonomy): domain Bacteria; phylum Actinomycetota; class Actinomycetes; order Mycobacteriales; family Pseudonocardiaceae; genus Actinomycetospora. Next base: position 3,964 of record NZ_DASXJD010000018.1, on the reverse strand, counting down.
CAGCCGCGGGTTGACCTCCACGGCGAGGTGGCGGCCCCGCGCGCCGAGGCGGCGCTGGACGACAGCACTGGTGGCGCCGGCGCCCGCGCCGAGCTCGAGGACCACCGGGTCACCGTGCTCGGGCAGCGGGGCGAGCGCGACGTCGCACGCCGTGCTCGACGTCGGCAACGGCGAGGCCGTCGTCCACGGCGCGCGGACGAACTCGCGGGTGAAGGTCAGGACGTCGGTCACGGCGCTCTCCCGGCACGTCGATGTGGACACCGCGCCACCCGGCCGGGTGACTCACCGCGGAACTCCCCACCGGACGTGCCGGGACAAACCCCGCTCTCTGGTGCGCCGAGCGCCGTCAGCACCCCACGTACGCCGTGACCGGCTCGGCGGACGGGTCGATCTCCGCCCCGGCCGCGTGCGCCGGGGTCGAGCCGTTGCCGCGGCGCATCAGGAACATCCGCACGCCCATCGCGGCGACGCCGGTCCCGGCGATGAGCGCGATCAGCACCGGGACGCCCATGCCGCCGGAGGAGTCGGCCGGGGGCAGCGCCGAGTTGTTGCTCGCCGAGACGACGTTCGCCGCTGGGTCGGCGGGGGCCGACGGAGCCGCGGGAGCCGGCGCCGCGGGGGGCGGGGCGAGCAGCTGCGACGGCGAGAACGGCGCCGCCGCCCCGAGGGCACCCGCATCCGACGAGGCCGCCGTGCGCGAGGAGTGGGCGGTCGAGGCCTTCGGCGCCGGAGCGGCCGCCGCGGCCCGGGGCGCCGGAGCGGCGGGGGCGGCAGCCGGGCCCGCCGCGGCGAGCGGGGGTGCCGCCGGGGCCGCACACGGGCCGACGGCGGCCGGAGCCACCGCACCCGGCGCGGCGGCCGGGGCCGCGGCCATGGGCGCCGCGGCGACGGGGGCCGGCGCCGGGGCGTAGTACACCGGCGGCGCGAGCATCTGGACGTTCACGTCGCACCCGGGGCGGGCCATCGACGACGGGATGTGCGCCGTCGTGCCCGGCGCCCCCCCGACCGTGTAGTCCTGGGGCACGCCGACCCGCGGCGTCACCCTCACCGTGTCCCCGGGCATCGCGGACACGGTCTGCCCGCAGGACGCGGGGACCAGGGCCGTGGGAGCCGGGGCCGCGGACGCGATCCCCCCACCGAGCGCCACCGAGCCGAGCAGCAGCCCCCCGGCTGCGGCGGCCGTGGTGACGAGACGTGCGACCAGCACCATCGCGGACCTTTCGCGAAAGACACCCCCGACGACGCCGTCGGGGGCGTCGATCAGGGCTCCGACGACGTGACAACGAGGCAGCGGGCACTTGGTCGCGGCCTCGTCGTGACCGACCTCGTGACCGACCTCGTGACCCCGTCGTCACCTGCGTGCGCTGGACTGGCCGCGGCGGACCGGGGAGGTGACGAGGTGGGGGTGTGGGACATCGCGGCCCTCCCGCCGCGCGAGCAGTTCGGCTACTGGCACGAGGTCATCTGCCAGGCCTTCGTGCCGCTGACGCCGCACCGCACGCTCGACGAGGAGGGGTTCGCGGCCAAGGTCGAGACGCGGCCCCTCGCCGAGCTCAGCCGGGCCCGGCTACGCGCCCGGCCCCAGCGCACCGACCACGGGCCGCGTGACGTCGCCCGGACCGACGGTGCCTACTACTTCGTCAACCTGCAGCTCGACGGGCGCTGCGTGACGACGGTGCGCGACGAGACCGTGGTGGTGGAGCGCGGCCAGTTCGTGGTGGTCGACACCACCGAGCCCTACTGGTTCCACCTCGACCGGCCCTGGCAGATGCTCTCCTACCGGCTCCCCCACGCCGCGCTCGCGGACGTGCTGCAGGGACGCCGCCTCGCCCTCGGGCGGGCGGTCCCCGGGACGGGCGCCGGCGCGGCGGTCACCGCGCTGATGGAGGCGCTGTGGCCGCTCGAGGCGCGGACGCCGGGCGCGGGCGACCTCACCGGATCGTTCGCGGCCGCGGTCGCCGCGGCGCTGGCGGTGGAGCCACCGGGCGCCGCCGACCCGGTTCAGCGTCGCGCGGTCTCCCGCGCGGCCGTGCGAGCCTACGTCGAAAGCCACCTCGGGGCCGACCTGTCCGTCGCGGCGGTCTGCCGCCGGTTCGCGGTCTCGCCGCGCACCCTGCACCACCTCTTCGCCGACGTCGATGAGTCCTTCGCCGCGACCGTGCGGCGGCTGCGCCTGGAGCGGTGTGCGGCGGTGCTGGCCGACCCCTCGACGACGGCCGGGGTCACCGCGGTGGCCGCGGCGCACGGCTTCGACGACCCGACGTCGTTCAGCCGGGCGTTCCGCCGCCACTTCGGCGTCGCGCCCCGCGAGGTGCGGCCGCCGCGGATCCTGCCCGCCGGCGAGGGGTGAAGGCCGCTGCACGAACTGCCAGGCGAGGGTGCACGTCCGGCCGAGACGCGGGCCCGGTCCCGCGACGACGCTCTGGCGACGTTCGTTCAGGTCGTCGCCGAGCAGGGAGTGCAGCCGTGGCCGTGTCGTTCTCGTTGGGTCCCGAGCAGGAGGCGCTCAAGGCCGGTGCGCGGGGGTTCGCGACCGAGTACCTGGCCGACCTCGCGGCCGCCGTCCGGGCCGAGCCGGACCCGCTGACCCGCGCGCTGCTGGCCCGGCCGGTGTTCGAGAAGGCGGTCGGGAACGGCTTCCTCAAGGGCCTGATCCCCGCGGCCGTGGGCGGCGCGGCCGGCAGCGGGGTCGACGCGGCGATCTTCATCGAGGAGTGGGCGACGCAGAGCCCCGACTTCACCATCTCCTTCGCCGGCCCGCTGATCGCCCTCATGCCGGTCTACGAGGCCGGCACCCCGGAGCAGGTGCGGCGCTTCGTGGCGCCCTTCCTCGCCGACTCCGGCGCCCCGCTCGCCGCCATGGCCTTCAGCGAGCCCGCGGGCAGCGCGAACTTCGACGCCGCGCCGCCCGCGACCGGGATCACCACGACCGCCGAGCGCGACGGCGACCACTACGTGGTCAACGGGACGAAGGCCTGGGCGTCGCACCTGTCGGGCTGGGACGGCGACGGACCGGACCTCATGACGATCGTGTGCCGGGCACCGGGCGGGATCTCGCTCCTGGTCGCCGAGCGGGAGCACCTCGCGGGCCACCTCGAGGTCGAGGAGCACTACGACCTCCCCGGGCTGCGCGGCTGCCTGACCTCCCGGGTCCGGCTGCACGATGTGCGCGTCCCGGTGGCGAACCTGCTCGGGGAGGAGGGCCGGGGCGCCGAGCTGACCCGCCACGCCTTCCTGCCCAGCGGCGCCTCGATCGGCATCTTTGCGGTCGCCGCCATGCGCGGCGCCTTCGACGTCGCGTACCGCTTCGCCCGCGACGAGACCCGCGGCGGGAGCGGGCCGATCCTGCGCCACCAGGCGGTCTCCGACGTCCTCGCCGACGCCAAGGCCCGCATGGAGGCCGTCCGCCTGCTGTCCTGGCGCGCGCTCGACGCCGTCATGTCCGGGCACCCGTCGGCGCTCGAGCTGGGCCTGCACGCCAAGGTCCTCGGGTCCGAGACGGCCGTCGAAGTGATCAACAAGCTGGTGGGGGTCGTCGGCGTCACCGCCTACGACCAGGGGTTCCCGCTCGTGGAGTACCTGCAGGAGGCGCTCGCGTACCCCGTCATCGAGGGCAGCAACACCGGGGTGCGCCGCCGCCAGCTCCAGGAGCTCTTCCTGTCCCCCGGCTACGACCCGCTGGCGGCGTCGGGCATGGGCTGAAGCCCGAGGGGTCGGACCCCGCCCTCGCGCACGGCGGTCGCGGTCCGGAGGCGCGCGTCGAGATCGGTGAGCTGCTCGCGCAGGGCGGCGAGCTCGTGGCCGCTCAGGCCGGTGGCGAGCTCGACCCCCCGCTGCACCTCGCGCGCCTTCTCGCGCAGCGCCAGCCCGTCCTCGGACGGCGCGATCTCGAGGGTGCGCTCGTCCTCCGGCCGACGACGACGAGTCAGCAGGCCCTGCTTCTCCAGGCGCTTGAGCAGCGGGG